>DXAV01000036.1 GCA_019116805.1 Candidatus Bacteroides merdavium | reverse complement strand
AGCAGGTAGAGCACAACACTTTTAATGTTGGGGTCTTGGGTTCGAGCCCCAAGCGGATCACCAAAAGAAAAGCCAAAAGGCGACAACAAAAAGACAAGTCCTACAAAATCAATATTTTGTGGGACTTTTTTTATAGCCTTTTGGCTACCCTAAACGCCACGAAAAGGTCACTGACAGACAAAAAATTGTGGCTTATTCGTACCCCTGACAAAATCTTCAAAAAAGGGGTACATTTGACTGAAAATGGCGAAATGTTGTCGGGAATTGGCACCCCTGCATTTATCTCATTATGAGTTAATAAAAGCAGCTATACTCATTCCTTTTTGAAACAAAAAGCACGTATTAAACAATATCCGTTTTACAACAAACATCACTCCTGCATACAATATACAACTTCACAATAATACAAAAAAGCATTTCACCACTATCCATACATAACATTCTTTTTTCTTCGGAAACGTTTTAATTCTACGAAAACGTTTCCGGAATATCACCTACTTTCTTTTTCTGTAGTTCATGAAGAGTCTGAAATACAGAGTATTTTTAATCTGAAACATAAACAATAAAATCCCGAGATTATTTATCCGCTCAATATTCTATTTCCCAATTCTGATTTAATGAACATTTTCCAAGATAAAAGCATTAATTATTATAAGAAGTTACTACATTTGTATCGACAATCATTCAATATAAACCTCTAAAAACAGAAAAAAACGATGCTTACCCAAATTATAAACGGACGCATATTTACTCCGCAAGGATGGCTGAACGAAGGTTCCGTTCTAATTCGCGATGGAAAAATATTGGAAGTAACCAATTGTGACCTGGCTCTTATCGGAGCCAAGCTTATTGATGCCAAGGGAATGTACATTATTCCCGGCTTTGTTTGTATGCACATACACGGCGGAGGTGGACATGATTTCACCGAATGTACAGAAGAAGCTTTCCGTGCCGCAACCCATGCCCACCTGCTCCACGGAGCCACGACTATCTTCCCCACCTTATCTGCATCACCTTTCGATAAGTTACACAAAGCAGCTATTTTGTGCGAAAACATGATGCAGGAATCGGACAATCCGGTAGAAGGTCTCCATATTGAAGGTCCCTACCTGAATCCTAAAATGGCAGGTGAACAATTTGCCGGACAGATAAAATCCATTGATGAAAAAGAATACAAGGATTTGCTGGAAAGTACAAACTGTATCCACCGTTGGGATGCCTCTCCCGAATTGCCGGGAGCACTAGATTTTGCCAGATACCTACGTGGGAAAGATATTTTGGCTGCCGTATCCCATACTGAAGCTGAATACGACGACATTAAGGCAGCCTATGAAGCAGGTTTTACGCATGCAGCCCACTTTTATAATGCTATGCCCGGTTTCCACAAGCGTCGTGAATACAAGTATGAGGGTACTGTAGAAAGTGTCTATTTGACCGATGGCATGACTATTGAGTTGATTGCCGACGGTATCCACTTACCTTCCACAATCCTGCGCCTGGCCTACAAACTGAAGGGAGTGGAACATACTTGCCTTGTCACTGATGCTATGTCTTGCTCGGCTACAGATGAAAAAGAAATCAATGATCCACGCTACATCATCGAAGATGGTGTATGTAAGTTGGCCGACCGTTCGTCGTTGGCAGGTAGTATTGCTACGGGTGACGTATTGGTACGCACTATGGTGAAAGCAGGTATTCCTTTAGGCGATGCTTTGCGCATGGCTTGTGAAACTCCAGCACGTATCATGAATATATTTGACCGCAAAGGTTCTCTACAAAAAGACAAGGATGCCGACATCCTCGTTATGGACAAGGATTTAAACATACGTGCCGTATGGCATAACGGAAAGCTGATAGAGAAGACAAATACCCTATTCTAAAAAAAGAAAAACCTAACCATAACTTTTAAAACTGGAAGAAAAATGAAAAATGTTAAAGTGATGAGTATAATGCTCAGCGTAGCCATTTTAGTCGGTAGTTGTGGAACAATGAACAATACAACTAAAGGTGGCCTTATAGGAGGAGGCTCCGGCGCCGTTGCAGGTGCAGCTATCGGAGGACTGATTGGCAAAGGTAAAGGAGCTGCTATCGGTGCTACTGTAGGTGCTGTGGTTGGAACAAGTACCGGAGTCATCATCGGTAGGAAGATGGACAAAAAGGCAGAAGAAGCTGCAAAAATTGAAGGTGCAGAAGTGGAGAAAGTGACTGATACCAATGGACTGGCTGCCGTCAAGGTTTCGTTCGCTTCAGGCATCCTGTTCGGATTCAACTCATCTGCATTAAGCAACGAAGCCAAAGCTTCATTGCGCGAATTGGCACAAATCCTGAAAGACGACCCGACAACAGACATTGCCATTATCGGGCATACAGATAAAGTAGGTACGTATGAAGCCAACGTAAAGGTATCCAAAAACCGTGCCTATGCTGTAGAGAACTATCTGCAAGAGTGCAACGTATCTCCTGCTCAGTTTAAAGTTGTCAAAGGTGTAGCCTACGACGAATATGATGAGAGTAAGTCGGCCGATGAAAACCGACGTGTGGAAATATTCATGTATGCTAGCGAAAAAATGATTCAGGAAGCTGAACAGCAGCAATAAGAATATATTTCTGATACAAGCGAAGCGCGGACAGCACAAACTGAGATTGTGCAATCCGCGCTTTTTTTATTTATAGACGATTACCTAATCAGTTGTTCGTATTCAACAGAAGCCAGAATAAACGTACCGACCGCTTTCCCCTCATTTTCGACCACCTTCACATCCTTACCCACCAGATAGTAATTGATAGTTCCCGTACGAGATGGATCCTTGGCCGGCCCCAGTCCTGCCGATGCACATGTCTGTACCACGTCCAACTTACCGTCCTCACGTTCACGTATAAAGGTCTTCAGCAAACCCTTATAAGCTTTTTCAGCTACAGGAAGATAAATCTCCCTATTAAGCAATCCCAAACGGATTCCTTTCAAATAAGCATACGTGAAAATACAAGATGCCGATGCCTCCAGATAATTGGATGCTGTCCCTACATTATATATATTTCCATTAATCGTATCTCCCTTACCGTCAGCAGCCACCTGCGCATCATATTGCAACAACTGATACCAAACACCTGAAACAGGATCCTGCCAACGTTTCAGCCCTGCAGCCACCTGATTGAAGATAGCCAACACGTCAGAATAGTCTGCATGGTCTTTCGGCATATATTCAAGCACATCGGCCAAGGCAGCAAAATACCAGCCCATGCCGCGTGCCCAGAACTCCTTGCTACATCCTTTAAAAGGTCCTTCCTGATTGGCCCAAAAAGAGTTTTCGTCCTGAGGAGTGGCCGACCATGCATGATAGTTTAGCTGCTTACCCTCATCATATGTATATTGATTGATAGTTTTAAACTGTAAAGCTATGTCAGACCAACTTTGAGTATTATCTTCAGCATTCTCCTGACCGAACACATGCTGCCACTGGGCATAAATGGTAGAACCCATGTAAAGCCCGTCAAGCCACATCTGGTTCGGATACACAGCTTTATGAAAAAAGCCACCTGCGCCAGGCAATCCTTCAGCTATTCGGGAATGCTCATATTTCAGTTTGTTACGGATAAGTGTTGCGGCATTCTTATAACGCTCAGCATCCTTTGTATTCCCTTTCTTCTGTTCCTCCCGATAAAGAGTGAAAAACACATTACCGGCAGGCAAATCATCAATATTGCTCGGACGTAGAGCCGACTGTCCTTTAGCATTCAAAATGACAGACCCATCGGGTGTAGTACTGTTATCGGCAAATGCCTTCACCGCATCATAGTATTCCGTTTTTTCAGGATAAACTGTCCAAGCCTTCAGCACAGCATTCGCCACCAATCCTGACACATAATCCCAAGCAGCACTATCCAGCTCCACTTGATGATGGCGATTACAATAGAAATCCACCAGACCATGAGACTCCACCATCCGTTGAGAATACACTTCCGGCTGCGAGTCCTTCTGTCCAGTAGTACAGCCTGTCATGAGACATACGACAGCTGCCAATAAAAGATAATTTTTCATGCCATATAGTTTTACATTAATAAATAATCACCAACAGATCCAACCATTCCAATAATTGAACCGTGTTCGCCAACGATGCAAATATAATATTCCCCACCCAATTTAGAAACTTTTGGTACATATCTTTATGGGCACAAAGCCCTCCATATCAAGAAAAAACCTATTTTTGCACCATTGTAAACAAAAAAGACAACTCTATCATGAAATTCAAAAACAAAGTTTGCGTCCTCACTGGAGGAGCAGCAGGCATCGGCAGGTGTCTGGCCGAAAGATTCAGTGCAGAAGGTGCCCGCGTGTACATCATTGACAAAAAACCGATCACACCACAAAACAATAATATCCATTACTATCAAGGCGACATTGCCGAACAGACTGTGATTGATTCCTTTGTAAACTGGATATTGACACAGGAGAAGCAGGTGAACATTCTAATAAACAACGCATGCCTGATGAAAGGTGGTATCCTATCCGACTGCACATACGAAGACTTCCTGTACGTACAGCGCGTAGGTGTCGTGGCTCCCTATTGGTTGACCAACCGTTTGAAACCTCACTTCGCGCCAGGTGCCAGCATCGTCAATCTGTCATCCACGCGTGCTTTTCAATCGCAAGCTGATACAGAAAGCTATTCGGCAGCCAAAGGTGGTATCACTGCTCTCACTCATGCATTGGCCGTCAGCCTTGCCGGTATCGCCCGTGTTAATTCCATTGCACCAGGTTGGATTGAGACTGCTCGTTTCCATGAAGAAGCGGACGCGCCTCATTATACAGAAAACGACCTCCTACAACACCCATCAAGACGCATAGGAGAACCAGAAGACATCGTACGAGCTACATTCTTCCTATGTGACGAGCAGAACAGTTTCATTAATGGGATTAACTTGACTGTAGATGGTGGCATGAGTAAACTGATGATTTACCATAACGACGAGGGTTGGAAGCTGGACAAATGACATCCTTGCCGAAAAGACGTCAATCTGACAGACAAGCTATATTCCGCCAGAAGCCGAAAGAGTCAATAAAGTATGCAAAGTTTTAAAAGGATAACCATGTTGATTAAAATTCTTTTCACAAGTTAAAAAACGCCGGACTCGGAACTGACATTTCGACAAGCGGCACAAAGTTTGCAAATTCTTATGCGAACAACGAAACCGAAAGGTGGAGGAGTTCAGAAAAATGATAATAAACAACTTAAAAATAGGAGATTACAACTATGATGCCGATTAGAAAGTACAACAATCAGAACTGGTTACCGAGTATCTTTAACGATTTCTTTGATAACGACTGGATGGTAAAGACCAACGCTACCGCTCCTGCCATCAACGTAATCGAAAACGAAAAAGATTACAAAGTAGAAGTCGCCGCTCCGGGTATGACTAAAGAGGATTTCAACATCCACTTGGGCGAAGACAATGAATTGGTCATCACAATGGAAAAAAAGAACGAAACCAAGGAAGAAGACAAGGAAAACAAAAAGTACCTGCGTCGCGAGTTCTCATACTCCAAGTTCCAACAAGCCTTCGTTCTGCCTGATGACGTCGAAAAAGACAAAATCAGTGCCAACGTTACAGACGGTGTGCTGACCATTGAGTTACCTAAACGGGCACCCGAAGAAAAGGCTAAAATCAACCGTGTAATTGAAATTCATTAAATTGCACAATACCTTGTAGTAATTGTTCAAGGCTGCTTTCCCCGAGACGGGAAGAGCAGCCTTTCTTTTTTCCATTACTCCGGCTGCAATTCATTGGACGACGAAGGCAGTTGTTTCCACCCTTCACCAAA
Source organism: Candidatus Bacteroides merdavium (assembly GCA_019116805.1). Classification (GTDB taxonomy): domain Bacteria; phylum Bacteroidota; class Bacteroidia; order Bacteroidales; family Bacteroidaceae; genus Bacteroides; species Bacteroides merdavium. Next base: position 24,173 of record DXAV01000036.1, on the reverse strand, counting down.
TGCATCGTAAGCATCTGTCACTACCACAAAGGCATGTGGATCCACCTCCTTTATCTTCAGCTTCACGCCAGCCACCTCCTTGTAACTCACCACCAGGAAAAGCATTTCCTTATCGGTACCCGTATAAAGACCACTACTCTTGATGCACGTAGCCGTACGGTCCAGATCCTCCAGAATATATTTGTGCAGATCGGTCATCTTGATATCACTGATGACGAATATCAGCTTGTCATTCTTCGATCCATTTATCATGTAGGCAATGACACGCGAATAAATGAAAATGGATATCAACGAATAGAAAGACAGGAACAAAGCCGGTTGCACCATATCCTCGGCACTACCAATGCCAAAACCTATCACAACAAGACCGAAGCAGACCACTACACCGTCGGCCAGTAAAATAGCTCTCGAGAAACGAATATGACAATACTTCTGTAACAACATACCCACTATATCCGTACCGCCTGTAGTCGCCTGATTACGAACTACGATACCCCCACCTATACCAATGAGCGTTGCACCAATGACAGTCGTCAGCATCAGGTGGTCGGACAAATCCATACATCCCCCCAGCAGTTGTGTTGGATCAAGTGCCTCCAACGCTTCCCGCGTAGGGTAAGCTATTCTCGACAGCATATTCATTATAAAAGGAGTAATCAAGGCAGCTGCTATGGTACGCGACCCCAGCTTGGCACCCAACAGAACTACCGAAAGAATGAGTAACGGGATGTCGAACATATAACCGAACGTACCCACCTGAATGGAAGGGAAAAGATTGTGAAGCACGATACTTGCTCCATACACTCCTCCCGGAATGATATTATAAGGGTTGATGAAAAACACAAAACCGGCTGCAAGAATGGTACATCCCAACAGGATGCTGATCCATGAATAGATTGTTTTCTTCATATAGTATTATTTTTATGCAGCAAAAATACAGAATTCCTGCGGATTAAACAGCACAACCACTGAGAAAAAATTGCATGAAGCCTGACTCATCAATCCAGCTTGATCCTCTACTTCAGGCCACGAGCCTTATAGATACGTTCCTTGGCATCGTTAATTTCCTGGAATTTTTCTTCTGCAGCCCGGCGGATATCCTCACCCAATGCCGCCACCTTGTCAGGATGATGTTTCAGAGCCAGACGGCGGTAGGCCGCACGCACTTCGGCATCCGTAGCCTCAGGAGATATTTCGAGCACCTTATAAGCATCCTCCAACGAGTTACTCCGCAGGTTGAGCATCGATTCCACTTCCTTCACCGACAGCCCCATGGCTACCGCCACTTCCTTCAGCGCTTCTATCTCGGCCTGACATACGTTTCCATCGCTTTGCGCTATTTTCACCAGAAAGTCCAGCATCTGCAATCGCTGTTCGTATGTCAGATTGACGGCTATCTGCGCACCACAATCATGAATAGTATTCTTGAATGCCATCGGGTCGGTTCGCTCCATCTGCTTGCGCCGTTCAAAAAGGTTCAGCAGGATCTGTTCACCTTCAGCCACGGCACCTTCGCCAAAGTTCACCCGCAGGAAACGGCGCATAAATTCCATTTCACTATGCATGATACGCCCGTCGGCCCGGATAATGTACGAAGCCATCACAAGCATGGCAAAAAGGAAGCTGTTACGCTGTCCTATGTCTTCACAGCCGGCCGATGACGTCGGTCCATAATATTCATGCCCTGTCGCACCTTGCGCTTCCGCGTCCGTCGCTTTATCGAACAGAGCCCCTATTGCATAACCTGCCAGTGCCCCCAATGGTCCCATGGCCATAAAGCCGACCACACCACCAATCCATTTTCCGTATCCCATAATACTATTATTTATAACCTATAACACAATTTTTCACAAAGGAACGTATTTTCCGGTTGTCAGCCAAAAAGAGAAACAACAATTAAAACAAAATCGTAAATTTGTAACAAATCAAAACAAACAAAAGGCCTGCTTCTACATTATTATATCCTGTAAACTAACAATAAATCAAAACTTTCTCATGATGCATCCAAAAGATGACTTTATAACTTACATGTCGGCTGTAACTGCCCGCCTCCAGAATCTGGAGCGCCTGGGTACGGCACATGTTTATCGGAGCACGCTTAACCGCATCAAGGACTTTGTTGGAGGAAGGCCACTACCATTCAGCGACATCACCCCTTTATGGTTGCAAGCCTTTCAAAACTATTTGCTGAAACGGCAACTCAACTGGAATACAATCTCCACGTACATGCGGATATTACGTGCTGTCTATTATCGCGCCATCGATGAAGGTTGCGCACCTTTCCATCCACGCCTGTTCAAGGGTGTCTATACCGGAACACGTGTCACAGTGAAACGCGCCCTCGACGAACAGATCCTCCGCCGGATAAAAAAGCCTCTTGCGTCTCCCAACCAACTGGAAGACACCCGTTTGCTCTTCATGCTGCTCTTCATGCTGCGTGGCATTCCCTTTGTCGATATTGCCTACATGCGCCGCTGCGATCTGAACGGCGACATACTGACCTACCGCCGTCGTAAGACCGGTACATGGCTCACTGTACGTATCGAACCCGAAGCCATGAAAATAATAGAGAAGCTGAAAAGCCGTAATCCCTCCTCACCTTATCTTTTCCCCTTTGTGCGTACTGAAGGTGCCGAAGGTTACAGGCAATACACCTGCGCCCTGCGCCGCTTCAACTATCGCTTGAAACAGATGGCCGCACATATAGGAGAAAACATAACGCTGAGCAGCTATACGGCTCGCCACAGCTGGGCAACCTTGGCCAACTACCGAAACTTCCAACCGGAACTTATCAGTAACGCCATGGGGCATTCATCGGTCAAGGTCACAGAAACCTATTTCAAAAGGCACACAGACGACCGTATTCACGAAATGAATAAGAGTATTCTTTCGTATTTATTTATATAATAAAAAGGTATCAGGAAAAGGAAAAACACAACTGTTACTTTGTAGGTAACGGGAAATCACAATTTGAGAATGCAAAGAACGCTTTTTTTTACATAAAAAGCAAATACATATCAGATTTTAACACACTGTCAAGGAAACATTTTGGTGTTCTTTTTCTTTCAATCGCTTGAATGGATAAAGCAACAAAAAATGAATACTTCCGCCTAAACCTAAAAATATATTCAAAGTGATTTTCAAGACCAAGGATAGAAATTTGTCACATTCATAAACAAATCATCCTTTTAATCGATGAAGGTCACCATCTACTTTACGGCTTTATTCGGAACAGGATAGAAACGCAGGAAATACCAATTAATCAACTGATAATTAAATATATAAGTATTAATTCCAACCTGATGTTTACTTCAAAGACATCAAGCAAATGAATGTAAAGCCGAGCCCCACTTCTTGCGTATATAAAGGCTGGCTGTCAAAACACAGCGCATTCATGCCTTTTAGCAAAAAGTGGGAGCGGAACAGCCCCATATATTCGGCCCTTAAGCCTACTTTTTGGTATATTTTTTTGTATCAAGGCAAAAGAAAAAGGGACATCTGTTACCTACAAAGTAACGGACACCTAAATGAACATTATTATTGAAAGAATCTATGCATAGATCCAGGTATTTCATAACATTTTGCCTGTTCATTTCATTACTCTGCATACAGCAGCAAACACGGGCTACCGAGTTGCATCCACCACACGGACAGCAAACCGATTCTGTCATTCTTTTCCGCTTCGTACCCAGCAAACTCATGTTCTATTCCCCCTTCATAGGCAACGACCGCGCCATCCGTGATGCCGCACAGCTGATAGATAACCACCGCAAGCTCATCACCGAGGGTAAGGCGTGGATTGTCATCCGTGGCTTCTGCGGCTCCTATCCCAGCCGTGAACAGAACCTGCGTGCCGCCCGCAACCGCAGCAACCAGGTGAAGTCGTGGTTCATCACCCACCACGGCATGAAGGAAGACTACTACCGCACCGTCAACACCGACTCCGCCTTCCGCGGCAGCCGCGACGTCGTGGCCCTCATGGGGCTGATGTATGCTCCCGGCTATGAACCGAAGCCCGCCGGTCCCACTCCCGAGGAACTGCAGGCCCGCCGCGACAGCCTGGAGAAGCTCCGCATAGACAGCCTGCAGGCCATCGAGGCCGCCCGTCGGGAACAGCTCCGTCTCGACAGCCTGAAGCGGGCCGAGGCCTTGCAGCAGCTACCGCCAGCCGACAGCGTTCCGCCTGCCCAGCCCCGTATAAAGGTCTATCAGGCTACCCCCTGGTACATCAAGTCCAATCTTCTGTATGACGTTCTGTTGATGCCCTCACTCGAGGTGGAATACCGTTTCAACGAACGCTGGTCTGCCGCCATCGAGGGCAACATGGCCTGGTGGCACAACAACGGCAAGCATAAGTATTATCAGCTGGCCACCATCGTGCCCGAGGCCCGCTACTGGTTCAAGCCGCAGGGAGCCCGCAAGGGGCATTACGTCGGCCTCTTCGGCGGACCGGGCTGGTACGACCTGGAGAACGGCAACACCGGTTACCGCGGCGAGGGCGGCATGGTGGGCGTGAGCTACGGCTACATGTTCCCCGTGGGCAAGTATTTCGCCTTCGAAGCCGGTATCGGCCTGGGCTACGCACACCTCAAGTACGAGGAATACCTGCCGCTGGACGGGCACTACGTCTATCAGCAGACCGACCGCACCCACTATTTCGGTCCGCTGAAACTGAAATTCGCTTTTGTATGGAACATCGGCCGCTGGACGGAGAAAGGAGGACGAAAATGAAGAAAGTACCATGTATCATGAACCATATGCGATATTTGCTTCCGGCCTTGTTTCTGCTGACGGTTACCGGTTGCCGCAAGGACCTGTGCTACAACCACGACGAGCACTCCATCGCCGTGAAAACCGAAGTTGTGGCCGACTGGGAACAGCTTTGGGAACGTCACTACCGCTTCGACTGGGAAGAACTATGGCCCGATGAATGGCCGCGCGACTACGAGGAGTTCCTGCCCGAAGAGGGCAGCGGCATCCGCGCCATGATCTATACCGACGACCAGGTGGCCACCGGCAACCTCGACCAGGACGGCGGACACCTGCCCATGAACGAAGGCCGCCACACGCTCCTCTTCTATAACAACGACACCGAGTACATCGTCTTCGACGAAACGTCCAACTCGGCCACCGCCACCGCCACGACGCGTACCCGCACCCGCGCCAGCTTCCAGGAGCTGCACGAAGGCGAACGCACCGTGACGCCGCCCGACATGCTCTACGGTGCCTTCGTCCGCGAATACATCGCCGAGCGGACGCTCGAAGCCGTGGAGCTGCCCATCCAGATGCGTCCCTTGAGCTACAGCTACCTCATCCGCTACCGCTTCGCCTCGGGGCAGCAGTATGTGGCACAGGCACGCGGCGCACTGGCCGGTGTGGCGGACAAGGTATACCTGCAGGACGGACACACCGACGAGGTGTCGTCCACCGTGCTCTTCGACTGCAAGGTGGACGAGCAGGGATGTACCGCACTCCTGAAGTCGTTCGGGGCACCCGGTTATAGCTACACCGACGGCTACACCGTTGACCCCGCCACGCAGAACTACACCCTGAGCCTGGACGTGATGCTGAAGAACGGCAAGCAGCTGACCTACACCTTCGACGTCAGCCCCGGCATGCGCGCCCAGCCCCGCGGCGGCATCCTGCTGGTGGAGGACATCGTGGTGTCCGATGAAGACGGCACGGAAGGCTCCGGCGGCTTCGACGTGGCTGTGGACGACTGGGGCGACGAGATAGACATTCCGCTGCCGCTGAACTGAACATCCGGCGCAGCATCTGCCGCCCCTGTCATGCTGAACGCAGTGAAGCATCTCCCGCATTGGAGCAATGGAAACGAAAAAAAATAGATATGTTTTAATTAAATAATTGTTTAACTAAATTCTTTAGAGTATGAAGAAAAGTTTAATGATGCTTGGTGCAGCCGCAATGGTGCTGGCCAGCTGTACGCAAAATGAAGTGATGGAAGTGGCTGAAAACCGCGCCATCAAATTTGACAACGCATTTGTTGGCAATGTAACAAAAGCCGATATTGCCAACGATAATTCTTTTACAAAATTCTATGTTTTCGGAGATGCGAAATTAACTTCTGGAGGTGAATATCATGATGTTTTCACAAATGATGAAGTAACGGGAACATGGACAAATGACCCTACTCCTACCGCAACATGGACAGCCAAAGAAGCATATTGGGAAGCAAGTAGTACTTATAAGTTTGCTGCCTACTCTGATGGAAATAACAAACATGATAAGGTTACGTATTCACCAACCGACGGTAGTGAAGCCTTAACATTTACTGAATATACTGCCGGTGATAACGATTTAGTTGCTGCCATTAATAACACTATTGCTACAGGAACTGATGTAACTTCGCAAAGTGCAGTCGGTTTGACATTTGATCACTTGCTTTCCAAAGTACAATTCACCATGCAGACGACAGCTGGCGTTGAATATACAGTGAAAGTCAACAGCATAAAATTTTCTGCTGTACAAACAACAGACGCTACCTATAACGGTACTGTTACATGGAAAACAGCCGGTAAAACTGCCGCTGAATACAGTTATAATGTAACCGGAATGGAAGACATTACTGGCGGTGCTAAAACAAGTGTGAAATACGTTATTCCGCAATCTTGTGCAAGTATTACAGCAACAATTGCTTTGACTATCAGCGGTCCTGGTATCCCTGCCGACAAACAAGATAATACAGTTACTGCATCCATGGAATTCAGCAAAGGCAACGGTGCCGGAACAGACGATATTTGGGAGCCCGGCTTCTCATACAATTACATCGCCGTAATCGAGCCTGCTAAAATTATTGATGGACTGAAAGTTATTGAATTCAAAGTTGATGCTGTTGACGGATGGACAGAAACAACAGATCAAACACCAACAATCAATAAACAATAAAAAATGTAATTATTCTATCCCAGCCCGGGCGTGCCTGACCGCCCGCCCGGGCACAACGCAGCCCCGCGCTGCACAAACGAACCCGAAACTCAAACCATTAAAAAACAAACGATTATGGCACAGAACCAATTCTCAATGGACCTCAACCTGAAGGCCTACCCCAACCAGCTGACGCCCGACGTGGACGACGACTACACTGTCAAAGTGGATACTCAAAGCACCCCGCTCAACCTGGACGACATCGCCCGCGCCACCGCCCAACGACTCGGCGAAGAAGAAGTGAAAGTGAAAGCCGCCCTCCAGGTGGGCATGGAGGTCATCGCCCAGGCCGTGGCCAGCGGTTTCTGTGTCTCCACCCCCTTGTGCTACGCCCAGCCCATGGCCACCGGCGTGGTGATGGAACACGAACTCTCGCAGCCCGTCGATCGCGACAAGGTGCGCGTCTATGCCTCCTTCCGCCAGGGCACCGCCGTCACCGAAGCCCTCGCCCAGACCAAACTCCAGCTCTTCCTGCAGCCCGCCGCCACAGGCCCCTACATCGCCGGCATGACCAGCGCCTTCTACAGCGAACAGACCGGCACGGGCGGAGCCGTCACCCGCGTCCCCCTGCCCATGGAAGCCGGAGGCATGGCCGTCATCACCGGCAACGGGCTGAAGGTCGTAGGCACCGACCCCACGGTGGGCGTCACCCTCACCTCGGTGGACAACCCCGGCACGTCCTACTTCATCCCCGCCTCCAAGATTTCGCCCAACACGCCCAAGAAGCTCCAGTTCGTGCTGCCCGCGGGCGTTACCGAAGGCGCCTGGACGGTGAAAGTCACCACCCAATACTCCGGCAGCCAGTTCTTCACCAAGGAGCCCCGCACCTTTACCCTGCCCCGCCCCATCTACGTGGGCATCGCCCCCGACGAGCCCGAAGAACCGGGCGGCAGTGACACGGGCGGAGGCGGCCAGAGCGGCAACCCGCTGTAAGAAGTACCCCAGCCCCATGACATTTCATGGGGCACTCCCATAGCCCCCTATGGGACACCCCCATAGCCTCGTATGGGACACCGCCATAGCCTCCTATGGGATATCCCCATAGCCCCGCGTAGCGACCCCAATGGACTGCACGCAGGCAAACCCCGAAAAGAAAAGAACAACATAGAAACTAAAACCAACAGCAACGATATGAAACGCATTCCAGTAACGCTACTCTGGGCCTCGTCCCTCCTGCTTCTCCTCCCGGCCGCCTCGTGCACCGACACCCTCGGCGGCGACCCCGACACGGACGCCCGCGCCATCACCTTCACGCCCGCGGCGGAGACGCGCGCGGCGGTGGAAAATGATTTTCCCGCCGGCTCCAGCTTCAGCGTATGGGGCTGGTATGGCACAGACAGCCAGATTACCAATAACGTGTTCGACAGCGAAACCGTAACGAAAAGCGGCGAAGCATGGACATACGGAGGCGGCAACCGCTACTGGATAGCTGGGATGACGTACAATTTTTATGGGGTGTATCCGGTCTATCCCCAAACAAGTAATGACAACGGAACTACCGCCACAGTTGATAACAAAGGAAAAATCACCGTCACGAATTTCGACTGCTCTGCATTCGGAGAAGGAACAGTGGACCTGATGACAGCAACGGCACCGGGTTTGTCAGGAGATGTAGCACCGGTCGTAGCAATGGAGTTCAAGCATACCCTTACCCGTATCACCTTCAGTGCCAAACTGGCGGACAGACTGGATGAAGGATACAGTCTGCAAGTAAACGAAGTCGCCCTCTGGGCCAGCAACGAAGGCACTATGACCCAAGACATGAGTCAAGCTGACAGCCAACCCGTCTGGACAACGGAACCGTATCTGCAGGACGGAGACGATGAAGGCGATATAAACGAGGAATACAACGCTTACCTGTACCGGCTTACAACTGCCGACGGCGCATTGCAAAGCGCCTCCATCCCGACAGGAAGTGCCGTTCTACTGAATGTAAAAGGAAAAGGGGATTTGTTGGCTATTCCACAAGAAATGAATTATACACGTCCCGTACTGGCCATCAACTACACCCTGAGCTACGGGGGAAGTACAACATCTCCTGTATGGAAAGTTTATCCCCTCAGAGGCAATACTGATTGGACACCGGGAGCCAGCCTGAACTATACGTTCACCATCGACGAAGACAACGCATACTTCACCGTAAGTGTCGGTGACTGGATAGATGGAAACAAAGGAAATGAAAATGTGGAATTCGATTAGACATAAAAACTGGAAAGTAATATGACAATGAAGAAGATATTCGGATATGTGGCCTGCCTGCTGACAGGAACACTTGTGCTTTCGGCCTGCCAAAGCGATGCTTTAGACAACATCCCGAGTGAAGACAACGGTGACATGGTGTACTTCGGAATGAACCTTCCCGAAGCAGAAGACATCGTGGTGACCCGCGCCGAGGCAAGCAAAATAGAGAAGGAGATACACACCGTCCATATATTGGCTTTCGACAACGGAGGAAGCTGTTTCTATAACGAAGAAGTGTATAACGACAGCGAAGCCTCTTACGCACCGACAAGCGTACTGGCCATCCCCAAACAGAGTGGCGAAAATTATACAAACTGTACCATCTATGCAATAACCAACGTTGGTACCGACGAAGGGGTGGCCCAAGGTTCATACGACTTTACAGAAGTCGCCACCCTGGACGAACTGAAAGCCACTTACGGCTACCGCCTCCTGCAAGAAAACGGCAGCGGCGGCTTGACCCAACGCAGTTGTATCCCCATGACGGGTCATGTAACGATAGACATGACTCGCTCTACGTCTATCGGTAACCCACACAAAATAGAGTTGGAACGGGTGCTGGCCCGGGTGACCTTCAGCGTAAGCGTCATGAATCCTGACCTGGAATTCTACTTCAATAACTGGACTGTGGGTAGCCTGCCAAGATACTCGTACGTCATTCCTCAGGAAAGTGACATGACATCCAAGCCCGAGGGTGTGGACTATGCTCCCTACTTCCCTTCCAACGAGACCGAAGAAAGCCTGACCACCTACGGTGTGGGTCAATGGATACAGCCCGGTGCTACCGACAACAAAACGTATGGTTTCTACATGTACGAAAACCGTAGAGGCAGACGTCTGCAGAGTCCCAATCCGGATAACCTGTATGGCGATGTGGGCGACTACGCAGAAGATATAAAGAATAAGACGGACGGCAGCGGCACAGACCCCAAATTCAAGACACTGTATGCGCCTGATAACGCCTCGTTCATCATCCTTACCGGAGTGATACGCGACAAGAACACACAGAATGTCAATTCGTTCGCCTACAAGATAGCTTTGGGAGCCGACAATGCCACAAACTATGACATCGAGCGCAACCACAACTACGTGTACAATATCAAGATAAACGGCCTTACATACGACGACATCACAGTCGATGCGTTCGACTCTCGTGTACACAAGGCATATGCCCTACAAATCAGCGCACCGTATAGCCAACAGATGGACGCACACTACGACAAGCGCTATCTGGACATTCTGGCTTCTCCGGGAGACCTGGAACTTCAGTTCTATCCGACACAGGCAGACGCCGAAGCTGGAACAAATGCCATTATAAACAAAGACTGGATTGTTTTGTCCGAAATGGATACCTACAACATTGATATTGATTCTGAAGAAAGTACTTCTAAGAATTATACATTCAAGGATGTTGAGCATAAGGAATACTTTATTTATACGCAAGAGAACCTTACACCCGAAGCACGCAGTGTAGTGCTCCGTGTGAAGCATACCCCGACACCGGAAAGCAGCGAAGTCGTTAACAATCCGGTTGTCCGTTACTACACCTATACCCAAGCTGGAGTAATAGAAGTAAACGGTGTGTATGTGGAAAGTTATGAAGAATATGGAATGAATCTTGACCCGTACAGCCCGGAACAGGCGGTGCAAGGGTTGCAATGGGGATGGAGTGGAGTGAGTGATTTTACACCCAAAACAGAAACTTCTGACAAAACATATGATCTTACTTCGACTATTGATGGTATAGGAAATACAGAGAAATTATTGAAATATGAACTATAATATAAAAACTGAATACGGTTAACGATAATTAGCATAATCATGCAAGTTATCGTGCATGGAAGGCTCGTCGGGGCTGACTGCTCAGCCCCTTGCCGCATGGCGTTCCCTCCGCAGATGAGTCTTTAAGGCTTTGCGGATTTGAACCCATCGACATACGGCTTCCCTTTGGTAACGATAGCGAAGGCTTGCCTTACAAGTTTGTTGGCGACAGCAATGACCGCCACCTTGCCGGGCTTGCCGTTGGACCTGAGACGGTCAAAACATGCCTTGCACTCGGTATTGCACCTGAGAGACGAGAACGCCGCTACATAAAGCTGGCTTCTCAAGGCTGAATCTCCGTTTCGGTTGATGTGACCTTTGACATTGACTGACGTACCGGATTGTTGGTAAGTAGGTGACAAGCCCAAGTATCGGGTGAGTTGTTTGGCATTATCAAAGTAGGTGAATCCGCCGGTGGCTACGATAAGTGCTGCTGCCAGCGTAACGCCGATGCCTTTGATAGAGGTGAGCAAGTCCATCTGTTTCTTGTATTCACCTTGTGCCAATGAAGCGAGTTCCTCTTCCATCTCTTTGATCTGCTTTTCAAGAAATACAATCGTCTTTTCGATGGTTTTCTTGCATTTGGGGTCAAAGAACGGAAGGACTTCCATCGAGCCTTTGAGGTTTCGTGTGGCTACAAGTTGTTTCTTAAGCTGGCGCAGCACCGTCCGTTTCTGCTTGAGGACAAGGATTGCATCGCTTCGAAGTTTGTAAGGCGCAGGCTGCATCTTTTCCCCATAAAGGGCTATCAGGCGCGCATCAATCTCATCCGTTTTTATGACGGTGAGCATGACACGGGCGAAGTTCTTTATCTTCAGCGGATTTTCAAGGCTGACGGTAATACCTGCCTCTGAAAGCAGATAAACAAGCAACGCGCTGTAATTGCCCGTTGCTTCCAGCACGCAATGATGTGTTGCCGGAGAAATGGTCTGGATAAACTCGTGAACTCCCTTTACGGTGTTCTTGAATGTTCTCGTCCTGCTTGTCTTGGCTGACGAATAAGCGACAACGAAAGTCGCCTTGCTGACATCGATTCCAACGTAAGTCATGGTCTGAATGATTTATTAAAACAACATCTGTACATCGTGAGCCATCATTGCGAATGCGGGGTCTAAAAGCCCATTGAACTATCCGGTTTCTGATGTATAAAGTGTGGGGGCTAAACATATTTCACGGTCTTTATGACCAGGAAACAAACGGTCTTATTCCACACTTGGATGTTGAAAATTTATGCAAAAATATAACGATTAAATAATATACAATGAAACAAATAATCATAATGCTTTTACAGGAGTTGATATTAATTCTTTATATAACAATTACGCCGCTCGTTATTGTTATAATAAAAATAAGAGAAACGGTAAAGGTGAAATTATTGAATATAAATGGTATCTCCCTGCCATTGATGAACTATTACCTCTGACCATAGATAACAATCTTACAATGCAAAATGATGGATACTGGAGTTCGTCTATTCCAACATATGCAGAAGCAACAGAAAAACCGAAATGGTGGGATGAATATATTTGGGATCCTTTGGGATGGATCTGGCGTGGGTGGCAAGCTATTATTTCTTTATTAGGAGGTGGCTATAATTATTCAGATCTTTCAAAGGCCGCTATTAAGGGAAAAGAGCAATTAGACCCAACCTCAACACCAGATGTCGTTTGGTATCCCAAACGCACGGCTATTAAAAAAGTTCGTGCTGTTCGCCTTGTAAATTAAAAAAACAAACTTTAGTAAAGCCAAACGAACCAAGCACTGGATTATTTTTAAATGTGTATTAACTTGAATATTAATGTAAAATAAAGAATAAGATGAAAATAATTACAATGAAGCCCTATGCGGTCATAGACTATAATCCACTTGTAGGAGAACTTTATGGAATATTAAAGTATAATACGGTTGAAGAAGATTGGGAATTTCTACCGGATATTTATATAAATAGAGCAGATGCTCAAAGTGAAGTGGATGAATTGAACCAAGAGGCAGGAAACGTTACCATCACTTTCCCATAAACCGCATTGTGATGAAGGTACTCCTCAACAGTACTTTCATCGTATGTCCTTCACCCCGCCGTGAGGCGGGCCCGCCTCCCCCGCTTGGCGAAGCAGGGAGGCAAGGTGCTTGTTATCGCAACAGGCATTTGTTTGTTTTGTTTGTCAAGCCATGCGGCCACAAGCCGTGTGGCTTGTTTTTTACAGAAGATTTCACTATCTTCGCTGCCGGAACCAACCAACAAAAACAACAGCCAACGTATGAAACGTCAGGAAATAGTAAACCGCATCCGGGAAACCATGCACCGCATAGCCCCCGAAGCGCAAACCATACTCTACGGCTCGGAAGCACGCGGAGAAGCACGCCCAGACAGCGACATCGACCTGCTGGTGGTGCTCGACGAAAACCAACTGACACCGGAACGGGAACTGGAAATAGCCCGCCCATTGTACGAACTGGAAGTGGAATCGGGTATCATCATCAGCCCTATAATCGTGTTGCGCAAAGTGTGGGAAAGCATCACAACTCCCTTTTCCATCAACGTAATGAAGGAAGGAATCGTGCTATGATTGACAAACTGACACCCGAAAACCGATTGACAATCGTAAACTACCGTTTGGAACGTGCTTACGAAACGCTCAAAGAAGCAGATTATAATACAGACGGCGGATACTACAACGCTGCTGTCAACCGCCTGTATTATGCCTGCTATTATGCAGCGTCAGCCTTGTTGTTAAGTCGGGAAATAGAAACACATACACACAACGGCGTAAAGACACAGATTTCCATGCACTTTGTGCGTACCGGCCTGCTAAGTATAGAACATGGAACTACTTTCAGCCTGCTATACGAAAAAAGACAGGCGGGAGATTACAGTGATTTCGTCTATTGTGACCTTGCTTTGGTAAATACACTCCGTCCACGGACAGAAGCATTCGTAAAAGCGATAGAAGAATTGATACAAGAAAAATAAAATTCGTAAGCCATGCGGCCACAAGCCGTGTGGCTTGTTTTTTATCCCCTCTCCATCCGTTAAAACAACTTAAAAAAACGGCTTTATAGGGTTACAACTTACGGCCCTATTTTCTACCTTTGCAGCCGAAAATCAAACAGAAAACGATCAGAACGTATGGAGACTATCCGACAATACAGCGCTTTCCGCTATAAGAACAAAATCCACAATTTCCACGTGTGGGGCGTAGCCGCACAAATCTGATTCCATATAGGAGCGCGGAGGCTCCCTACCCTGCTTCCTCCGCCCGATTTTCATCTCCATTTTACATTTTAACAAGCAATTCTTTAGACTTATGAGCAAACTGAACAGGCTCATGGTGCTGTGTATCGCGGCACTGTGCAGCCAGCATCCGCATGCCCAGTCGCAGGTGACGGGCATCGAAGAGCTGTTCCGCCTGGCCGACGAGAACAGCACGAGCATACAGGCCTATCGCACCGGCAAGGAGGCGGCCGACCAGGCACTGAAGGCGGCCAAGGCACAACGCCTGCCGGACATCAGCGCGTCGGTATCGGCCAGCTACCTGGGCGACGGGCGACTGTGGGACCGCGACTTCGGCAACGCCACGCGCATCGACATGCCGCACTTCGGAAACAATTTTGCCATCGAGGCGCAACAGGTGATCTACGCCGGAGGGGCTATCAGCAGCGGCATCCGCCTGGCCGAACTGGAGCAGCAGCTGGCCGAGCTGGACTGGCAGAAGAACCGGCAGGAAATCCGCTTCCTGCTCACGGGCTACTACCTGGACCTCTACAAGCTGAACAACCAGCTGCAGGTGTTGCAAAAAAACCTGGAACTGACGGAGCAGATGATAGCCCACATGGAGGCACGCCGCCGCGAGGGGACGGTCCTGCAGAACGACATCACCCGCTACGAACTGCAACGGGAGACGCTGAAGCTGCAACTGGCCAAGGTGCAGGATGCCGCCAAAATACTGAACCACCGGCTGGTGACGACGCTCCACCTGCCCGAAGGCACGGAAATCACGCCGGACACCACCCTGCTGGAACATCAGGTGCAGACGCTGGCCGAAGACGACTGGCAGGCCCTGGCCACGCAGAGCCACATCGGACTGCGGCAGGCCGAAGCCGCCGTACGCGTCAGCGAGCAGAAGGTGAAGCTGGAACGCTCGGCCCGGCTGCCGCAGATAGCGCTCGTGGCTGCCGACCATCTGGACGGCCCCATCACCATCGAGGTGCCCGTGCTGGACAACAACTTCAACTACTGGTACGTGGGCGTGGGTGTGAAGTACAGCCTGTCGTCGCTCTTCAAGAACGGCAGCAAGCTGAAGCAGGCCCGCCTGAACGTGCGCCGCGCACAGGAGTCGCAACGCCTGGCCGCCGAAGAGGTGGAGAACGCCGTGCAGGCGGGATACACCAACTTCCTGACGTCCTTCACCGACCTGCGCACGCAGGAGAACAGCGTCCGCCTGGCCAACCAGAACTACGACGTGACCAGCAACCGCTACCGCAACGAGATGGCCCTGCTGACCGACCTGCTCGACGCCAGCAACATGAAGCTCAGCGCCGACCTGGGGCTGGTGAACGCACGCATCAACGTGCTCTACAACTACTACAAGATGAAGTACCTGACGCACACGCTGTGAATTGAGAATTGATAATTATACATTATTCACTGTACATTATACATTGACCATCATGTTGACACGAAAAGTAAAGAAACTGACCTATAACACCGTCATCGTCTGCCTGCTGGCAGCCGGACTGATTTATGTATGCTCCCGCTTCTTCCACCCAGGCGTGGAATATACCGACAACGCACAAGTGAAACAGCACATCACGCCGGTGAACACCCGCGTACAGGGCTTCATCCAGCGCATCTGCTTCGACGAATACAAGCCCGTGCATAAGGGCGACACGCTCGTCATCATCGAGGACACGGAGTTCCGCCTGCGTCTGGCACAGGCCGAAGCCGACCTGGCCAACGCCCTGGCCGGACAGGAAGCCACGACGGCTGGCATCGCCACCACGCAGAACAATCTGAGCGTGAACGACGCCGGCATTGCCGAAGTGCGCGTCCAGCTGGAGAACGCCCGCCGCGAGCTGGAACGCTACAAGAAGCTCCTGGCCGAGGATGCCGTCACCCGCCAGCAGTATGACAACATCGCGACTGCCTACGAGGCCACCAAGGCCCGCTACGAACAGGTGTCGCGCGTAAAGCACTCCACCTCGCTGACCAAGAACGAGCAGACCCACCGCCTGGGCCAGAACGAAGCCGCCGTGCGCCTGGCACAGGCCGCCGTCGAGCTGGCACGGCTCAACCTGTCGTACACCGTCATCACGGCCACCTGCGACGGCGTGACGGGTCGCAAGGACATCCACGAAGGACAGCTGGTGCAGCCGGGACAGACGATGGTGGACATCGTGGACGGCACCGACCTGTGGGTCATCGCCAACTACCGCGAGACGCAGCTGCCCAACATCCACGAGGGCGACCGCGTAACGCTGACCGCCGACGCCGTGCCGGGCATAACCTATACAGGCACGGTGGAGTCCATCTCCGACGCTACGGGAGCCGCCTTCTCCCTCATCCCGCAGGACAACGCCACAGGCAACTTCGTGAAGGTGGAGCAACGCGTCCCCGTCCGCATCAGCCTGGCGGGCAACGATCCCGAACGGCTGAAGCTGCTGCGTGCCGGGTTCAACGTAGAGTGTAAAGTGAAGCATTAAGCCATGGGAGCACCTGTATTAAACGGCCCGTTCACGATGCCGATGATCCGCAGCTTCGTGCCGCGCAGGCTGCAGCCGTGGATCTATGTCCTCATGGCCTTCACCTTCCAGTTCTCCGGCGGCCTGTACATGGGTGCGCTCAACCAGATGGTGGGCGAGACGTCGCTCATGCGCGAGGACCTGCAGATGTGCCTCTACGCCAACCTGGCGGGCATGGCCATCTACTTCCCCCTGCTGTTCCGCATGAAGTTCCGCTTCACCAACAAGACGCTGCTCATGGCCGCCGCGGCAGGCGTGCTGGTGTGCAACCTCGCCGCCCCCTACATCACCTACCTGCCCCTGCTCTGGGCGGTGTGTTTCGTCGAGGGCATCTGCAAGATTCAGGGAACGTTCGAGTGCATGTCCACCATCCAGCTGTGGATGACGCCCAAGCGCGACTTCACCGTCTTCTTCCCCTTGCTGCACATCATCATTCTAGGCAGCATGCAGCTGTCCGACCTGCTGGCCACGCACCTCATGTACCACTACCACTGGAGCTATATGCACCTGTTCATGGGTGGTGTGATGCTGGTCGATCTGCTGTACCTGGCCACTTGCACGCGCCACTTCCGCATCGTCAAGAAGTTCCCCCTCTTCGGCATCGACTGGCTGGGCGGCGTGCTTTGGGCGGTGTTGCTGCTCGAAGTGGCCTACTTCTTCTGCTACGGTGAGTTCTACGACTGGTGGAACAGCCCCGTCATGCGCCGCTTGGCTGTGGCCATCGTCGTCACCCTGTACTGGTGCGTGGGCCGCATGCGCCACATCCGCCATCCCTATCTGGAGCCCCGGATGTGGACCTACCGCCACCTGCTGCCCATCTTGCTGCTCATCACGCTGGTCGAGGCCTTCCTCGCCACAGAGCACGTACTCGAAGAGGTGTTCTATGAGGAGGTAATGCACTACGAGACGTTGACCGCCGTCCGCCTGGACTGGCCCATGCTGGCGGGCATCCTGGCCGGCTGCCTCTTCGCCTACTGGTGGATGCACGTGCGCCGCTACAACTACCTGCGCCTGCTCATCGTGGGCCTGGGCGTACTGCTCTGCTACCTGCTGGGCTACTACTTCACCCTCTCGGCGGACATCCATCTGTCGCAGCTCTACCTGCCCACCGCCTGCCGGGGCTTCGCCTACGCCGTACTGAGCGCCACGTTCATGGTGTGTCTGGAGGAAATCATGACCTTCCAGCACTTCTTCCAGGCGCTGAGCGTGTTCAACATGCTCCACATGGTGGTGGGCGGCGTAATGGGGGCGGCGCTCTACAGCCACGGATTCTCCTACTACGTGGCCGACAACCTGGCGCGCTACGGTGCTGCGGTGGACCGCGTGGCCGTCAGTGCCTCGCCCCTGCCCTTCGGTCCGTTCGTCGAGTCGTTCATGACGCAGATGATGGAGATCAGCATCAAACAGATCTACGGCTGGGTCATCTACGCCTGTATCCTGCTCCTGCTGCTCTTCCTGCTCTACGACGCACCGATACGCCGCGAACTGAAGCAGATGCCCTTCTGGCGCAGCGTACGCAAGGAAGTGGAAAAGGAATTAGCAATGGACAATGAATAATTAATAATGAATAATGGACAATGAATGATGAACAATGGGTATCTTTGCAGGGAAATATTCATTGCTAATTGCTAATTGTTAATTGTACATTATTCATTGTGCATTGTTAATTGTCAATCTATGGCCGACAACTATCTGGAACGCCAGCGCGATGCCTATGAAGCACGCAAGGCGGCATGGGAAAAGAAGAAGAAACATGCGGCGGGGCTGAAGAAGGCTGCCGCACGCACCACCGGCGACGGAGCGGAGATGCTCCACCCGTTCGCCTCGCCTACTGAAGGCATCGAGCTGCCCCGCCGGTTTACGTATCCCTTTGCCTACACGCCCCACCCGCTCTGCCTGCTGGCCGCGCAGGAGGTGCAGCAGTACCTGAAGGCACAGACGCAGTGGCACGACGAGCTGGAGCACGGCAAGATGTTCGGCGTGCTGGTGGTGCGCACCCGTGAGGGGCAGCTGGGTTACCTGGCCGCCTTCTCGGGCATTCTGGCAGGGCAGAACCGCCTGCCCTTCTTCGTTCCGCCCGTCTATGACCTGCTGCAGCCCGACGGTTTCTTCAAGCAGGAGGAAGAGCAGATTTCTGCCCTGAACCACCGCATCGCCGCGCTGGAGGCTGACGAGGCCCTGCATCATGCACAGACTGCGCTCAATGACGTACACCGCCAAGCCGTCGAAGCCCTGGCCGGGATGCGTCTCGCCCTGAAGGAGGCCCGCGATGCACGCCACCGCCTGCGCCAATCGGCCACACTGACACCCGACGAAGAAGCTGCCTTGACGCGCGAAAGCCAGCACCAGAAGGCCGAATACAAGCGCGCCGAACGCGCCTGGCAAGCCCGCGAAGCCGAGGCACAAGCCGCCTGCGACCGCCTGCAGGCCCCCATCCGTGAGCTGAAGGCCGAACGCCACCGCCGCTCCGCTGCCCTGCAGATGCGCCTCTTCTGGCACTTCAAGATGCTCAACGCCCGCGGCGAGGCGAAGGACCTCTGTACCATCTTCGCCCCCACCCGCCAAGGTACCCCGCCCGCCGGCGCCGGCGAGTGTGCCGCGCCCAAGCTGCTCCAGCAAGCCTACCTTCACAAGTGGAAGCCCCTCTGCATGGCCGAATTCTGGTGGGGCCGCTCGCCAGCGAACGAGATACGCGAACATGGGCACTTCTACCCCGCCTGTACGGGCAAGTGCGGCCCCATCCTGAAGCACATGCTCCAGGGCCTCAACGTGGACGAAAATCCGCTGAAAGAAAAGATGAATGCCGCACCCGCCGACCGGCTGCGTACAGTCTATGAAGACGAGTGGCTGCTCGTCGTGGACAAGCCTGCCGGACTGCTGGCCGTGCCTGGAAAGGAAGAGGATGCGCCCTCGGTGCTTAGCCTGATGCGCGACCACCTGCCTCAAGCCGAAGGCCCGCTCGTGGTTCACCGCCTGGACATGGATACCTCCGGCCTGATGCTCATCGCCAAGACCGCCGACGTGCACCGCCGCCTGCAGGCCCTCTTTGAGACGCGTGCCGTGGAGAAGGAATACATCGCCCTGCTCGAGGGCACCGTCACGACCGACAGCGGCCTCATCGACCTTCCCCTGGGCCCCAGCCCGCACCACCGTCCCTGTCAGGAGGTGCGCGCACCCCACGCCAAACCGGCGCAGACCCTCTACGAAGTGCTGGAACGCCGCGAGGGCCGCACGCTCGTCCGCTTCCGTCCGCTGACGGGGCGCACGCACCAGCTCCGCGTCCACGCCGCCCATGCCGAAGGCCTCGGCTGCCCCATCGTGGGCGACCCGCTCTACGGCACGCCTGCCGACCGCCTCTACCTGCATGCCCGCTCGCTGCGCTTCGTCCATCCGGTTACAGGAAAAACGGTGGAGGCAATTTCAGAAATTCTCCGTACCTTTGTCCAAGCATAACCCTTTAAACGATAATATATGAAAAATCCCCTCCTCCCCCTCGCCCTCACCGCCCTCCTCTGGACGGGATGCGGTTCCGTCCCCCTGACAGGACGCCGCCAGCTGCTCCTCGTTTCCGACCAGGAAGTCCTCACCTCCAGCCTGACGCAGTACAACGACTACATGAAGACCGCCCCACGCTCGTCGTCGGCCAAGCAGGCGGCCATGGTGAAACGCGTCGGCCAAAAGATAGCCCAGGCCACTGAGACCTACCTCCGCCAGAACGGACTGGCCGCCGAAGTGAAGAACTTCCAGTGGGAGTTCAACCTCGTGGCCGACGACCAGGTAAATGCCTTCTGCATGCCCGGCGGCAAGATTGTAGTCTATGAGGGGCTGATGAAGCTCGTTACATCGGATGACGAGCTGGCCGTGGTCATCGGTCACGAAGTGGCGCACGCCGTGGCCAAGCACAGCAACGAGCGCCTCAGCCAGCAAATGCTGGCGCAGACGGGCGCCCAGC
Organism: Candidatus Bacteroides merdavium; assembly: GCA_019116805.1. Classification (GTDB taxonomy): domain Bacteria; phylum Bacteroidota; class Bacteroidia; order Bacteroidales; family Bacteroidaceae; genus Bacteroides; species Bacteroides merdavium. The sequence continues at coordinate 3,475 of DXAV01000036.1, read as the reverse complement.
TGCTCAACTACTCCCTCGCCGAGAAGAGCGCCGCCATCCAGACCGCCGCCTCCACCATCTACGGACTAGGCGCACAGGTGGGCGTCATGCTGCCCTTCTCGCGCAAGCACGAGACGGAGGCCGACTACATGGGCCTGGTGCTGATGCGCATGGCGGGCTACAACCCCGACGTGGCCATCGGCTTCTGGCAGAAGATGTCGGCCTCGGGCAGCGGTTCCGTCCCCGAACTGCTCAGCACGCACCCCAGCGACGCCCGCCGCATCAGCGACATCCAGAAGGCGCTGCCGGAGATCAAGGCGAAATACTGAAATAATGGAGAAATGAGAAAAAAGGACGCACCGTAGTGCGTCCTTTTTTTGTGAAGCCTTCGAACTGTTCGACGGTATCAGAATTCCACCGTCAGGCCGATGGTGGGCAGCAGGGTACCGCTCTCCTGCTTCAGTCGTTTCATGACGTAACGCTGCTCGGAGGCGGGAGCTTCGGGATTCTCGACGACGCCGGTGCTCATCAGCACGTCCTGCTGGCGGAGGACACTCTTCGTAACGTTCTGCAGGTCGAGATAGACACCCAGGCGCCAGCCGCAGAAGTAGTAGTTCTTGTCCACGCGGACGTCGAGCTGGGCAAAGGCGTCGAGGCGGCAAGTGTTGTAGCGCGAGTAGTCGTAGTAGGGCCGTCCCTGCACGTCCCAGGCCTCGACGAGCGACGACTTGTCTTCATCGTAGGGCGTATAGGGGCTTCCACCGATGGCACTCAGCTTGGCACCCACGCTCCAGTTGCGGGGAAAGTCATAAGTACCGCTCAGGTTAGCGATGAAGCGGTTGTCCCAGGCGGATGCGATGTAGGGTGAATGGTCGTCGTTGCGGTACTCGCTGCGGAAGCAGGTGACGGAGGCCACGGAGGTGAACTTGCCGGGTATCTGCCAGCGCATGGAGGCCTCGACACCGTAAGCGCGTCCGCTGGCCGTGGGGAGGAGCAGCTCGTTGCCCACCGTACCGTAATCATTACCCTTGCAGGAGAGAGGGATGCCGTCGGCCACGGAGAGAGGTACGCGGGTGTAATATTTGTAGAAGCCTTCGAGGGCGAGGACCACACGCTCGGTGACGTTCCACTCAGTACCCAAATTAGCATTAGCCACGCGCATATACTTCAAAGACTTGTTGGCCAGCTCGCCCGTGGCGTCCTTATAGCCCAGCCCCGTATAGGCCGGCAGCTGGTGGTAGAGGCCCACAGCAGCATTGATGGCCACAGCGGGGCGCACGCGCCACGACACGGAGAGATTGGGCGACAGGTTCTGCCAGAAGCGCATCATGGATCGGGAGTAATCGCAACCGTCGAGACGCAGACCAAGCGTAGCCGTCCAGCGTTCGTCGGGCGTACGGTAGCGGGCGGAGGCGAAGGCGCCCCAACCCACGATACCCCAATCAGTCTGCTGCTGCCAAGCTTGCTGCGCACCGCTGGCAAAGATGCGTTGGAAGGTACGATCGTCGTAGCGGGCATACCAGGTTTCCACACCCTCGGTCAGGGTCCAGCGTTCGCCATGCGTGCGGTTCTCGGCGCGGAGAGTGGCCTTCTGCTCGTGCGAGCTCAGGTCGAGAGTCAAGTTATCGGGCGAGGAGTCGTCATTGTTCGTATATTTCAGGTTCTGGTTGGCCAGGTAGTTGTAACCCAAGGAAACGGTCTGCACGTGGCGGCCGGCATAGTGCTTGTAGGCCGCACCCAGGGTAAAGGTCTGCTGCTTGATACGGGGTAGATAGCTCAGCATGTACTCGGCGTCCTCGCCTTCCTCATCGGTGTTCAACTTCATGTTGTCGATGCCCGTCAGACCCAGGAAGATGAGCTCATCCGTAGCCGTGAGGCGTGTCTTAATCTTAAACTGACCGTCGATGTAGTTGGGCAGGAAGGAAAGGCCCAGCATCTTGAAGAGCAGTTGCAGGTAGGACTGACGGACGGAGAAGAGGTAAGTGGTGCGCTCGCCGAAATGGCCCGCACCACTGAGCGACACTTCCGAGGCTCCCAGCGTTGCCTTGAAGGTCTGGTCGTCGGGGTTACCGTCGCGCAGACGGATGTCCATCACGGAGCTCAGCGCCCCACCCTTGTCAGCTGGGAAGGCACCTGTGTAGAACTGCACCTCGCGGATGAGGTCAGCGTTGAGGATACTGACAGGACCGCCCGATGCGCCTTGCGTGGCGAAGTGGTTGATGTTCGGAATCTCTATGCCGTCCATATAGAAGCGGTTCTCCGAGGGCGAGCCGCCGCGCACGATGAGGTCGTTGCGGTAGCCGATGGGCGAGAACGATACGCCTGGATAGGAACGGACGATACGCGAGATGTCTCGGTTGCCACCGGGGCTTTTTTCAATCTCGCTCAAGCCAATGATCTGCAGGCTGACGGGGCTATCCTTGATACGGCGGAAGGGCGCGGCAGCCTGTACGGTGACTTCGGCCAGCTGGGAGGCGTCTTCCTCCAATTCCAGCTCGACGGGCGGCAGCTTAGCAGAAACAATGTATTCGGGCGAAAGCAAGTTCTTGTAGCCGATACACGACACGGAAAGCTGGTGGATACCCGGCGCCACGTGTTCGATGCGGAACTGGCCCAGGCTGTCGGTTGAAGCGCCTTGGCCGGGATTGCCATAGAGCGACACGTTGGCATAGGCCACAGGCTGGCGCGAGAGTTTGTCCACTACTCTGCCCCGGACAGTGAAGCCCTGGGCCATCAGCTGCAAAGGCAGCCACATGCAAAAGATGGTAAAAAGAATACGAGACATATCAGCGTGAATGAATTTAGCATCATAGACTTCGAAGGCAAAGATAGAAAAAGTCATTCCACGCAGGATTAAAATCAATCATTTTTCTCCTGAAAAAGTAATATTTCTTAAGTTTGCAACCGGAATATACTTGATTACAACACACATTAAAAGGAATTACAACCATGAAACTTATTGCCTTATTCGTAAGCGCCCTCCTCAGCCTGCCGATGTTCGGACAGCAGGATCTCTTCCCCGATGGGACGCCAATACCCGAGTGGTTCAGACAAAACGAAATTGTAAATATCCGTGACCTAGGTAGCGCCTACAACCTGGCCGACTACGGCATAGTGAACGACAGTACCGTACTACAGACGGAAAAGATACAGGCCGTCATCGACCGTGCCGCCGAGCAGGGTGGCGTAGTCATCGTGCCGAAAGGTACCTACCTGACTGGCGCCCTGTTTTTCAAACCCCGTACCCACCTGCATTTGGAAGAAGGTGCCACACTTAAAGGCAGCGATGACATCAGCAACTTCCCCATCGTGGATACCCGCATCGAAGGACAGAGCGTGAAATACTTCTCTGCCCTGATTAACGCCGACAAGGTGAACGGATTCACCATCTCGGGTAGCGGTACCATCAACGGAAACGGCTTACGCTACTGGAAATCATTCTGGCTCCGCCGCCAATGGAATCCCAAATGCACCAACATGGACGAGATGCGTCCGC
>DXAV01000035.1 GCA_019116805.1 Candidatus Bacteroides merdavium | reverse complement strand
GTTCCTGCCCAATGACCTGTACCCGCTGGAGAAAGAAACGTTCCGGCTCTACTACACATCGGCATCGACCGACCAGCAGACGATTGACATCTATATCATCGACAGCTTCGGACAGATGCAGCAGGTTTCGTTCTCATTCAACAATGACAGTAGCGAAAACGAATAAACTGTTTTGAATGAATATGTTAATAAACACCCGGCAAGATGTTGCTGGGTGTTTTATTTATGAATAACTTTGCAAAAAAATAAAGTATATAGAGTATATGGCTAAAAACTTTGACACTGAAATTAGAGAATCTTTTGATAAGAAATATCTAAAAGTATTTTTAAAAAATATTTCTATTATAGAAGAAGTTCAAGAGCAATTATCAAAATTGCAATCAGTTAAAAATGTAAATATTACGGATAGTAAGAGTAAAAATAACCCATCATTAACTCTAACGGTATATCCCAATAGAGTATTCAGTATAGAGGAAATGCAGGAAGAAGTAATTAGCTTTCTTGAAAACTTCTTCAACGGAACACCACAAATAACACAAAAACCTGAGATAAAAGAAATGCAAGAATGGTTAGCCAATTATCCGGCATCTCAAAAAATATATAATAACGCTATTGATAAATATAAACAAAGAATTTATCAGCGTAATGTGTTGGATGACATGAGATTGTCATTGGAGACTTTTTTGAAAGAAATTCTCAAAAATCAGAAATCTTTAGAAAACCAATTGAGTGAGGTAGGCAAATTTCAAAAAGAAAAAGGTTTATCACCGGAATTTATAAGTATGTTTAATCGATTGCTGGATTATTATGCAAAGTATCAAAACAACTATGTTAAACATAACGATGCGGTCAAATACTCAGAAATAGATTTTGTTATTAATTTGACAACACTTTTTATGAAAAGTTTTATGTAGTTTATTCAGCTAATTACAATATGAGCACATTTAAGTTTAACCGATTATATATAATTGAATCATTACAAGAAAGATTGACTGGAAAAGAATTGTATGATGATTTAATAAAATGGCAAGAATACAAATATAGCGAATTACAAACTAATTATTTTCCGGTGGAAAATAAAACAGAACTATTTGCTATATTTGATAGAATAAAAAAAGAATGTCAAGAGCAAGGATGTTGTCCTGTTTTGCATTTTGAAATGCACGGAGATTCTAAATTAAGAGGATTGGTCTTAAATTCAAATGAATTGGTGGCTTGGAAAGAGCTATATGTCATTTTGAGAGAAATAAATTTTATAGTCCGTAATAACCTTTTTCTGACATTGGCAGTTTGTCATGGGGCGTATTTGATGCAAATAGCAAATATACATTTGCCTGCTCCATTTTATGGCTTTATTGGTTCTTTTGATGAAATTTATGAGAGTGATTTGTATCTAAGATATAATGAATTTTATGCAGAGTTTTTTTCGTCTTTTCAAATTCATTTGGCATTAGAAAGATTACATACTGCAAATCCTGATATGCCTTCAACGTATCGTTTCATAAATTCAGAAGAAACATTTTGTACGGTTTATAAAAACTATATTAAGAAAGAGTTGTCATTAGAAGGGAAAAAAAGACGGGCTAAGCAAGTGATTCAAGAACGAAAAGAAACTTTTATGAATAGAACGCAAAAAAGAGATTTTGAAAAAAGATTTGTTAAAGAAATCGAAAAGACTAAAGATAAATACTATAAAGAAGCCTATTATACATTCTTTATGATAAATGAATACCCTGAAAATAGAGAACGTTTTTTGATTCCTGAAACATTTGCTGATTTCATTAAATCCCCGTACTTTAAGGATTAGGGGTTCTTTGCTACTTTATTTTCCGGCACTCATGAAAGAAAGTAGCGGCGGCATTTCGCCGCCGTTCTCCATCAACTGATTTTAAGGCTCTTTACGGGTACATATTTCTCTAACCACACCTTGACCTGTTCAAAGTTATATTCGCCCGTTATGACTGCCGTATGGTCGTTTATGGCTACAAACCGGACACTTTCATAGCTGTTTACCCAGCCTTGCAGGGAGCAGACACCCCACGTGTCCGCATCTTCAAAAACGCTGCGGTCTATTTGGCTGATTGGTTCTCCGAAAACTACTACCATCGTCTGAAAGTCCGGTTTGTCCTCCAGCAGCCGCAAATGGTGCAACGTGCCGAACTCGTCCATTTTGCGCCCCCATGCCCAATCTTCCGTGTAGAAATCATCGCCCCACTGGTGCGGATGGTCGAAACGCACTTTCACGTTTACCGAATATTCGTTTTCCTCCGTGTCCTCGATAACGCCCGTTACCATCATGCCCGTAAAAATACACTCGCACCGCCTGCCGATTAGGTCTTTGCTTACTTCTGTCGTTTTCATATCCTTAAAAATTTTATGGGTTATAAACTTTGTCTTTTTGGCGGGCAGGGCTTTGGCACCCTGCCCGGATAATCCTTTCACGCTGCCCGGAACACAAAGCCCTCGTCCATCCAATAATCACACATGAACCACGGGCAAATTTTTCATAATCGAAATAAGACTTTGCGAACTCCGGCAGGTCGTAACATTCCTCTACAATCCGGTAGGCGAAATCTTCTTCATCGTCATACTGTCCTTGATACTCGTCCCAGAAATCCCGTACAAGGTCGTCGGCATCTTCCTCGCTCAAATCACGGCTTTTGTAGTTGCACCACACGAAAAAGGCTTCCTGCTCGGTGTCGCCCAACTGCTCCACCGCATCCCGCAGGGTGAAGAAGTTCTCGGAAATCCAGCTTTCGCCGATTAACCCCTCCGGCACGTTCTCCCAGTCCTGAAACATAAACTCGGCATCTTCCTCGTCCTTGTGAAGCTCCCGGCAGGCTTCGTAAAAATCTTCCTTGTCCAAATAGTCCGACAGGTTGAGCCATGTCCCAAACAGTGAACCGTTGTTGTACTTGCCGTAAGTGCCTACATAAACTCTTGCTTCTGATAATGTCGTTGCTTCCATATCCTGTAATTTTTAAGTTTTATGCGGATTCGAGAGGTGAGGGAGTTGGAGTTTCACTGAACTTTTTTCTGTTTCCCGTAAATCCGACTTTTTTTTTATGCGTCTTTCGGTCGGGTCGGTCGTTTTCGTTTCACATAGGCTTAAAAGGGCAGTGTTTAGGGTTCGCAAGTTTTTGTGCAAAAAATACCTCGCAACAAATGTCGCAGGGAAGATTTTTTCGCCAAACCTGAAAGGCTTGACCTTGCAAACCCGTGAAGAACACGTAACTACCTTTGCCTATTGAAATGATAAAAACGACTACCCAGCAGGAGGACTGCTTAATGAGGAAGATTTACAGGCTGGGAAACAGGGGAAAAGTTCTTGTTCCATCAGTCCATTAGGGAATTGCCTGTACGGGCGGGAAAGACAAGTGTATCGGGAGTTCACCTTTCGATACTCTTGTGCGGGTTTCCAAAGGCTCTTTTCACGAAAAACAGTCTGCGATGCCAATGCACCGCTGGCGTTTCGGGGAATGTGCCTTTGGAAAAGGATATAAAAAAATGCGGATAGTCCGCCGACTGTCCGCAAGATGAAAGAATATACTTTATTAGTATATAATCTGTTAAGTGAAATTTCGTTACCAAAACCGTTACCTATCTGTTTCTTGAACAGTCATGGGTAACGGAAAACTGTCAAGGATTACAAAGCCGCTTCCTTGTAAATCTTTTCGATGCCGACAAACTTCTTGTCAAGTCCCTGCATATCGCTGCTAATCTTATTGTTAGTGATACGGGCGTAGATTTGTGTCGTTTCAATGTTCGTGTGTCCCAGCATCTTGCTGACGGTTTCAATGGGTACACCCTTTGCCAGCGTGGTGGTCGTGGCGAACGTATGCCGGGCAAGGTGGAATGTGAGGTTCTTTTTAATTCCGCATATATCGGCAATCTCTTTCAGGTAGGCATTCAGCTTTTGGTTGCTGATTACCGGGAGTATCTTTCCGTTCGGCAGCTTGCCTTTGTATTTCTTCAATATCATCTTGGGAATATCCAGCAGGGGAACATTCACGTCCGTGTTGGTCTTTTGTCGCTTCGTCATTATCCACAGCTTGCCGTCAAATGACTTTTGGATGTTCTCTTGCCGCAGGTTGGCGACATCACTGTAAGCCAGCCCGCAGAAACAGGAAAAGATGAACAAGTCCCTGACGTGTTCCAAACGCTCGGAAGCCATTTTCTTTTTTAGGATGATTTTTATCTCGTCCTCCGTCAGATACCCCCTGTCCACTTTTTCCAGCCTGATTTTATAGCTGGCAAACGGGTCTTTGTCCAGTATGCCGTTGTTTCGGGCAATGATAATGATGCGCTTGAAAAACTGCATGAACTTGGCGGTCGTATTGTAACCGCACTTGCAGGCTGTACGCAAATACAACTCGAAATCGGTAATGAACATCGGAGTTATTTCCCGGATAGAAATGTCCGAAAGGTTGTATTTACTCTGTATGAACTCCGCAAGGTGGCGGCGTGTAACCTCATACTTGCGGTAAGTCGCTATCGTCTTGGATATTCCTACAAGCTGTTTCACGTCCTCGTTGTGCTTTTGGAACAGGGTAAGGATGGTTTCGTGGTTCTCGCTGTGTCCCAAAAACTCGTTTTTCACTTTCTCGGCGGTAACGTAATTATCACGCCGCTGCATTTCGTGGTAGATGGTGTTCAGCGATGCACGTATGTCATCAAGCAGGGAGTTTATCTTTCCGGCATCCCTGCCTTTCGCTTTTCCGGCTACCACATTCCAATTTTCCGGCTGGATACTCTGTTTTGTACTGAACTGGCACAACTTTCCGTCAATGGTGATACGTGCCATAATCATAACCTCACCGTTTTTCTTCTCCGAACCTTTCTTTAGGTAAAAGAGAACCTTAAATGTCGATTTCATAACTCAACTTTTTAATTGCAAAATTACTTTTTACACCTTGTTTTTGAGTTACGCAGACTATGGACTAATCAAGTCATTATCAGGTCATTTGCAGACAAATCGTTACCGTTTTTGTCCGGCAGGGAATAGGTAACGATTTGGGAACGAAACTTTGTCTTTTTCGGTACTTTTGAAGTCTTGGAAGCCGGACATCGTGGCAATAAAAAAAGCCACAAATCATTGATTTGTAGCTTTTTGTCCGTTTACTGACCATTTCTGTCCAGTATGTTCAGCGGAGAGACAGGGATTCGAACCCCGGGTGCCTTTCAGCACAACGGTTTTCAAGACCGCCGCAATCGACCACTCTGCCACCTCTCCAAAACTCCATCGGGGAGTACCTTTGTTTTTCAAAGGCGGTGCAAAGGTACAAATCATTTTTAAATCTGCAAACATCCTGTCTGTTTTTTCGTGAATTAATCGTACTTTTGTACGCGAAAAAACAGGTAAAGTAGATGATATACCCGCAAAACTTTGAACAAAAGATAGGATTCGACCAAATACGCCAGTTGCTGAAAGAGAAGTGCCTCAGCACATTGGGGGAGGAGAGGGTGACGGACATGACGTTCTCCGACCATTATCACGAGGTGGTGGAACGTCAGGACCAGGTTGCCGAATTTGCACGTATTTTGCAAGAGGCTGATGATTTTCCTGCCCAATATTTTTTTGATGTCAGGCCTTCGTTGCGTCGCATACGGGTGGAGGGCATGTACCTGGACGAACAAGAATTGTTCGACCTGCGCCGTTCGTTGGAAACTATCCGTGACATCGTGCGCTTCCTGCAACGGGAGGAAGAGGGAGAAGATACTTCGCCTTATCCGTGCCTGAAAAGGTTGGCGGGTGATATTGACGTTTTTCCGCAACTGGTGGTACGTATCAATGAAATCCTCTCGCCCTATGGCAAAATCAAAGACAATGCTTCACCTGAGTTGGCCCGCATCCGTCGTGAGCTGGCGGCTACGATGGGCAGTATCTCGCGTTCACTGAACAGTATCCTGCGCAGTGCGCAGAGTGAGGGAGTGGTGGATAAGGATGTGGCGCCTACCATGCGCGACGGCCGCCTGGTCATCCCTGTGGCTCCGGCCTTGAAGCGTAAGATAAAAGGTATCGTTCACGACGAGTCGGCCAGCGGTAAGACCGTATTTGTAGAACCGGCCGAAGTGGTGGAGGCCAACAACCGTATCCGCGAACTGGAGAGTGACGAGCGGAGGGAGATTATCCGCATCCTGACGGAGTTTTCTAACCGGATGCGTCCGCTGATACCGGCTGTACTGTTGTCTTACGAGTTCCTGGCAGAGATAGATTTCATACGTGCCAAGGCATTGCTGGGAGAACAAACGGCAGCTCTGAAGCCGGTTATCGAAGACAGGCAGGTAATAGACTGGAGTATGGCTGTACATCCGTTGCTGCAATTGTCGCTGGCCAAGCATGGCAAGAAGGTGGTGCCGCTGGATATTGAACTGAACGAGCAACGGCGCATCCTCATCATCTCAGGTCCAAATGCCGGTGGAAAGTCGGTCTGTCTGAAAACGGTTGGTTTGCTTCAGTATATGTTGCAATGTGGTCTGCCTGTACCTATGCACGAGCGCAGCCATGCGGGAATTTTCGGTAGCATCTTTATTGACATTGGCGATGAGCAGTCCATAGAGGACGACCTGAGTACCTATTCGTCGCACTTGACGAACATGAAAATTATGATGAAACAATGCGACGGACGAAGTCTGATTCTCATTGATGAATTTGGTGGAGGAACGGAGCCGCAGATAGGCGGTGCCATTGCCGAGGCGGTGTTGAAACGGTTCAATCAGAAAATGGCCTTCGGTGTCATTACGACCCATTACCAGAACTTGAAACATTTTGCAGAAAACCATGAAGGTGTGGTGAACGGTGCCATGCTTTACGACCGTCACCTAATGCAAGCCCTTTTCCAGTTGCAGATAGGTAATCCGGGCAGTTCGTTTGCTGTGGAGATTGCCCGTAAGATAGGCCTGCCCGAGGACGTCATCGCCGATGCATCGGAAATCGTGGGCAGCGAATACATCCAAAGTGACAAGTATTTGCAAGACATTGTCCGTGATAAGCGTTACTGGGAGACTAAACGCCAGAATATCCGTCAACGTGAAAAACAGATGGAGGAAACCATCGCCCGCTATCAGGCTGAGATGGAAACGCTGCAGAAGGAGCGGAAAGAGATATTGAAAAAGGCACGCGAAGAGGCCGAACACCTGATGCAGGAGGCCAATGCGCGCATCGAGAATACCATACGCACCATCAAGGAGTCGCAGGCCGAGAAGGAAAAGACCCGGCAGGCACGGCAGGAACTGACTGACTTTCGCGAGAACCTGGAGGAACAGACCAGTCGCGAGCTGGAAGAGAAGATCGCTCGCAAGATGGAGAAACTGAAGGAAAAGCAGAACCGCAAGAAGGAGAAGAAGAACCGACAGGCGGAAGCTGCGCCCCTGTCGCCCGAAGAGCAGGCGGCCCGGCAGGCAAAGCTGGAAGCCGAACGTTTGGCAGCCATTGTGCCCGGCAGCTTTGTCCGCATCAAGGGGCAGACTACGGTAGGTGAGGTGATGGAAGTAGGAGGGAAGAGTGCCGTCGTAGCTTTTGGAAGCCTGAAGACGACTGTCCGCCTGGATCGTCTGGAGCCTACGCAGGCTCGTCCGCAAGCTGCGTCAAGCAGTGTCAAGGCCACTTTTGTCAGCAGCCAGACTCAGGACAGTATGTACGAGAAGAAGCTCTCCTTCAAGCAGGATATTGACGTGCGCGGTATGCGTGGCGACGAGGCTCTGCAGGCAGTGACCTACTTCATTGATGATGCCATTCTGGTGGGGGTATCCCGCGTTCGAATCCTGCATGGAACGGGTACGGGTATTCTTCGTACATTGATTCGGCAATATCTGCAGACCGTACCCGGCGTACGTCATTTCCAGGACGAACATGTCCAGTTTGGTGGAGCAGGCATCACGGTGGTGGACTTATAAAGAGAATAAACAAATGTACTAATCTATAAATCATTTACTCTGATGAAATCAATCAAAGAACTCTACCGTATCGGCACGGGCCCTTCGAGTAGTCATACTATGGGGCCACGCAAGGCTGCCGAGATTTTCTTGAAACGGCATCCTGATGCTGCAGCTTTTAAAGTGACTCTTTACGGAAGTTTGGCTGCCACGGGCAAAGGCCATATGACCAACGTGGCTATCACAGAAACTTTGCAGCCCGCTGCACCGGTGGAAATCATCTGGGAGCCGAAAATCTTCCTGCCTTTCCATCCTAATGGTATGAAGTTTGTTTCCGTAGATGCCGAAGGTAAGGAAACTGATGTGTGGACAGTGTTCAGTGTGGGTGGAGGTGCTTTGGCTGAAGAAAGCGATGGCGCGGCTTCGGTCAATACGCCTGAGGTGTATGAAATGAACCACTTGACTGAAATTCTTCACTGGTGCGAGCGAACGGGTAAAAGCTACTGGGAGTATGTGAAGGAATGTGAGGAAAGCGATATTTGGGATTATCTGGCCGAAGTGTGGGAGACGATGAAGGCCTCTGTCCGTCGCGGACTGGAGAATGAGGGTGTACTGCCTGGACCGCTGAACCTGCGTCGCAAGGCATCGACCTACTATATCCGTGCCCGAGGTTATAAGGCTTCGCTTCAGAGCCGCGGTTTGGTCTTTGCCTATGCTTTGGCCGTGAGCGAGGAGAATGCTGCAGGAGGCACTATCGTGACAGCGCCTACCTGTGGTTCGTGTGGTGTGGTGCCTGCTGTGCTCTACCATCTCCAGCAGAGCCGCGAGTTTTCTGATATCCGCATTTTGCGTGCATTGGCTACAGCAGGTCTCATTGGTAATATCGTAAAGCAGAATGCTTCCATTTCGGGTGCTGAAGCCGGATGTCAGGCTGAAGTGGGTACTGCTTGCTCCATGGCCTCGGCGGCTGCCAATCAGTTGTTTGGCGGCAGCCCTGCACAGATTGAGTATGCGGCCGAAATGGGATTGGAGCATCATCTGGGTATGACGTGTGACCCCGTGTGCGGACTGGTGCAGATTCCTTGCATCGAACGTAACGCCTATGCGGCAGCCCGTGCATTGGATGCTAATCTCTACTCGTCGTTCACGGACGGTATGCATCGGGTGTCATTCGATAAGGTGGTGGATGTTATGAAGCAGACGGGCAATGACCTGCCCTCGCTTTACAAAGAAACCAGCGAAGGCGGATTGGCCAAAGATTACAAACCGATGTAACCGGTTTGGTAATGAAAGTTCTGCTGAGATACAAAAAGAGGATGTAGTAATACATCCTCTTTTTGTATTTTATTGCCTGTGATGACTGCTTGTCAGTCGTCGATATCTATCAGTTCTCCTTTTTTATTGAACTTCAGCGACAGGCGGTTGTCCAGTTTTACTTCCACTTCGACGCGATCGCGTTCTATTTTATGGTAAACTGTTCCTGGGTATTGTGCGTTGACGAACTGCTGAACGTAGTCTGGTACGAGATTTTGAGGGAGTTTACCTTGTTTGCAGTCCACTTCTTCCCAGTTCCCTTTACTGTCGAATTCAATTTTCGTGCGATCAGTCATCACTACTTCGTATTTTTTCGATAAGAACTCGCTTTCCACCTTGATATAGGATACTTGCTTATCACTGAAATATTGTTTCAGAAAGGTCTGTGCTGCGGCGGGCAGTTCCTTGGGGTTCATGGTAATTACGTCGCGGGCCAATCCGACTTGTATAGTCATCATTATCACTGCCAGGAATGCAATCATCTTTTTCATACGCTTTTTGTTTTTATGAGTTAATACTTTTTGTTTACCTGTTGCAAAGTAAACAGAGGATTTGGGAAACTTTTGGGAAATCTCAGTGGTATCTTTGTTTTTTTACACTATTTGACGAGCGAAAATACATGCATACCTTCTTCCCAACTATAGGTGAGCCGGAGTGAACATCCTGAAGCAATAGCTTCACTGATGGCCAGTCCCAGACCGGTAGATTCCTTCTTACGGTTTATGCTGTGGGCAAAACGCTTGAACAGGAGCGAAGCATCCAGTGGAGATGTACCGTTGTTCTTTAGTGTGAGTGATGAGGAAGTGGTCTGTACAACCAGTTTTCCTCCTTCGGGACTATGTAATAGAGCATTTTTTACCAGATTGGTTATCAGAATATGGGCCAGTGAGGTATTACAGTTTATTATAAAAGGAGAGGTTCCTTTAGTTCGTTCAAGACTGATCTGTTTGTGTTCATAGATGTCCATGAGATCGGGTAGCAATTCATCCAATAATTCGTCAACAGACACTTGTTCTGTCTCGGCATACTGACCGTTCTCAATGCGTGACAGCAACAACAAGGCTTTGTTCAACTTTACAGCCCTGCCCAAGGTGGAGTAGATGGCATCCAGTTCCTTAAGTTGTTCTTCGGTCATTCCTTCACTTTCTGCCAGCAATTCCAATTTGCCTCGGGCAATGGCCAAAGGGGTTTGCAGCTCGTGTGAAGCGTTTTCGATGAATTGTTTCTGTTCTTCGTAGGCCCGATGGCTGCGGTTGGCCATATCATAGGCTACATCGCCCAGCAGACGGAATTCACGTATGCCCGTAGCGTTGTCCAATGGTGGAACTTCTGTTCCCGGATGAAGGCGTTGCAGCCAGTCCATCAGACGGTTCATGGGCTGAAAAATCTTTTGAAGGATGAGGCGGGTACCGATGGCGGTGGAGCACAGAAAAAGGATGAATAACGTGACCAGATACCATACCATTGCGTTCACCATGTCGTCACGTTCCAGCGTAGAAATCATCAGTTCCAATTCATAGAACTGTCCGTTGGGCATACGGAAAGCTGTACGGTAAACACGAACCGGCTCGTGTTCGTCTTCGCTTTCCACATAGACTAGTGAATCGTAGAACATGTCGTGATAGTTTTTGCCTTCCTCCACAGAGATGGGGTGGAAATAGTAGAAGGACATCAGATTGCCTTCTGTGTCGAGTATGCTTTCATCGTAGAGGGCATTATTGATGATGATTTGGGCATAGTTCTCTAGCGTGTCGTCGGTCTCATCCATCAATTCGTACATGATGGTGTAATAGAACAACACCCCCCATACGGCCATCAGAGCAAACAGCCACAGGGATAACTTTCGGTAGGTGTAATGAAGGAGTCTCATACTTCCGACAGTTTATATCCGAACCCATAAACCGCTTTTACTTCGATCGTGGCTCCGGCCTGTTTCAATTTCTTACGCAGGTTTTTCACTTGCGAGTAGATAAAATCCAGCGAGTCGGCTTGATCGATATTGTCTCCCCAGACGGATTCAGCCAGGCTCATTTTGTTGATGACGCGGTTGGGGTTGACTACAAAATAGTAGAGCAGGTCAAATTCTTTGCGGTTCAGTTGTAGTGGAAGCCCGTTTACTTCGGCTTGCCGCTTGTCGGGGTAGAGCACCAGATTGCCCATGGCTATACTGGTGTCGCCGTTGTGCTGGCGGCGACGTATCAGCGACTTGATGCGGGCGTTCAGTTCGGCCAGATGAAAGGGCTTTGTCAGGTAGTCGTCTGCGCCCAGTTCCAGGCCATCCACCTTATCGTCTAGCGAGTCTTTGGCCGAAATGATGAGCACACTGTCACTGCGGCGGAGGCGTTTCAGTTCGCGCAGCAGGTCCAGACCACTTCCTCCTGGCAGCATAATGTCCAGCAAGATGCAGTCATAGTCGTAGTCATTGATTTTGTCGAGTGCCGAATAAAAGTCTGCGGCAGTTTCTACAACAAATTTTTCTTTCAGGAGCGAAGTTCGGATGGTTTCGCGTAAATCCTGTTCGTCTTCTATTATTAATATCTTCATGACGGCAAAACTAGTGTCTGATATTGGAAAGATGTTGGAATTGTACAAAGGAACGAAAAAATAAACAGTCATCAAAGTGAAATCTTGAAAAATAGGAAGGCTCGTAGGGTGGAAAATATGAAGAAAAAAGATATGGAAACCAAAATAATCAGAGAAATATGATAGGATTTTAAATTTTATCCATACATTTGGACGCAGAAATCAAAAATGGAAATTACTATGAGTAACCGAACGAAAAGATTTATCCTTGCGGAAGACGAAATTCCACAATATTGGTACAACATACAGGCGGATATGGTAAACAAGCCCATGCCTCCGTTGAACCCGGCTACGCGCCAACCGCTGAAGGCGGAAGATATGTATCCTATCTTTGCTAAGGAATTGTGTCATCAGGAGCTGAACCAGACAGATCCTTGGATTGAAATTCCTGAAGAAGTGCGTGAAATGTATAAATACTATCGTAGCACTCCGCTGGTACGTGCTTATGGGCTGGAAGAAGCATTGGGTACTCCTGCTCATATTTATTTCAAGAATGAAAGTGTCAGCCCGATGGGCTCGCATAAACTGAATTCTGCCATTCCGCAGGCTTATTATTGCAAGAAGGAAGGTGTGACTAATGTGACAACTGAAACAGGCGCCGGACAATGGGGAGCCTCATTGGCATATGCTGCTCGTCTTTTTGGGCTGGAAGCCGCTGTCTATCAAGTGAAAATCAGCTACGAACAAAAGCCTTACCGTCGTAGCATCATGCAGACCTATGGGGCACAGGTTACACCGTCGCCTTCCATGTCAACCCGTGCTGGAAAGGATATTCTGACAGCTCATCCCAATCATCAGGGTTCTTTGGGAACGGCTATTTCCGAAGCTATCGAACTGGCACGTACTACTCCTAATTGTAAATACACACTGGGTTCTGTTTTGAGCCATGTGACACTCCATCAAACGGTCATCGGTCTGGAAGCCGAGAAGCAGATGGCCATGGCGGGCGAATATCCCGACATGATTATAGCTTGTTTCGGAGGAGGTTCCAATTTTGGCGGTATAGCCTTCCCCTTCATGCGTCATAATATCCTGGAAGGGAAGACCACCCGTTTCATCGCTGCCGAGCCGGCATCCTGTCCTAAGCTGACGCGAGGCAAGTTCCAGTATGATTTTGGCGATGAGGCTGGCTACACTCCGCTGCTTCCCATGTTTACTTTGGGACATAATTTCGCTCCGGCCAATATCCATGCGGGCGGTTTGCGTTATCACGGTGCTGGTGTCATTGTGTCGCAACTGCTGAAGGATCACATGATGGAAGCCGTGGATATCCAGCAACTGGAGTCGTTTGAGGCAGGCTGTCTGTTTGCCCGTGTAGAGGGAATCATTCCTGCTCCTGAGTCGTGTCACGCCATTGCGGCTACTATTCGCGAAGCAAACAAGTGCAAGGAGACAGGCGAGGAAAAAGTTATCTTGTTCAATCTCTCAGGCCACGGACTCATTGATATGGCTTCGTATGACAAGTATTTGGCCGGTGATCTGGTGAACTATTCGCTTTCTGATGATGATATTCAGAAAAATCTGGATGAGATCAACCTATAAAGGAAATAAAGATTATTGTACAATCGTAGTATGAAAACAAAAACACGGAGAATGTGTCTTCCGACACATTTCTCCGTGTTTTTTATGAATTGCATTCTCGTTTATTATTTTTTTTGCAGCGGGCATTCTTGGCAAGGAACGGCTGCTTTGTTATGGCTGGCCGGTGCGTGTTTGCGGCCTATGCGGTTGTTTTTGTGATGTGGACCAGCTGCCATAGGTTTCTTGTCATAGATTTTTTGAAGTTGTCGTGGAGTCAGAATCTTCTTGAATTCCTTGTAATACTTCTCACGGATGTCGAGCATCTTGCGGCTGTGGGCAAAGCGGCTTTCAATACGGGCTTCTATCTCTGCATCAGTCAGGTTCGGTTTTTCTCCTTTGGCACACTCTGACTTCTTTTGAGGACAACTGGAAGCCATCGCTTTTCTGTGTTCTTTGCAGCAGTCTTTCATTTCTGTCAGGTACTGCTGGTAAATGTCAATGAACTTGGCGGATGTCTTGTCGTCCAGCATCAGTTCGTCCGACATCCGATTGGCTTGCTTTTGTATTCTTTCTTCTTCAGTCAGGCGGGGTTTTTCTGTTTGTGGGGTTGCCTGTTTGGAACGGGGTTGTGCCGAAAGGCTTCCTGCAACACACAAAATCAGTACTAATAGGGAGGTAAATCTTGTTTTCATACGTTTCTCTTTTTTTGATTAGTAATACAACACTGTTCTGTCATTGGCCTCGCCGTTCAGCGTCCTGTATCCGGAATTTGGAGCCTTGTCGGCATCGGCCTTCATTTTCCTTAGAGCAGGAAAGACGGGAAAAGTAAAATTACCTCCTTGGATATTTGTGTTTTATTAACAGCTTGGGCTAAAAATAAAAAACGCCTTCTGCATAAATCAGAAAGGCGTCTTAAAAGGAGTCAGCTATTACCAAAATCTGTTGCGTTCGGGATCGTACTCGAAACCCACCATTTTCAACCTTTTGAGAATCTCTGCCTTTTCTACGTTCATATCCTCGCAGAGAGCATCCAGCGTTGGATAGAAATCTCGTAACTTCATGTTGATGAAGCTATAAAGCATCATCGGTTCTTCGGGTAAATTCATTGCAACAATCTTTTATGTTAAACTAATACCGGCTGCAAAGATAGAGGTTTCTGCTGTACGCCGGTTTGATTTATGTCAATTTTCCCTGTTCTTCCCTGCAACCGTTTGCACGGATGGCGGGAGGGTTCAGGTGAAATGTTGCGATCGTCGTTGGCTCACGATGACGTAGATGATGACCGGGGCACCGATAATGGGGGTAACGGCATTGAGCGGAATGATACCCGCTTCGCCGGGTAAGATGCAGACCAGGTTGCAGAGGAGGGCTACGGCTCCGCCGCTCAGGATGGTGACTGGCAGCAGCGATTGATGGTTTGATGTGCCCAGCAGCATGCGGGCCACGTGGGGTACGGCCAGTCCGATGAATGCGACCGGACCACAAAAGGCTGTAGTAACGGCTGTGAGCAGGCCGGTAACTAGCAGCAGCCAGTTGCGGACGCGGCGGATATTCACACCCAGGTTTTCGGCATAGTGTTCGCCCAACAGCAGGGCGTTGAGTGGTTTGATGAGCATCAGCGCACCCGCCAGCCCCAGCAGCGTGACCGATGCAAAGGCCGGCATCTGTTGCAGGGAGACACCCCCGAAGTTACCCATGCCCCAGATGATGTACGACTGTACTCCTTCTGCCGTGGCAAAGAAATTGAGCAGCGAGATGGCGGACGAAGCAATGTAACCGATCATGATGCCGGTGATGAGCAACATCACATTGCTCTTGATGAGTGTGGAGAAGAAAAGAATGAGGGCCATGATGGCCATGGCACCCACAAATGCTCCCGTCAGGACGGACAGGAAACCCGACAGACTGAATGTGCCTGCCGTGACACTTCCTCCGAACAGCAGCATGACAAAAGCCACTCCCAGGCTGGCTCCGGAATTGATGCCCAGAATGGAAGGACCGGCCAGCGGGTTCTTGAAAGCCGTCTGCAACATGAGGCCGCACACGGCCAGTGAGCTGCCGCACAACAGGGCGGTCAGTGCCTGGGGCAGGCGGGACTCCCACACGATAAAACTCCAACTGGCCTTGCCGCCCTCGCCGCCAGTCAGGATGTGCCATACGTCGGCAGGCGGAATGTCCACCGAACCGATCAGCAGATTGGTCATGAACAGCAGCAGAATGACTGCCGACAGGCCTATGCCATATTTCCACCCTTTATTCATAATCAGTGTTCCTCCAGTTTTTGGTAATAACGCAGTTCGTCTGTGTCTTCCGTTTCGGGATGCAGGATTTGTATCAGGTCGGCCAGCAGCCAGTCGGGATGGAAGGGCGTTTCTTCGTAGAAAGCGGCCTTTCCGGTGTTGCAGCCATACACGCGACGCTCCTTGAAGGCCTTGAAGCCGGTGTAACCCACGAAGTCGGCCTGCAGGTCGGCGTAGGTCATGTCGCGCTGGCGGTTGTACTTGATGAGCCAGATGTCAGCATCTCCGGCTTTCTCGAATACCGTCTCGAAAGACAGGGGGACGGAACCGCTGTGACGGTCGTCGGCAAAGGCATAGTTGCTGCAGGCGTCGGCCAGCAGGCGACCGGTAGTGCTGCGTCCGCCGGGTACATACCAAGACGATCCGTTTTTCAGTTCACAGACCACAGACAGGCGGACGGACGACAGAGCTGCCCGGTGCTTGAGCCGGTTGTAACTGCTGTCCACGCGGGCGAACAGGCTGTCGGCCTGCGGGACGGCTCCGAACAGCCGACCGTAGAAGCGCATCCATTCCGCGCGTCCCAGGGCCGAAGTTTCCATATAGTCGGCACACTCGATGATGGGGACACCGAGCTTCTCTACCCGCCCGTATCCGCCACTGTTCTCGAAGGGCGACAACAGAATGGCATCGGGGTGGAGGTCGATGATATGCTCCATGTCCGGATTCATGCCGTCGCCACAGTCGGCTATCCGGCCTTCGGCCACGTCGCGGTGGATGGCCGGCAGCTTGATGTACTTCAGGTCGCACACGCCGCCTATGGCATTTCCTGCTCCCAGTTCGTGCAGCAATCCGCAATGGACGGAAGAATAAACGACGGCTTTCGACAGAGGGGTGCGTACCACCGTGCCTGCCGGCAGATTGTCGGGCAAGGCAGCCGACTTGGGTACCAGAATGTAGGTATGGAGAATCTTCAGTGTATCCCAAGGATTGCGCAGCGTGGCTACCGTATAGCCGGGATAATCCACGAGCGTCAGGTTTTCGGCATAGCGCAGGGAGAGAGTGTCGCCTCCCTCAGAAACGGGGAAAGCCTTCCCCCTTCCGCTACAAGCGGAAAGGAACAAGGCCAGTCCCCCAATCATTAGATATATTGCAGAAACTTTTCTCATGGAATTTAGTTGAAGAATACGGCCGAATTCGGACTTACGCCTCCCGCATCGAATTTCTCGACGAAGGTGCCGTCTTTTTTGAAGCGATAGATGGTGCCGTTGGTTGTAAAGTCCGAAGTTCCGATATAGATATCACCATTATCATCGTTAACAACCAACATGTGTAAAGTCGATGACGCAAGTTCTGCCGGTGCATTCTTCAGGAAAGAGGCATTGTTCGTTTGCCCCGTCTTGATGTTATAAGTAAAGAACGTGTTGACCGTTGTATATGGTTGGGTACTCCAGTCTGTCATTGAATTGACCAGATACAACACATCATCATCGGCAGCCATGTAAGTAGCATAGCCAATTTTTGTCACCTTGTTGTTGTCCGCAGGATCAATCACCTGCAATACATATCCATCTATAGAAGAATTATCATTGGAGATGAAGAATATCTTGTCATTTTCTTCCAGCATCTGAGTATAAGGGTTTTCAGCCACCGTCAGCGTTTCCTTCAAGCTGAACGTGTTCAGGTCTATCACCTTCACCTCGTTATGGTAAACATATTCGGCTGTACAGCTGTTGGCCACATAGAGCATGTCCTTGCAGATGGCCACGCCTTCCAGGTTGTCGCCCAGCCCCGTCAGCTTGCTCTCCACCGTCAAGGTCTGTGCGTTGATTTTGGCCACCACGCCGCCCCAGAAGGAAGCGTAGATGTAACCGTCTTCAGCAGCCATGTAACGGATGCCTGCGCTCAGCTCCGGATCGTTGACAAACGACAGACGCTGCTGCTCCACGCCGGCTGAGTTGAGCTTCGTCAGATAGTTCGAACCATAGACAGCCACGTAGATTTCTCCTTCGTATTCTATCATGCTCTGCCCCGTGTCTCCCAGCTTGGCGTCGTTCTGATAGCTGTAAATGTCGTTGATGAAATCCGCATCGCCGTTGGGGGCATAGAATGAAATTCCCGCATTGTTGCCATTGTAGGAACCTTCGTTCAGGAAGAAGGCGCGCACCTGCGGCAGCTGGACCTTCGACCCCGTATCGTCGCGGTCGTCATCGTTGTTGCCGTTGTCGTCGCTGCAGGCAGACAAACTCATACTCACGGCCAGCATGCACAGCAGGCCATACCATAGATTACTTGCTTTCATTTTCATACTTCGTTTATATTTAAGTTAGTTATATTTAGTCCTGTCGGCGTTTCCTATATAAGGAAACATCAGTTCCCCTAGGGAGAAACGCCAGTTCCCACCGTAGGAAACGGTCGTTCCCAGCCTATGGAAACGCTTGTTCCCTATAGTGGAAACGGCTGTTCCCAGCACGGGAAACGGATTCTTCCTCCCGTGTTCTTGTCCTTCCATCCCGCCTTACCTATTGTTTCAGAAATAGAAACTCCCGGTCAGACGCCACGAACGGCCCGGCATGGGGTAATACTTGATTACGTCATACTGCTCGTCCGCCAGGTTCAGCACCTCGGCCTTTACGGCTATGCGTCCCCGTTTCAAGTTGAAATCACGTGAAAGGCTCAGGCTCTGCTCCACATAGCCGTCTATTCTGTTCTCGGGTAAGTTCTGTGACATATAATATCGTTCGCCCACGCCCACCAGCGAATATCCCAGGCTGAACCAGGGAGTGCCGACAATAAGCGAGGCACTTCCGCTGTGTACGGGCGTGTAGGGCAGCTGGTCGCGGTAGTTCTTGGCATCGGGGTCGGTCAGGTCGATGGCTTTCTGCCACATATAGTTGCCGCTGAAGGCGAGGCTATAGCCCCGTGCCAGTGTCGCCGAAGCGGCCAGTGTCGCGTCCACACCTGCCGCATGCACCCGTCCGTAGTTGGCCATCTTCCATGTGTAGGTAGAGGGGAAGGCTACGATCTTGTCCGTCACGTTGTTGAAGTAACCGTCCAGCGTGACGGACAGATAATCCAGCCAGGCGACCTTTGGCAGGCTCCAGGCAAGGCCGGCGGTATATTCGTCCGCCTTCTCCGGCCGCAGGTTGCGGTTGCCCAGGCGGTAATAATAGAGGTCGTTGAAGGTGGGCAGGCGGAAGGTGCTCTTGTACATGAGCCTCAAGAAGAGCTCTTCTTCCTGCCAGGGCTTCAGGCTGACAGACAGGGAAGGCGCGAAGCGGCGGAAGTTATCGGGAGCTTCTCCCTTCTCCACGTGTTCGAAAGTGGCGGTATGTACCAGTACGGCAGCCGCCGTCAGCCAGTCATTGCTATAACGGGCATTGAATGCGCTGATGGAAGTAAAGCGAGTGGGGAAGGGGCATTCGGGCAAGGTGTTATGCAGCGTATTCGCCACTCCGTCCTGTGCCAGGGCCAGGGAAAGGCCTTCCAGCGGACGGTAGAGGACGGACGCCGACAGATAGTATTCATCCTGCTTGTGGCGTTCGCTATAGATGCCGTCGGTATATTCCGTCCCTTGGTCTTCATAACGGTTCCATCCATGATTGTACTTGCCCTGTACCTGCAAGGTCCAGCGTGGATTGAACTGCTTCTTGTATCGGGCCTGGACAAACGTGTTCTCGTCCCACAGGCGTTCGTCGGACAAGGGATTGTAGAGGGTGACTGCTCCGGGCAGGCCTCGGCGTGAACGGTAGTAGTAAGCCTTTACGTCCAGCTCGCTGTTGTCCCTGAACGTATGGTACAGGTTGGCTTCGCCTTGGCCCGAAAGGATATCGGAATTGTTGCGTCGTTCTTGCGTGGTGTACTTCCCGTTCACCAGCGTGAAGGGATAGTTACCGTCGGCCCGCATGAAGCTTCCGTCCACAGCCAGACGGGTTCGGCTGCCCAGCTGCTGCCACCAGCGCAGGGATGGCGTGATATAGCCGAAAGAACCTCCGCTGATGCGGGCACGCATGGCGTAGCGGCGGCCTTCGTCGAAATGGGGCTTCTCGGTCTCGATGCTGAGTATGCCTGCTGATGCATAGTGTCGGGCCGGCTGTAGCAGGTCGTCCGTCTGTCCTACGGCCAGCGTCACCATCGACACATTGTCCAGCGAGAAGCGTCCGATGTCTATCTGTCCGGCCTGGCAGTTGCTCACCGTCACGCCATCGTAGCTCACAGCCGTATGTGCGGCTCCCATGTTGCGGACTGAGACGGTCTTCAGGCCGCCTATGCCACCGTAGTCGCGCACCTGTGCTCCGGCAAAGCGACGTACGGCATCGGCCATATCCTGAATGCCCAGGCGCTCGATGTCCTGCCCCGACAGGCTCTGGACGGGTGCTGCCGAGGTTATCTTATTGGGAACGCGTCGGGCGGTGACAGTTACACGGTCTATCTGGTGTACTCTGTCCGTAATCGTGTCGCCTGCCTCCTGGGCCATTGCCCCGCCTGACAGCAACAACGCTACAAACCACCCTCCCCATCGCCGATGGAAAAGACAAATTCGTTTCATATTCCTTCTGTCAATCTGTAGTCATGGACTACATCCTACACGATCTTCACGCTCATCCTCGCAAGCGTCAAGCATGATTTTGGTTTTGCAGGTCTTCTGACTCGTTTCTCGAAGCATCGCCTTCCCGTCCTCATTGATTCTGACAGTGGCATTGGAGTATGGATGATGCTTCTCTTACTGAAACTCACAGCAGCGGGACTGTCCGGGACTTGCACCCGATTCCCTTTTCATCCGCAGTTCCCGAAAGGGGAGTGCAGAACAAAACTGCGACAAAGTTATGAAAAAGAATGGTATCCGCAATGGAAAATCCGGAACATCTTTCGATATGAGATGCTCAATCAAGGTATGGGTACTTTGATTACGGATTGGGCATATCTTGTGTACACCTTATCTACATTCTTTCGGGAGCATATGGGTAGGCTATGGCCTTGCCGCTTCTCAGGGAGGCCGGCACGTCTATCAGACGTTGGTTACTGCTGCCGCGGAAGCAAAGCGACTCGTCGCGCAGTTCCTCCTGGAAGCGGCCGTCCACCAATACGTCGATGTACTGCAACAACTGGTTTTGACGCGGGTTGGACAGCAGTTTTTCGAAGGTATAGCCCGTATAACACCAGATGTTCTTGTCGCTGTTTTCCTTGATGGCGCGCGCCAGTTCGGTGAAGCCTTCCGGCTGGAACATCGGGTCTCCTCCGCTGAAGGTGACGTCGGCAAAGGGATCGTCGAGTACTTTCTGCAGGAGCTCTTCGGTAGTCATCTGATAGCCGTGTCGGATATCCCACGATTCCGGATTGTGGCATCCGGGACAGGCGTTGGGACAACCGGCGGCATAGATGGAGGTGCGTAGGCCGGGACCGTCGGCGGTGGTATCTTCGATAATGTCGAGTATGGACAGCATAGTGTTTCGGTTTATTGGTGGATGATGCGGTCGTTCAGTTCGGCCAGCTTGGCTTTGTTCCATCGGTCGGTGGTACCTACCAGGTAACCGGTGATGCGTTGCAGGCGGTCGATGTTCGTACTGCCGCACTTGGGACAGGTGTCCATGTGGTCAGCGGCGTTCTCGTATCCGCAGTCCATACAGCGGTTGCGGTTGTGGTTCACGGAACCGTAGCCGATGTTGTAGCGGTCCATCATATCGACTACACGCATGATGGCTTCCGGATTGTGCGTGGCGTCACCGTCTATTTCTACATAGAAGATGTGTCCGCCGCGGGTCAGGTCGTGATAGGGCGCCTCCACTTCGGCCTTGTGGCGTGCGCTGCATTTGTAATAGACGGGTACGTGGTTGGAGTTGGTGTAGTATTCGCGGTCGGTGATGCCGGGCAGCGAACCGAATTTCTTCCGGTCGGCACGGGTGAACTTGCCTGACAGGCCTTCGGCCGGCGTGGCCAGGATGCTGTAATTGTGCTGGTAGCGGTCGGAAAACTCGTTGGCACGGTCGCGCATGTAGGTCACAATCTTCAATCCCAGTTCCTGTGCCTCGGCCGATTCGCCGTGATGGTGTCCTGTCAGCGCCACGAGGCATTCGGCCAGACCGATGAAGCCGATGCCCAGTGTGCCCTGATTGATGACGGGGGCAATGGTGCCATTGGGTTTCAGCTTTTCGCATCCCAGCCACAAAGACGACATCAGCAGGGGGAACTGCTTGGCAAAAGCTGTCTTCTGGAACTCCATACGTTCGTGCAGCTGGTGTGCGGTGATGTCGAGCATGGCATCCAGCTTGGCGAAGAAGCGGGCGATGCGTTCTTCCTGGTTGGCAATGTCCATGCACTCGATAGCCAGGCGGACGATGTTGATGGTGGAGAACGACAGGTTACCACGGCCTACCGATGTCTTGGGGCCGAAACGGTTCTCGAACACACGCGTGCGGCATCCCATGGTAGCCACTTCGTGCAGGTAGCGTTTGGGGTCGTCGGCCTTCCACTCCTCGCTCTGGTTGAAGGTGGCGTCCAGATTCAGGAAGTTGGGGAAGAAGCGTCGGGCCGTCACCTTGCAGGCCAGCCGGTAGAGGTCGTAGTTGCGGTCTTCGGGCAGGTAGCTGACGCCGCGTTTCTTTTTCCAGATCTGGATGGGGAAGATGGCCGTCTCGCCGTTGCCCACTCCCTGATAGGTACTGTTCAGCAGTTCGCGGATGATGCAGCGTCCTTCGGCCGACGTGTCGGTACCGTAGTTGATGGAGCTGAACACCACCTGGTTGCCACCGCGTGAGTGGATGGTATTCATGTTGTGGATGAAGGCTTCCATTGCCTGATGCACGCGCGCCACGGTCTGGTTGACAGCATGCTGTACCAGACGTTCTTCGCCCTGCAGACCTTCGAGCGGACTTTGCAGATAGTCGTCCAGTTCTTTATGATAGAGGTGTGAATAGTCGGCGGCGTTCAGCTGTTCAAGGGTTTTGACCTCCTCGATGAAGCTGTAGCGCACGTAGGGGGCCAGGTAGAAGTCGAAGGCCGGAATGGCTTGTCCGCCGTGCATTTCGTTTTGGGCGGTCTCCAGCGAGATGCAGCCCAGGATGCTGGCCGTTTCGATGCGTTTGGCCGGACGCGATTCGCCATGCCCTGCCGAGAAGCCGTGGGTCAGGATGCGGTCCAGCGGATGCTGCACGCAGGTCAGACTCTTGGTAGGGTAGTAGTCCTTGTCGTGGATGTGCAGATAGTTCCCCTTCACGGCATTCAGGGCCTCTTCGCTCAGCAGGTAGTCGTCTACAAACGGCTTGGTGGTTTCGCTGGCAAACTTCATCATCATGCCTGCCGGTGTGTCGGCATTCATGTTGGCGTTTTCGCGGGTGATGTCGTTGGACTTGATATTGATGATTTCCAGAAACATGTCTCGCGTCTTGGCCTTGCGGGCAATGCTGCGCTGGTTGCGGTAGGCAATGTATTTTTGGGCTACATCCTTGCGGCTGCTTTTCATCAGTTCCAGTTCCACCATGTCCTGAATGGCCTCTACGGTCATCTGTGCCGCACCGCGGAAGGCGATGTGGTCCGTTATCTGATGGATGAGTTGCAGGTCTTCGCCCTTGTCGGTATGCAGCATGGCCTTGCGGATGGCGGTCGCAATTTTTTCTTCGTTGAAGCCGACGATGCGGCCGTCGCGCTTGATAACAGTCTGTATCATACAATAATGAATGTTTGGGGTTGTAAATTGTCCTTTTTTGATGATGCAAAGTTATCAAAGTTATCTGAAAGTTTTCTGTTTTGGAAAACTATTTGGTTTGTAAAATTTGTTAAGTCTATGATAATCAGATGTTGTTGCTTACGTTTTGGGAAACTTCTGTCTTGTTGCGATTGCTTTATTATGAGGACTTGCAAAAATAAAAAGAGGCCTCCGGATGCGCATCGGAGACCTCTTTATGATAGGGGATGATGTTGTTACTTCAGCACTTCTGCGATTTTTTCCAGTAGGCTGTCGCCGTGCAGGCCACGGGCGATGATGGTGCCTTCGCCGTCAATCAGTACTGTGTGGGGAATGCTGCTTACAGCATACAGCTGGGCGCCTTCGCAGTTCCAATACTTCAGGTCGGACATCTGCGGCCAAGTGATGTTGAGTTGCTTGATGGCAGCTTTCCAGGCATCGCCGTTCTGGTCGAGTGATACGCCTACGATTTCGAAATTCTTGTTCTTGTAGAGTTTGTAGGCTTCCACCAGGTTGGGCATCTCGCGGCGGCAGGGGCCACACCAGCTAGCCCAGAAGTCAACGAGTACCACTTTGCCCTTGCCTACATAGTCAGACAGCTTGACGGTCTTTCCTTCGGGAGTCTGCATTTCGAAATCGGTGAACTTCTGTCCTACAGCCGTAGCCTTCATCTTCTCAACGTTGGCTTTAATCTTAATGATGGCTTCGTCGTTGTCGTAGGTGGCAGGGATTTGTGGCATCAGCGGATCCAGCTCTTCAACGTCCATATAGTAGAAGTTCTGCTTCAGCAGGTGAACACCTACGGCATTGGTGATGTTCTGGCTGATGGCATCTTTCAGAACACTGACGGACTTGTCTTGCAGAGCTTCAATCTCTTTCCCTTTGGCATTGCTTTGCTCTTCGGTGAGGGTTGAGTCGGTGGCTATGACATCATAGATAGCCATGATTTGTCCGTTCAGGTCGTTGAGCTGGGTACGGATGGCTTGGTAAATATCGTTGTTGGGTGTACCGGTAGCCGAGTCGTTGTTACGGGTCAGGTTAATGTTGATTTGCCCATTCTCAAGAAAGAAATCTATCAATAGCGGTTCCTTGTCTTGTGCGGCATACGTGATGTAGCGGTTGGCAACGGTGTCCTGTATGCCTTTGAAGGTAAATGTTCCGTTGGTGATGACAGTCGAGTCGAGGCTGACAAGCTGGCGGCCTTCCGCTTTTTTCAGATATACGGTGTCGCCGTCGGCGGCTCCTTCAACAGTACCGGTTACAGTGTAACCTTTGTTATCGCTACATGCTGCCATTACGGCGGCTGCGGCCAGTAAATAAATCAGTTTTTTCATTGTTTTGTTATGAATTTAAATGTAATGCGGACAAAGATACGGAAAAGATTTCAGATTTTATCGGGAAGTTTTTTGAAAAGAAAAGAGGACGTGTCTGTAAAGACTCGCCCTCTCTCTTGTTTGTTTGAAATAAGTATGAATGTTTTTTTATTCGGCTGCGGGAGTTTCAGCTTCGGCAGCAGGAGCTTCGGTTGCTTCTTCGGCAGCCTTGGCAGCTTCTTCAGCAGCTTTAGCAGCTTCTTCAGCAGCCTTCTTTTCAGCTACAGCTTTTGCCTTTGCTTCGTTTACTTTCTTTTCTGCATCGAGGCGTGCTTTGGCTTCAGCCTTCTTGGCTTCTTCCTGCTTTGCCTTCAGTGCGGCCAGTCCGCTCTGCTTGTTGTTCTTCCAGGCTTCGAACTTGGCTTCTGCTTCCGCTTCACCGAATGCGCCTTTAGCTACACCGCCCAGCAGGTGCTTCTTCATGTAAACACCTTCACGGGAAAGGATGTTACGGACAGTGTCGGTGGGTTGTGCGCCGGTCATCACCCACTTCAATGCGCGCTCAAAGTTCAAATCTACTGTGGCAGGATTGGTGTTCGGGTTGTAAGTACCGATTTTTTCAATAAATCTACCATCACGTGGTGCTCTTACGTCAGCAATTACGATGGAGTAGAAAGCGTAGCTCTTACGTCCATGTCTTTGCAATCTGATTTTTGTTGCCATAAATGTTTATTAGTTTAATGATTTGAATTATGCTACTAACTCGTAATAGCGGGTGCAAAGGTAAGCATTTTCTTTTTGACCGCCAAGCAAATGTACAGAAAATGTGTGGAATGCGTTTGTTAAGGAGCAACATCAGGAGTATCTCTTCGGATATCTCAGCAAAATGGATAACAGGGCGAAAAATCCCATACAGAAGGGATAGTAGAGGTTGCCGATGATGCTTAGGGGCGAGATGGATGCCAGGCCAGCTGCGATGAGCATTTGAGCGCCATAGGGGATCAGGCCTTGTGTCAGGCATGAGAAAGTATCGAGAATGCTGGCTGTTTTCCGTCGGTCCAGCCGGAAACGCTGGGCAATGTCGCGGGCAATAGGTCCGGTGGTAATGATGGCAATAGTGTTGTTGGCTGTACAAAGGTTGGCTATACTTACTAGGGCAGCGATGCTCAGTTCGGCGCCCCGTTTGCCTTTGACATGGCGGGTGAGGCGGGCAATGATGAAATCGATGCCACCGTTGTAGCGTATCAGTTCAAGCATACCGCCTGCCAGCAGCGTGATGATGATAAGTTCGCCCATGCCGGTAATGCCCGAACCCATTGCTCCGAACCAGTCGAAGAACGACATGCCCGTCAGGAAGCCGATGAGGCCGGTGGACACGATGCCCAGCATCAGGACCAACATGACGTTGACGCCCGCTACGGCAGTGCCCAGCACGACGAGGTAGGGGAGTACTTTGAGCCATTGGATGCTCTCGGTCTGCGGTGGTGCACTGACGTTCAGTCCTTGAAAGATATAGATGCCCAGCACAATCAAGGCGGCGGGTACCACGATGAGGCAGTTGACGCGGAACTTGTCTGTCATTACGCAGTCTTGGGTTCGCGTCGAGGCGATGGTGGTGTCGGAGATGAACGAGAGGTTATCGCCGAAGAAGGAGCCGCCTACCACGATGGCTGTCATATAAGGCAAGTCAACACCAGTCTTTTCCGCCAGGCCGACAGCTACAGGCGTCAGGGCTACGATGGTGCCCACACTGGTACCGATGGAGAGAGAGATGAAACATGCTGCCAGAAAGATACCTGCCAATAGCAGATTGTCCGGCAGGATGTGAAGAGTCAGGTTGACGGTCGCATCTATGGCTCCCATTTGTTTGGCACTTTGGGCGAAGGCTCCGGCCAATACGAATATCCAGATCATCATTAGGATATTCTTGTTGCTTGCACCGAGGGAGAACTGATAAATACGTTCTTCCAGTTTCATACTGCGGGTGATGGCTACGGCGTAGCACGACGAAAACAGGAAGGCTACAGTGATGGGCATCTTGTAGAAGTCGTTCATCAGCAGCGATGTCACGAGGTAGAGGCAGAGAAATACGCCGAGCGGGCTGAGGGCCCACCAGCTTCCCTGTCTGGGTTGGGTGGTTTCTTGCATAAATGAAGGAGGGGTTATTGATAAGAAAGGATAATGGATAACGACGTTTCATTATCCATTATCCATTGTTCGTTATCTGTTAAAGCGTTACTCCGTTCTTGAAGATGGAGATTTCCTTATAACCTTTCTTTTCGTTGTTCACCTGTTCACCGCTGGCCACACGGATGATGTAGTCGATGAAACGTTCACAAGTCTGTTCCATCGGCTCGTTCTCTAGAATGACACCGGCGTTGAAGTCGATCCAGCCCGGTTTGTGATTGGCCAGATTGGAGTTTGTCGAGATCTTCATAGTGGGTACATAAGTACCGAAGGGGGTTCCTCGTCCGGTGGTGAAGAGAACCATGTGGCAGCCGCAGGAAGCCAGAGCTGTAGCAGCCACGAGATCGTTGCCTGGTGCGGAGAGCAGGTTGAGACCTTTCACCTGCAGACGTTCACCATAAGCCATGACGCCTTCCACGTAACTCTTGCCGCATTTTTGCGTACAGCCCAGAGCTTTGTCTTCCAAGGTGGAGATGCCGCCTGCCTTGTTACCCGGCGATGGGTTTTCACCCACGGGTTCACCGTGGCTCAGAAAGTATTCCTTGAAGTCGTTGATAAGCTTTACGGTCTGGTCGAACAGCTCGCGGTTGCGGCAGCGGTTCATCAGGATAGTTTCTGCGCCGAACATTTCGGGCACTTCGGTCAGTACAGTTGTGCCACCCTGTGCCACGAGGAAGTCGGAGAACATGCCAAGTAGAGGATTGGCCGTAATGCCTGAGAAGCCGTCCGAACCGCCACACTTAAGGCCGACGCGCAGTTCGCTCAGGGGAACATCCTCGCGAACATCCTGCGAAGCTTTGGCGTAGAGTTGGCGCAACAGCTTCATGCCTTCCTCGAATTCGTCGTCCACTTTCTGGGTAATCATGAACTTTACTCGGTCGTGGTCGTAATCACCCAGGAACTCACGGAACACGTCGGGCTGGTTGTTCTCGCATCCCAAGCTGACTACGAGTACGGCACCTGCATTGGGGTGGAGCACCATGTCGCGCAGGATTTTCTTCGTGTTCTCGTGGTCGTCGCCCAGCTGTGAACAGCCGTAGTTGTGCGGATAAGCCATGATGGCATCCACGCCTATGCCGCCTGTTTCTTTACGCAGGTTTTCGGCCAGTTGGTTGGCGATGCCGTTCACGCAGCCTACAGTAGGGATAATCCATACTTCGTTGCGTATGCCTACATCACCGTTTTTGCGGCGGTAGCCCTTGAATGTCAATTTTCGATCGGCAATGTTCAGGCTGGCATCTACGGGATTATAGGTGTATTCCAGCAGGCCTGACAGGTTGGTCTTGATGTTGTTCTCGTTCATCCAGTCGCCTTGTTTTCTGGCTTCGCGTGCATGGCCGATAGGGTAGCCGTATTTGATAACATTCTCGCCTTCGGCTAGGTCTTTCAATGCAAATTTGTGTCCGGCGGGAATGTTTTCGTTCAGTGTGATATCCTGTCCGTCCACAGTGATTATCTCACCGGCATTCAAGGGAAGGATGGCTACAGCAACATTGTCTGCCGGATTGATTTTCAGGTACTTTGTGTCCATAATATCTTTCTTAATAAATTTAGTTGGTTCGTTTAACGATTATAGTAGAAGTCTATATTCTCCTTGGTCAGCAGGTCGATGGGCATGAAGTTGATATGCGTCACTTCTTTTTTCAGTATCAAGTGATCACATAAGGTCTTGATGCCGTCAAAACCTTGCAAGGTGGGTTGTTGGGCAATTAGGAAGAAGATGCTTCCCTGTCTCAGGCATTCAACGTTGCGTTGCAACAAATCATAGCCCACCAGATTGAAGTCTGTCATTTGCTTTTTTTGCAAGTATTCACCGATAATATAGGCTTTTGAGTTGAAAGTAATGCCGTTTTTCAGAGTAGGGTGGGCGGCAAAGAAATCATCCAACATTGGGGTGTCTTCGCCATCACGTTTGGCATGAAGGTCAAGTTCCCAAATGCGGCAGTCGGGATGATGGAGCTTCATGTATTCGCGGAAACCTATTTCTCGACGTTCCTGCTGGTTAGAACCTACAATGCCTTCGTTTATTTTTCGGAAGATGGCAATCTCCTGAGCTTCTTTTCCGGCTAAGAGCATCAGCATCCGTGCGGCGAAATGCCCGCTTTGGTGAGAATTTTGCCCGAAGAAGGAAAGAGCCGGCTGTTCCTTTATATTCGAGTCTATATATATATAAGGTATATTCAAACGGTTCAGGGCCTCGGTAAATGGCTGGGTGTATTGTGGCGCTGTGGGAGCAAAAAGTACTCCGTCGGGTTGCATGTTCACAATCTGACAGGATGCCTGTTCGAAAGAAAGGTAGTCGTAGGGGTCGTAATAGGACAGGTGTGCCTGGATATTGAAGTCCGAGTAGGTGGCTGTTGCTTCTTGGATACCAGCTTCCACAGCTGTCCAGTATTCACCGACCTCGTGTTGTGGCAGCAGGCAGGCATATGTGTACTTTTTGTTTGTGGCCAGTGCGCTGGCATACATGTTAGGTTGGTAATCTAACTGTTTCAGTATTTCTTCTACGCGTTTGCGACTGGCTTCGGATACACCACTACGGCCGTGTAAGACACGGTCCACTGTGCCTACTGAAACATCAGCCATTTGGGCTATGTCTTTAATTCTAATTCTGCTCATCTGTTTAATAACCGTTTCCGTAATACCATTGAAACAACGAATCTTTTTCGTTGCCTTTGTGTACGCACACAATAATAATCTTAATATTTTCGACACAAATATATAATAATTTTTTGTATTCCAAAAATTGTTGTATCTTTGTGCCCGCACACGGGAGCTGTGGAAAATGGGTGAAACTTATCCTTATGTCCATAGTTTCAGATGTTTATCCGTATCTGATACGGGTTGGTTATAATTTGTAAGAAAACAATTATTCAATATTAAAAAAGAGATAAAGATTATGGGAAAGAAAGTTGTAACCCTTGGGGAAATCATGTTGAGATTGTCCACTCCAGGTAATACTCGTTTTGTACAGTCTGATTCTTTTGACGTTGTATATGGTGGCGGTGAAGCCAATGTTGCTGTAAGTTGCGCCAATTATGGACATGATGCCTATTTCGTAACTAAATTGCCAAAGCACGAAATCGGTCAGTCTGCTGTCAATGCTCTGCGCAAGTATGGTGTGAAGACGGATTTCATTGCCCGTGGTGGCGATCGTGTAGGTATCTACTATTTGGAAACCGGTGCATCTATGCGTCCCAGTAAGGTGATTTACGACCGTGCCCATTCTGCTATTGCCGAAGCTGATCCTGCAGACTTTGATTTCGATGCTATCATGGAAGGTGCTGATTGGTTCCATTGGTCGGGTATTACACCTGCTATTTCCGACAAGGCTGCTGAACTGACCCGTCTGGCTTGTGAGGCTGCCAAGCGTCATGGTGTTACCGTTTCTGTTGACTTGAATTTCCGTAAAAAGCTTTGGACAAAAGAAAAAGCTCAGTCCATCATGAAGCCGTTGATGAAGTATGTAGATGTATGTATCGGTAATGAAGAAGATGCCGAATTGTGTCTGGGATTCAAGCCTGATGCAGACGTGGAAGGCGGTAAGACTGACGCTGAAGGTTACAAGGGCATTTTCAAGGCTATGGCCAAGGAATTCGGCTTCAAGTATGTTATCTCTACGTTGCGTGAGTCTTTCTCAGCTACGCATAATGGTTGGAAGGCGATGATTTACAACGGTGAAGAATTCTATGAGTCCAAGCGTTATGATATCAACCCGATTATCGACCGTGTAGGTGGCGGTGACTCTTTCTCCGGTGGTATTATCCATGGCCTGCTGACGAAGCCCAACCAGGGTGCTGCTCTTGAATTTGCTGTAGCAGCTTCGGCTTTGAAGCATACTATCAATGGTGACTTTAACCTCGTTTCTACGGAAGAAGTGGAAGCTTTGGCCGGTGGTGATGCCAGCGGACGTGTACAGAGATAAATAGTAAATCATAAATAAGGAAGATAATGGCAAAGTTTGATAAAATAGCCGTATTGAACAAAATTGGTTCGACCGGTATGGTACCTGTGTTCTATCACAAGGATGCAGAAGTTGCAAAGAAAGTGGTAAAGGCATGTTATGACGGTGGTGTCCGTGCTTTCGAATTTACCAACCGCGGTGATTTTGCTCACGAAGTGTTCGCCGAAGTTGTGAAGTTCGCAGCAAAGGAATGTCCCGAAATGGCCATGGGTGTAGGTTCAGTGGTAGATCCTGCTACGGCAGCTCTTTATATTCAGCTGGGTGCCAATTTCGTGGTAGGCCCGTTGTTCAATCCTGAAATTGCCAAGGTGTGCAACCGTCGCTTGGTAGCTTATACGCCGGGTTGTGGTAGTGTGTCTGAGGTAGGTTTCGCACAGGAAGTAGGTTGTGACCTTTGTAAGATTTTCCCGGGTGATGTACTCGGTCCGAAATTGGTGAAAGGCATGTTGGCTCCAATGCCCTGGTCAAAATTGATGGTGACTGGTGGTGTAGAACCTACTCAGGAAAACCTGACTTCATGGATTAAGGCTGGTGTATTCTGTGTTGGTATGGGATCTAAGCTCTTCCCGAAAGATAAGGTGGCTGCTGAAGATTGGGCATATGTCACTGAGAAATGTAAGGAAGCTTTGAGTTACATTGCTGAAGCAAGAAAGTAAGTTTTGACGTATAGACTCATGTCTGCTTACCGTGGGACTTACCCGCGTAAGGGAAGCGGTAGGCTGACTAGTAAAGAGTAAATACGATATTCATTTTGTTTAAAGGTGTTTAAGGGGACAACCATCGGAATGCTTTTTTAAGCATTTCGGTGGTTTGTTTTTAAGGGAACTTGGCTGATTTTGTAAATAAGCCTGTTGAAGTTGAAAAAGATGTTATATAACAGCTTTTTTTGAGCCGTTTTATTGCAGGTTGATGAAGATTTTGTACCTTTGCATCGTAGTTGTGAAACTACTTGTTTTTCATAGGTAATTAGTTAAAAATTAATTTTTTTCATAGGCTATTTAGTGATTTTCATAGTGTATTAAGTTTTTTTTGATGTAAAGTTTTTAAGATTGATTTTTGGATAACAATGATGCAAACAAATAAGAAAAGCCATTTGGCTTTTCTTATCCCCGAGGCGAGGAGTTCGTGAGAACTTGCTCGTTTTTTTTTGTTAAAGCCTTAGAATTCTTTTTTCATGATAATGTGTGACGATATTTCCCTTGGGTATCCAGCCTGTATTTTCAGTTAACAATCTCAATTTCTTCCCGCAAATATTCCGGTACACTATGGCAAGTATTCCAGTACATTATGGTAAGTACTCCAGTACATTATGGCAAGTACTCCAGTACACTATGGTAAGTACTCCAGTACACTATGGTAAGTACTTTAGTGCACTATAATAAGTACTTTAGTACACTATAGTAAGAACTTCAGTATATCTTTGTAAGTACTGTAAATATTGACTATAAATGATTTTTCTTTTCTTTTTGTTTAAGAAAGTTGGTACAATTCCAAATGTCGAAAAATGCTGTCCGACAATTTTCCGACAAGTGTTTTTTGCAACCTGTTACGAAGAGACTTAAACGCTCGATTTTATAAGTGCTTGAAACACAGATGAAAAATAGGCACTACCATCGCATATACAACGTGGAAGTGCCTAACAAAAACTAAACTAGACTTAACTAAACTATTCTATTGAAGAGTTTCACAACTCCATTTTTCTATTCATCGGCAAATATACGGTTTATTTTCGAAATAGCAAGTTTTTTATGTAAAAAGTTGATAGTGTGGACTTTCAACTTCTACGGTCAAGATATTCCTGAAAAGCGGTTTTGTAACTGTCGCTGACGGGAATGCTGGTTTTTCCAAAGATAATACGACCACGGTCAATGACGCGTATTTTACTTTTTTGTACAATGTAGGAACGGTGGACACGCATAAATCGTGAAGCAGGCAGCAGTTCCTCCATTGACTTCATGCTCATGAGTGAAAGAACGGGACGGTTTGTTCCTTCTTCGTATATCTTGACATAATCTTTCAGTCCTTCAATGTAAAGAATGTTGTCTAATTCTATTTGTATCAATTTATAGTCACTTTTGACAAAAATAGAGGTGATTTCCTCTTGAGGCTGTTTGAGAAGTTCGAACCATTGAACTGCCTTGTTGGCTGCTTGCAAGAAATCGTTGTAGGAGATTGGTTTAAGTAGATAGTCTAGAGCATTGACTTTATAGCCGTCTAGAGCGTATTGTTCGAAGGCCGTAGTGAAGATGATGCGGGTTTGGGGAGGCACCATTTTTGAAAATTCAAGTCCGTTTAGCTCAGGCATCTGTATATCAAGGAAGATGAGATCAGCTTGTTTGTCAGGTAATTCTTTCATGGCTTGTACAGCACTGGAATATTTTCCCGTTAGTTCGAGAAAGGGAGTTTTGGTCACATAACTTTCAAGTAACCCGAGCGCAAGGGGTTCGTCATCTACAATGGCACATTTCAGTTTCATATCGTTATTTGCTTTTGAAGTTCTGGAGTGGAATTACAATCAATGGTGAGTGTGGAACGGTATTCTTTTCCTGTTTTGTCCAGGCCTTGCTGCCAGGTATAATGGCCGGGATAAGAGAGCTCGAGACGACGGCGTACCTGTTCAAGACCGATACCGCTCCCACTTTTGTCGGTCTGCGTCTTGGGGTGATAGCTATTAGCTATTTCACAAGTGACGCGGTTGCCTGTTTGGCTGAAGCGTATGCGGATATAGCTGGGTTCAGTAGGTGAAATGCCGTGTTTGAAGGCATTTTCAATGAGAGAGATGAATATGAGTGGGGCTATCTCTGTGCGATCTTCAGGACTAATGTCGAAGTAAGTTTCTACCATGACGTTCGAAGCTAATCGGATACGCATCAGGGCGATATAGTTACGGATGAAGTCCATCTCTTTGTTGAGTGGGACTAGGTTTTGCTGGTTGTCATAGAGAACATGACGGAGCAGACGACTTAACTCTTGCACAG
The DNA here is from genome assembly GCA_019116805.1 of Candidatus Bacteroides merdavium. GTDB lineage: Bacteria > Bacteroidota > Bacteroidia > Bacteroidales > Bacteroidaceae > Bacteroides > Bacteroides merdavium. The sequence goes on along the minus strand of DXAV01000035.1, from coordinate 5,416 downwards.
CTTGTTGCGCTTTGTCGGTGTCGAAGGCAATGAGAGCGTAGATGTTATTAAGTGTGTTGAGCAGGAAGTGTGGATTAAGTTGATTGCGTAGGTTTTTAAGTTCGGCTTCAGTACGCTGCTGTTCGGCTTCATGGCGGGCCGCTTCATTGGCTGTCCAGCGGCGGCTCATGCGGATAGCAGCACTGAGCCCTACAGTGAGAATCATGGAGAACACATCTCGTAAAAAGAAAATCCATTTAGGTGGACCATCTGGTCGTCTCATGGGGCGCACAGTATCGGGATGGGCTATGATGAACTCCTGCCAATAATGCGATCCCGAAGCGATAAGCAGGATACAGATTGCGTTCATTAGAAGATAGATCTTTATATGGTTCCTGAACAGATAGCGGGGAATAAAGAGGCAGTAGTTAAGATAGAAGATGATAAGGAAGGAGAGTGGGATAATACATCCGTGGCGTAAATATTCAGGCCACGTAATATTGAATCCGCTCCGGCTCATTATGAGGAACGGAAAGCCAAAGACGATACCCCAGCCTATGATATGGGTCAGGACTTCGACAAGATAAGGGCGTTGTGACAAGTTTCGTTTCATCATAGTGGGACAAAGATAAGATTAAATGAAGAATTAATAATGAAGAATGGAGAATTATTTGAGGGCATGGATGATACTCACTCTCACGGGTAAAGTTTCTCCTTTATCGTGAGTATCCGTATCATCCATGCCTGAAGAGGGGTTATTCGTAACGGATCGCTTCGATGGGGTCGAGGCACGCAGCCTTCTTGGCAGGATACCATCCGAAGAATACGCCGGTGACGGTGCAGACGGCGAACGAGAGGATGACGCTCCAGGGCTGGATGAAGATGGGCCAGTGGGCCACGTTCTTGACGATGAACGACGCTCCGCATCCGATGAGCACGCCGATGATGCCACCCGTGATGCTGATGAGGATGGCTTCGATGAGGAATTGCGACAGAATATCAATACCTCGGGCGCCGACAGACATACGCAGACCGATTTCGCGGGTACGTTCGGTGACGGAGACGTACATGATGTTCATGATTCCGATGCCGCCCACGACGAGCGAGATGCCTGCGATGCAGGCCAACAGCGTGGTCATCAGGTCGGTGGTGGTGTTGAGCATGGAGCTTAACTCCTGCTGGCTGCGGATGGTGAAGTCATCGTCGTCCGTATCGCGCAGCTTGTGGTTGCGCCGCAGGATGGTGTTGACTTCTTCGGTGGCATAGTCGGTCATGTCTTCCGAGAGGGCCGAAGCAAAGATGCCTTCCAGATAGGTTTGGGCCAGCAGTCGCTTCATCACGGTGGTGTAGGGGGCCAGTACGACATCGTCCTGGTCCATACCCATGGAGTTATAGCCTTTGCTCTTGAGGACACCTACCACGCGCAGGGGTACCTGGTTGAAACGGATGATGCGTCCGATGGGGTCGGTACCGTCAGGAAAGAGGTTGTCAACGATGGTTTTTCCGATGACACATACCTTGGCAGACACCTGGATGTCGGCTTCGGTAAACATCTCGCCCTCTTCGACCGTGAGCTGGCGTATCTCCAGATACTCTGTGCCTACGCCGCTGACAGAGGAGGGGTAGTTGTTGTTGCCGGCAATGAGCTGGCCGCTGCTCGACACGTTGGGGCTGATGGCCGAGAGGAAGGTCGTCTCGTCGCGCAACGATTCGTAGTCGGACAGCTTCAGGGTCTGCATTTCGCTGGGATCCATCCGCACACCGCCCCGTCGTTCGCCGCCCGGATGTATCATGATCATGTTGGAGCCCATTTCGGAGATTTGTGCCTGGATGCTCTTTTTCGAGCCTTGGCCGATGGCCAGCATCGTGATGACGGAGGCCACACCGATGATGATACCCAGCATGGTGAGGAAGGCGCGCAACTTGTTGTTGGCAAGGGCGCGCAGGGCTATTTTGAATAAGTTTGTTCCGTTCATAATACTTACTTTCTTTTTAGGTTCAGTCCTCCTCGGGCATGGGGAGGGCGGCCAGCGCTTCGGCTGCATCAAGAATGTGAGGGTTCACACGGTCGTCTTTTATCTGCCCGTCGCGCAGGGTGATGTTACGGCTGCTATATTGGGCTATTTCGGGGTTGTGTGTAACGAAGATGATGGTGCGTCCCTCAGCGTGTAGCTTCTGGAAGAGGACCAGAATCTCGAACGAAGTGCGTGTATCGAGGTTACCTGTCGCTTCGTCGGCTAGTATGACGGCGGGGTTGTTGACCAGTGCGCGGGCGATGGCCACACGCTGCATCTGTCCGCCGGACATCTGGTTGGACTTGTGCTCCAGGCGGTCGCCCAAGCCCACAGCTATCAGGGCGTCGATAGCCCTGCGGCGGCGTTCGGCGGCCGAAACGGAGGGGTTGTACATCAGCGGCAATTCCACGTTTTCTACAGCGGTAGTCTTCGGCAGAAGGTTGTAGTTCTGGAAGACGAAGCCTATCTTGCGGTTGCGCAGGATGGCTCGCTGAGGTTTGGACATGGTCCGCACGGAGATGCCGTCCAGCAGGTATTCGCCGCTGGTGGGGGTGTCGAGGCAGCCCAGCGTGTTGAGCAGGGTGGACTTGCCCGAGCCTGATGTTCCCATGATGGTGACAAACTCGCCTTCGCGGATGGTGAACGAAACGCCACGCAACGCGTGTACCGTTTCGTCGCCCACCTGGAAGTTGCGTTTGATGTTTTGTAGTTCGATGACAACTTTGTTCATGGCTGTTTATTCTTATTGTTTGCCGTTACTGTTGCTTTTCTTCTTGTCGTTACCCCGAGGGCCAGGCATGAAGGGGCTGCGCTCGCCGGCCGCTTCGGCTTCGGGTTGGGCGCTGCGGGTGATGTTGGCCTCGCAGATGACTTCCGTACCGGCTTCGATGCCGCCTGTTATTTCAGTGTAGCTTCCGTTGCTGATACCTGTGCTGACGGGGTGGGCTGTGAAGACATTGCCTTCCTTGGTCCACAATTTGTATTCGCCTTCGCAATCGTTGATGATGGCATCATCGCCTACGATAGGACGGGCCGGGGTGAAACGCAGGGCGGCGGCAGGCACGCTGTTCACACCACGCTTGTCCAGCGTATAGATGGTGATGTTGGCCGTCAGACGCGGTTTCAGCTTGAGGTCGGGGTTGGGAGCCGAGATGACTACCTCGTAGGTAACCACCGTCGTACTGCTGGTGGTGCTGGTCGATGAGGAGGCTTCACCTAGACGGATCTGGGTCACTTCACCCTGGAAGGTGTCGTTGGGGTAGGCATCGACGGTGAACTCCACGCGCTGGCCCAGTTCTACGCCGCCTATATCAGCTTCATCGACGTCGGCCACTACCTGCATCTGCGTCAGGTCGGCGGCAATGGTGAAGAGGGTCGGTGTCTCGAAGCCTGAAGCTACGGTCTGTCCTTCTTCCACATCCTTGCTGATAACCACGCCGTCGATGGGCGAGGTGATGGTGGCGTACGAGAGGTTGCGTTCGGCCTTGGACAGGGCAGCCTTGCTGCTGTCGAACGCGCTCTTAGCCTTCAGGTAGTTGTACTCGGACAGCTCGTAGTCGGTGTCGCTGATGAGGTTCTTGGCCTTCAGTCCCTTGTTGCGCTCGTAGTTCTTCAGCTGATACTCGTATTCGGCCTTGGCACCGTCGTAGGTAGCCTGCGAAGAGGCCAGTTCGCTTTCCAGTGTCACCTTGTCCATCAGGGCGATGAGCTGCCCTTCCTTGACGTTGGTGTTGTAGTCCACATAAATCTTGTCGATGATGCCGCTGACCTGCGTACCTACTTCGACTTCAGTAACAGGCTCGATGGTACCTGTGGCGGTGACGAAGTTCGAAATGTCCGTCGGACCAACTTTGACCATCTCATACGTAACCTGCTGCTTGCGGTTGCTTCCTCCAAGCAACCAGACGGCTGCTCCGGCCACGATGATGACACCTGCCGTGAGGGTGATGATTTTCTTCTTGTTCATATGCTATAATTGTTATGCTTTGATTGTTTCTATTCTGGTTAGAGTTCGAACGTTTCGCCCTGGTAGAATTGGAGCAGGCCGGCGTTGAGCAGTGCCATATACTTGGCCTGAAGCATTTCCTGCTGGGCGTTGAGAAGGTTGTTCTTTTCGGTGAGCAGTTCGACGGTATTCTTCATACCGAGATTGAACTGTTCACTGACGAGGTCGTAGCTGGTCTGTGTGCTCTCCAGCTTCTTGCTGGCGGCCACGTATTGTTGCTGGGCGCTGTTGGCGTCGAGCCACAAGTTTTCGATGGTCTTGTAGAGCGTCTTCTGCTTGTCGAGCAGGTCCAGTTCGCTGGTCTGCTTCTGGAGCTTGGCCTTGTTGACGGACGACTTGGTCTGCCGGCGATCGTAGAGTGGGATGCTCAGGCTGAGGCCCAGCGAGTTGTTCCAGTTCTGCTTGATCTGCTCGGTAAAGGTGAAGTCGTTGCCGTTGGCATTCGTACTTCCGATACCTGCGCTTAGGCTGATGGTGGGCAGGTAACCCGAGCGTGCTATCTTGATGTTGAGGTCGGAAGCTTCGACATCGAGTTTGCCCGACTCGATTTCAGGTCGCATCAACAGGGCCGTACGATAGACATCCACTTTGTTGGGCAGGGGTGTGAGCACCTGGGTGTCGTCGGGCATCGTCATGTCGAGGTTCATTTCTTCGCTTCCGTCCAGTTCGAGGAGTTGTTTCAGTTGGAGCTTGTAGTCCTGTAGGGTGGCCTGCGAGGTGACCAGCTGATAGTTGTCGCTGCTCACCTGTGCGTCGAGCTGGGCCAGGTCGCTCTGGGCGATGCTTCCGGCTTCGAAGAGCTGCTTGCCGCGTTCGTATTGGGCCTGGCTCACTTCGAGGGTGGCTTCGTTGATCTTGACCGCTTCGGCGGCGTAGAGTATCTGTACATAAACCTGCATGATGCTCTCTTCGATGGAGTTCTCGCTTTCGGCCACAGCCAGGTCGGCGATGCGCTGGTTCAGCTGTTGCTGCTTGATGGTGTTCAGCCGCTTGCCGCCGTTGTAGAGGGTCCAGTTGGCGTCGATGCCATAGCTTCCGTTATAGGATGTCTTGCTCTGGCTGGTGGTGATGTTGTCGCCGCTGATGATGGTACCGTTGGTGGTATTGGGGCGGTTTACGACGCGCTGGCTCACGCTGGCGTTGAGCGAGGGAAAGAGGTCGGCCTTGGCCGTCTTCACATCCTCCTGCGTGCTTTGTGCGCTGATGCGGTTGCGGCGGATGGTGATGTTGTTCTGCAAGGCATAGTCGATGCACGTCTGCAAGTTCCATTGCTGGGGCAGGCGGGCGGCAGCGGTGGTGTCGGCCTGTGCGGTTGGCGTCGGATCGGCGGTCTGTGCTTTTGCGTAGGTGATGCCTGCCAGGCAGAGAGCCGTCAGGGTGAATGTTCTTAGATTTGTCATATCGCTTGAGAATTTGG
>DXAV01000034.1 GCA_019116805.1 Candidatus Bacteroides merdavium | reverse complement strand
ATGAACTGCGTCAGATTATCCTCGACTAAGAAATCGTCTGCCCCATCAGCGGCACGAAGAACTGGACCGAGGTACGCCAGTTCAACCTGATGTTCTCCACCGAGATGGGCTCTACGGCCGACGGTGCGATGAAGGTCTATCTTCGCCCCGAGACGGCGCAGGGTATCTTCGTCAACTACCTGAACGTGCAGAAGACGGGCCGCATGAAGATTCCTTTCGGTATTGCACAGATCGGTAAGGCTTTCCGTAACGAAATCGTGGCACGCCAGTTCATCTTCCGCATGCGCGAGTTCGAGCAGATGGAGATGCAGTTCTTCGTGAAGCCCGGTACCGAGCTGGAGTGGTTCAAGAAGTGGAAAGAAATCCGCCTGAAGTGGCACAAGGCCCTGGGCTTCGGCGACGACCACTACCGCTACCACGATCACGAGAAGCTGGCCCACTACGCCAACGCCGCTACCGACATCGAATTCCTGATGCCCTTCGGCTTCAAGGAAGTGGAAGGTATCCACAGCCGCACGAACTTCGACCTCTCTCAGCACGAGAAGTTCTCGGGCAAGAACATCAAGTACTTCGACCCCGAGACGAACGAAAGCTATACGCCGTACGTCATCGAAACCTCTATTGGTGTGGATCGTATGTTCCTCAGTATCATGTCCGCTTCCTACCAGGAAGAGCAGCTGGAGAACGGCGAAAGCCGCGTGGTGCTGAAACTGCCTGCTGCCCTGGCACCTGTGAAGCTGGCCGTGATGCCGCTCGTCAAGAAAGACGGCCTGCCCGAGAAGGCACGCGAAATCATTGACGCGCTGAAGTTCCACTTCAATTGCCAGTACGACGAGAAAGACTCCATCGGCAAGCGCTACCGCCGTCAGGATGCCATCGGTACGCCCTATTGCGTTACTGTTGACCACCAGACGCTGGAAGACGGATGCGTCACCCTGCGCGACCGCGACACCATGAAGCAGGAGCGTGTGGCCATTGCCGACCTCGACCGTCTGATTGCCGATCGCGTAAGCATCACGTCGTTGCTCAAGACGCTCTGATAAATTGAGAATGGAAAAATGAAAATGGAAAATTCTATGAAAAGAATACGTAAGATTCTCTGTTTCCTATTGCCACTCACCGCTCTGTTCTTAGCTTCGTGTGAGGAAGTACAAGAGGCTGGTAAGTATGACAATTGGCAAGCCCGTAATGAGGCTTTCATTGACTCGATTGCTCGTGAGACGGGGGGACTGATTATCGACTCGGAGGAGAAAGTCTCTGCCGTGGAGGTAGGCCGGCTGTTTGCCATTCCTACTACCGCAGGAACTATGTCGGGTGATCAGTATGTTTATTGCAAGAAGATTACAGCCAACCCTGACGGACGCCGTCCGCTCTACACCGAGTCGGTTTCTGCTTACTATTATGGTACTTTGATTACAGGCGATCGGTTCGATGGAAACTTTATAGGCTACTCGGCGCTTGACCAAGGTACGCTGAACGCTACGGACAAGGCTCCGACTGAATTTGATGTTCCTAGTGAGATTTCCGTTAGTGGCGTCATTGCCGGATGGACGGCTGCTTTGCAGCTCATGAAGACGGGTGAACGCTGGATGGTATATTTGCCTTATCAGTCGGCCTACGGTACCAGCGGGAGCGGAAGCATCCCCGGTTATTCCGCACTGGCATTCGACATCATCCTGGATGATATCGTGGCAGACGAGGAATGACCTGACTCTTTTCCTTTAAAGAAACATAAGAAAGGCTTGCCAGCGGCGATGATGCTGCGGCAAGCCTTTCCTTTTTGCTCCATCGTGCCTGCCTTCTTATGGATTCCATGTCAAAATAGATAACCATGAAAGGAAGCTCTGTATTTTCAGGCGTTTTTCAGGTGCTACCTGAATAGTCTTCAGGTTAGACCTGAAAGCCTTTCAGTCCCTACCTGAAGATCTTTCAGGTCCGGCCTGAAAACCTTTCAGGTTTTTCCGGAATGCCACCTGAAAAAATGAATGCTGATTATCAGCTGGTTGGCGTAATCTGTGAAGGTCTCGTTTGAGATGACATGCTGCTCTGGCGGAGATTCTCTTCCGTACTCTTTAAGTTTGCTTTTTTTTACCATTCTTTCTCGCTGCGGCCCATTTCGTTTAGGCCGGTTTCCCTTTCTCGTCGTCAGACAACCTTATCCGCTTCTTGTATTGGGTAGGTGTTTCGCCGGTATATTGTTTGAAGGCAGTACTGAAGTAGGATGCTGTGGCAAATCCCACTTGTTCCGCAATTTCGGAGAAAGACAAGTTGGTAGTGCTCATCAGGGCGATGGCCTTTTCAAGCCTGAACTTGTTGATATATTCATTGGTACTGACATCTGTCAGCGCCTTCAGCTTGTTGTAAAGGGAAGCGCGGCTCATGTGTATTTCCCGGCAGATGGTTGAAATGTCGAGTCCGCTGTTGTCTAGGTTGTCCTGGATAATCTGGTTGAGCTTTGACAGGAAGGCCTCGTCTGCCTGGCTGATAGCCGTTTCCTTAGGTATGGGTACAGGGCCGGCATGTATGTAGCGCTTGCGTATATTCTCTCTGTCTTTCAGTCGGTTGCGGACTAGTTCCAGCAGGGTCTCTTCTTCGAAGGGCTTTGCCAGATAGGCATCGGCTCCGTTTTTGTATCCTTCTTTTTGGCTCTGTTCGTCATCGCGGGCAGTGAGCAGAATTACGGGAATATGGCTGATGTCAATGTCTTCCTTGATGCGTTGACAGAGCTGGTATCCGTTCATGCGGGGCATCATGACATCGCTCACGATGATGTCGGGCCGGTATTTCCGGGTCAGTTGCAGAGCTTCTTCTCCGTCGGAGGCCGTCATCACTTGCTTGAAGTGCTCTTCCAGAATTTTTTTCAGAAACTCTGTCATCTCGGGGTGGTCATCGGCCACGAGAATCCGGTAGGAGGTGGTATCGAAATCTGTTGTGGCGGAGGTCTCCGTTGGGATTCCGTCATCGGCAATCAGTTCATTGAGATAGGCTTTGGGCGGACTGACTATTTCTTCGCATGCGTGCCTTAGAGGCAGTTCGAAGTAGAAGGTGGCGCCGGCGTCCGTATTGTTGTAGGCACCGATTGTTCCTCCGTGTTGTTCGACCAGTATCTTGGAGTAGGACAGTCCGATACCTGTTCCGTTTTGTTCGCCGTCCGCTTGGTAAAAACGTTTGAACAGCTTGTCCATGTTGACTTGGTTGAGGCCGCATCCTTGGTCGGAGATGGATACACGGACCTTGTCGTCGCCCGAAAGCTGGGTGGTCACCGTGATGCAGGTGTTGTGCGGACTGTGCTTCAAGGCATTTACCAGCAGGTTGCTCAGTACGATTTCGCATTTGTCCTTGTCGAAGCTGACTTCTCCGATCGCAGCGTCGGGCCTGTAGTCGATGTGTATCTGTTCAGCTTCTCCTGCTCCGATAAAGTCCTGCAGGACTTGTCCCACCCAGGAATTGAAGGGATGAGGCTGCAGATGCAGCCTGCTTTCGCCCACTTCCATCTTTCGGACATCGAGCACCATATTGATGAGTGCCTTCATGCGCTGGGATTGTCGGTAGATGGCTTTAAGGGGCAGGTATTGTTCATCATTCGGGCCGATGGTTTTCAGAATCCTTTTCAGTGGGGCATAAATCAATGTCAGCGGAGTGCGCAGTTCATGGCTGATGTTGATGAGAAAGCGGACTTTTTCCTCGTAGACCTGCCGCTCATGTTCCTTCATGGCCCATTTCAGCTTGCGGTCCTTTTGTTTCAAGGTCCGTCTGAAAGCTTCGGACAGCAGGGCAATTGACAGAATGATGCAGGCAGTGATGAACCACCAAGTCTGATACCAGGGAGGCAGGATGGTAATCGTAAGCAGCAGTCTGTCGGGAATCCAGCTTCCGTCTTTGGCCGTGCACGAGGCCATGATGCGGTAGGTTCCCGGCACCTGGGTGCGCATGATTACTTCCGGTTGGTAGGTCTCCGTGTAGTTTTCATCAAGTCCTTCTATCCGATAACGATATAGTTTCCGACGGAAAATGTCTTCTTCCTTCGTCATGATCTGGATGACGACGTTGCTGTTTCTGGATACGGACAGAACGTTTTGATCCTTGGTCAGCTGATCATTGATGGAGGTCCCGTTGAGGATGATGTCCGAGAGCTGGATTTCAGGAAATCCGCTCACGTCGGTCTTTTGATTGTTGGCGATATACAGCAGTCCTTCCACTCCTCCCATATACACTTGTCCGTTGATGACGAGCTGAGCGCGTGGTATGTATTCATTGGGCAACACTCCATCCGATTCTCCGTAAATGGTGAAACGCTCCTTGTCCGTCGAGTAGGAGAAAAGCATGTTCTCGGCACCGATCCAGATTTCGTCCGGCGTCCTGCATATGACGGACGATATGTCTGTGAAGAGGCTTGTCGGTACTTGGGTATATTGTCCGGTTGCCGGCGTAAAATAGGCCAGTCCCTGATTAGTCCCTATCCAGAAACGGTTTTTCCGGTCGTAGGAGACTGAGTTGATGTTGATGTCCTTGGAAGAGGTATACAATGTTTTCAGGTGCTGGGTGGTATGGTTCATCTCGTAGATGCGCTTGGAGTCGAACAGGTAAGTACGGCCCTCTTCGCTGAAGATGGCTTGCAGAGAACCCCAGCTGACGGGGTTTTCTTTTTCTTCGATGGCGATGCTGAAAGTGCGGCTGGATACATTATAAATGTATACGTGGTTGCTGAGAAGGAGAATGGTATTGGGGGTGTTTCGGTGCAGGTAGACTGAATAGCCGTGTTGCGAGATGGTCTGGGTAGTGGCTTCGTCAATGACACGGAACGGAGTTTTCCGTCCGGTTCGGGTATCGAAAACGAACAACCCTTCGGCAAAGGCCGACATCAGCAACTTTCCCGGCGTGAATTCACAGATAGAGGTAATCTTGTCTTCTCGCGTATAGGGATAGTGGGTGAAGGTTTCCGTGGCGGGATTGAAGCGATTGATTCCGCCTCCGTCTGTCCCTACCCAAATGCATTCGGGGCTTTCTTGATACAGACTGATAATAATGTTGTGGCTGGGCCCCCAAGAGGAACCGAAAGGAACGTCTGTATAAGTTTTCATATGGACTTCACGCATGTTGATGAGGCCATTGTAGACACCACCAATCCAGATGTTCTGGTATTGATCCCTGTACAGACAATTGATGGAATTGGTAGGCAGGGAGTACAGCTTGTCTCCCGGTACATGCTTCAGATGGGCGAAACTACCGGAATCCGGATTCAGAATATTGATTCCGCCGCCGTCGGTGCCGAACCATATCTGCCCTTCCTTTTCGGTAATACAGAGAACGATGTCATTGCTGAGCCCGGAGTTCCGAGTCGTATATTCTGCCATTCTTCTGCCGTCGGTGGCAAAACAGCGTACACCTTGGTTGTAAGGGGCAATCCAGATACGCTGTTGGGAATCGATGAACATGTCTGAGATTTCCTTGCCACACTTAAAAGGGGCTTCATTCATTCTTCCGGTCTGCAAGTCTATAGCATAAATGCCTTCCCATCTGCTGCAACACAGAAGCCTTTCCCCTTTTGAAACAGCCATGCGTATGATTTCGAAACGGTTCGGATGTTGCAGCTCCTGAAAGGTTGTGAATGCTCCGGTACGGAGGTCGAATGAATAGACTTTGTTGATACCTCCCAGCAATAACAGATGATTCCATTGGCAGATGGAATAGGCTATGCAGGGTTTTCCATCCCTGTTCTTGAGGGAGATAAACTGGTTGTTTCGATAATTGTATCGTGCGACTCCCATGTCGGTCAGTATCCAAAGATGATGGGCCGAGTCTTCCAGAATTTGATAAATGTAATTTCCGGGGAGAGAGGTGGAGTCGCCCGGCTGATGCAGATATCTTTTTTGTTCGTGTCCGTCGAAACGTCCCAAACCGAATTTGGTTCCAGTCCAGACAAACCCCTTGGTATCCGATGATATGCAGTTGAGGGTCGTTGGAAGTCCTGTATTCAGAAGAATTTGTTTGTATAGGTAATGCTTCCCATAGGCATTGGAAGGCATTAGGTGTAATATCAGGAATGCCAATAAGGGAAGCAGTTGTCTCGCCATTTCCATTCTCTTCATTTTTTATATTGGGCTGTTTCGGCAGAGGTTCAAAATAGACAAGTAACATTCTGTCATCTTGAGCGTTGCGCTCCCCTGATAATAAGGGAAGGGAAGAGGAGCATCAAGGAATCTCAAACAACGTGCATGAAATGCTCTGATTCCGCTTCGTTTCGCCCGGTATGACAGAACGAAACTCCTTTTCCGTTTTTGAAACAGCTTCATTGTTATATTTGGCAACAAAGATAGTGTCTCATTTCTGAAATCGGCTCATGGATGGATATGTTTTTAAAGAGGTATTTATTGATTTTTTAGGTAATCGAGCTGCTGTACGCTTAAAAAAACAGATAAAAATTCTTTTGTAAATAGTCAGAAACGCTGTTTTTAGTCGTTTTTGAAAAAGAAATAGCATTTTTTTAAAGGAATTTGGGTTGCCTCTTTCTTATTTTTGCGACGCATTCAACCGAAGGGTTACCAATGAACCTTGGAGTGAATGTCAAACTATGGGAATGGAAATTAAAACAAATTGTTAAACTTAATATTTTACTTTATGAAAAAAGGAAAAAGAAAAATTCTTCGGATGATGCCATTGGCAATGGGATTGCTTTGTGCTGGAGGACCTGTCTTGGCTGTTCCTGCACTTTCTTCGTATGAGTATGCAGTCAATCAGCAGACCGGGCAAGTGACAGGTATCGTGAAGGACGCTAACGGAGAACCGCTTATCGGCGTTAATGTAGTGGAGAAAGGTAATGTTCAGAACGGTTCGATTACAGATTTGGACGGACGTTTTAAGCTGAATGTCGGCCCCAATGCAGTATTGGTATGTTCTTATATCGGATATAAAACGGTAGAGGTCCCTGTCAACGGGCAGAAGAGCCTTACCGTTACTTTGCGTGAGGACAGTGAGGCGTTGGATGAGGTGGTGGTTATCGGTTATGGTACTGTCCGTAAGGCCGATTTGGCCGGTTCAGTGGCCGTTATGGACAACAAGCAGTTCAAAGACCAGCCGGTTACCCGTATCGAAGATGCGTTGCAAGGACGTGTTTCCGGTATTTCCGTTACCTCGAGTGGTGTGCCGGGCGGTGACCTGAAGATTCGTGTACGTGGTGCCAGCTCCATCAATAAGTCGAACGATCCGCTTTATGTGGTAGATGGTATTGTGCGTGAGAGCGGTTTGGATGGCATCAGCCCTGAAGACATCCAGAGCATGCAGATTCTGAAGGACGCCTCTTCGACTGCCATTTATGGTTCGCGTGGTGCAAACGGTGTGGTGCTGGTTACCACCAAAACTGGTAAAGCGGGACAGACTCAGGTTGTGTTTGACGCTTCGGTTGGATTCTCCAATGCTTACCATATTCCGGAAGTGATGGGAACGAAAGAATATGCCCAGGCTCTGATTGATTACAAAGGAGTGGATGGCAGTACTATGACAGGCTATTTGGACGGTACGAATCCGGGTATAGACTGGATGGATGTATTGCTGCGTACAGGCGTGACCCAAAATTATAAAGTTGCCATTTCGAAAGGTAATGAAGACACTCAATTTTATGTGTCCGGCAACTATATGAATACCAAAGGTGTCATTACGGATACTGATTTTACCCGTTATTCGGTAAAGGCCAATGTACATTCCAAACTGTATAAATGGCTGGAGTTGACGGCCGATGTCAACCTGTCTCAGAGTAATGGTTCGGGGGCCGGATTCAATCAAAGTCAGGAAAATCCGATATGGGTGGGATTGAATTATTCGCCTACAATGGAAATGTACAACGATACTGGTGACTATAATACAGACCCCTATAACAATATCCAGAACAATCCTTATGGCATTCTTCATGAAAATCAGAATGACCGCAAACGTAGTGTGGTCAGTGGCCATGTAGACTTGAAGTTCAATATCCTGAAGGGGCTCACTTTTACCACAACCAATGGAATTGATTATTCAGACTGGAAAGGATACACATTCTCGTCCACCCGGGTACAGACCCAGAACGGCATGGGGAACACTGATACATACAATATGGTACTGCAGTCGACCAACAACTTTACCTATACGGGGAATTGGAACAAGCATTCGTTGACGGCTACAGCTGTATGGGAGGCTACTAAGTCGGAAACTCGGTATATGGAGATTACCGGCAAGAATCTTTCTGCCGAGCAGGTGGGCTATTGGAATGTCAAGAATGCCAAGACTCGTGACGCCGGGAACAGCTATAGCAATTGGAATTTGCTTTCGGGGGTAGCGCGTGTCATGTACAACTATGCCGACAAGTATATGTTGACCGGAACGTTCCGTGCTGACGGAAGTTCACGTTTCACCAATCAGAAGTGGGGCTATTTCCCTTCTATTGCGGCTGCATGGACTGTTACGAAGGAAGACTTCATGAAAGATGTCAAGGCTGTGAGTGACTTGAAAATCCGTGCAAGTTATGGTATTATCGGTAATCAGGATATAGATCCGTATTCAACTTTGGGACTGATGACCAGTACGGCCTTCAATTTCGGTACAGGGACCACATACACCGGCTATTGGGCTAACGGACTGGCTACGCCGGATTTGACTTGGGAGAAAGTGAAGCAGTTTGATTTGGGCATTGACCTGGGATTCTTCAGCAACCGTTTGACTTTGAGCGTTGACTATTTTGACAAACGTACTTCGGATGCCCTCTTGAAACGTACTGCTCCAAACTATGTTGGTGGAACAACTTACTGGGTAAATGCCGGTGAAGTGAGCAATAAGGGTGTGGATCTCACCATTACAGGGCGCATTATCCAGAATGACAATCTGCAGTGGACCAGCAGCATCAATGGCAGCTATTTGAAGAACAAGGTGACAAAACTGACTGCTGAAGAGCCGGTTATCTATGGCGCCAGTCCTTCTCCTGGAACGGTAGATCCCGCTACAATCATTAAGGAAGGTGAGGCAATCGGTACATTTTATGGTTATAAGTGGGCTGGTTTGGTAAAGAATGACAACGGCGATTTTGTGGACTCTTATTATACCAAAGATGGACAAGTGACAACCAACCCGTCCGGCGATGACAAAATGGTTCTGGGCTGTTCCAATCCGGACTTCACTTTAGGATGGAACAATACCATCACTTACAAGAATTGGGACTTTAATGTGTTCTTCAACGCAGCCTTTGGAGCTCAACGCCTCAATCTGGTTGATTTTGCCATGAATTCGATGGTGGGTGCTTCCATGTTTGTTACGGCAAAAGACTATTTTGTAAATGTAGGCAAGACGATGCCGACTCCGGGTGTGACGAACAGTAATTACGGCAATTCGAGCAAATGGCTTGAGAATGCAGACTATCTGCGCTGCGAGAATATCAGTGTTGCTTATACACTGCCTCGTAAAGTGACAAAGTTTGCAGATATCCGTTTCTCGCTTTCAGCCCAGAACCTCTTCACCATTACGGGGTATAAGGGCATTGATCCGGCTGGCGCATCGTTTAGTGCCAACAGTGTCGATGTGGACAATGGTATGGATATGGGTGCTTACCCCAACCCGCGTACGATTACGGTAGGTGTACGCATGAATTTCTAATGATAACTTTCTAAATTCTTGAATCAAATATGAAAACTAAAATAATTTTGAGTTGTCTTGTGGCAACTACCCTGGTAAGTACTTCGTGCAGTGACTTCCTGACGGAAGATCCCAAGGGGCAACTGACGCCTTCCAATTTCTTTGTGTCGCAGGATGCTTTGGATGCTAGTGTCTATTCTCTTTATGCTAAAGTAAATGGCACCCAAACATATACCAACATGATGTACCCGCAATGGCAGGGGGACGACATGACGGCCAACCCGGGTTCCAATAAGCAGGCTGTGGCCGAATTGGACGGATTCAGTGCCAATAACAACAATAAGGGTGTACAGGATGCATGGTCTAAACATTACACGGTAATCAAGGCTGCCAACCTTATATTGAATAATGCCGGCGATACACCGGTGAGCGAGACAGAAGTTAATATTGCTTTGGGACAGGCTCATTTCTGGAGAGCGTATGCATATTATTATATGGTTCGTATTTTCGGTCCTCTTCCTTTGGTGAAAACGGCTGATGAATTGAGCAATGACATCCAATTGTCTTCTGTGGAAGATGTCTATAAGCTGATTGTTGATGACTTGAAGGCGGCTGAGGGTATGCTACCCACCAGCTATTCAACGGCTCCGCGCAATCATGACGGGGTAGATGCTTATGTGACCAAACAGGCTGTGCAGGCTACTCTTTCGGCTGTCTACATGTCCATGGCCGGTTATCCCTTGAACAAGGGGGCCGAATATTACGCTTTGGCTGCAGCCAAGGCCAAGGAAGTGATTGATAAGGAGGCACAGTACGGCTTCTATCTGGATAGTGAATGGAGTCATGTTTATTCTATGGGACATAATTACAACAAGGAAACCGTGTTGGGCATTGACTATTCACCGGTAGTGGACTGGGCAACCGACTCGCAGTTGTCTTCCTGCAACCGTTTTGAGAGTCTGGGAGATGCTGGTTGGGGCGACTCCTGGGGAGAAATTGCTTTTTGGAAACGTTTTCCGGAAGGTCCGCGCAAAAATGCAGTGTATGCTCCTAAAATAACCTTCCAGGATGCAAATTATAGAATAACAAAAGCTGTGGATTGGTGGGAATTGGACAATGACGGAAAGCCGGTTGTATCAGAATATCATCCGATGTTTACAATCTTTACAACGAATTGTGATGCAGGTGGTGCAGAGTTGGCCCAACCTTATGACTATACTCAACCCAATTATACAGGCATGTGCAATGGTCACCGGCATCGTGTTATCCGTTATTCGGAAGTGTTGCTGTGGTATGCAGAAAGTGCGGCTCGTGCGGGTGAATCCGATCTTAATCTGGCCAAGCAATGTCTGAAACGGGTTCGTCAGCGTGCGGTTACAGATTATGAAAGTGTTGCATTGAGTGATGGCAGTGTGGTGAAGATAGACGACATGAACGCCAGTCAGTTGGCTGAGGCTTGTTACATGGAACACGGTTGGGAAGTGGCAGGCTATTGGGTTGCTATGGTTACACGTCGTTCTGATGAGTTCCGCATGAACGAACTGAAAAAGAACTTTGATTATCGCGTTGCTAATCCGGAAATAGAAGTAGCTCCCGGCTTTAAGGCAAAAGAAAGTGTCACTGTAGTCAAGTCGACTTGGGCGGGAGACAATAGTATCTATATTCCTTATCCGGATACGGAAGTCGAAAAGAATCCGAATTTGAATAGAGATTTGGTGAAGTAACCAGATTCAGTAGATTTGTCAGTAGGTATATTCAATTGATAATTTCATGGGGCCGAAGCGTTCAGTTGGTTTCGGCCCCTTTTTCTTATTCCTGTGTGTTTATAAATTACATTAACCGTGTCGATTATGAAGAGAATCAGTGCTTTGTTATGTTTGTTGCTGTGTGCAATGGGTGGAGTGTGGGCTCAAAACGGGAAGCCGTTTGTTATTCCTGAGCTGAAGGAGTGGAAAGGCGGAAGGGGATTTTTTGTTCCTGATACGTCGTTACGTGTCGTTTATGATGACCTTGTTTTGCAGACGGTTGCTGAGGCTTTTGCCGCAGATTACCAAACCCTGTTCGGCATTATGCCTGAAGTGGTTCGTGGAAAAGCTGAAACAGGCGATTTCTTTCTGACTTTGAAGAATGACGAAAAGTTGGGAGGAGAAGGGTATGAAATAGAAGTGGATCGTTGTGTGAAAATTTCAGCGCCAAAAGCCGTAGGAGCTTATTGGGCAACGAGGACGCTGCTACAAATGAGCGAACAAGATGAAAATGGAAAATTGCCTAAGGGATTTATACGCGATTTCCCCGATTATGCAATGCGTGGATTCATGCTTGATTGTGGTCGGAAATATATTCCGATGGACTATTTGCGCGGTTTGACTCAAGTAATGGCTTATTATAAGATGAATGTCTTGCATGTCCACTTGAATGACAATGGTTTTAAGCAGTTTTTCAATCATGACTGGAATAAGACTTATGCCGCTTTTCGTTTGGAGTGTGAAACCTTTCCAGGGTTAGCTGCCCGTGACGGTTATTATACAAAACAAGAATTTATAGATTTTCAGGAGGAAGCGGCTGCCCGATTTGTAGAAATCATTCCGGAAATAGATGTCCCGGCTCATGCTCTTGCTTTCAGTCATTACAAATCAGAACTTGGCAGTAAGGAATATGGTATGGACCATTTGGACCTTTCCAATCCGGAAACTTATACTTTCCTCGATGCACTTTTTAAGGAATATTTAGGAGGGGATAATCCGGTCTTTCGCGGGCCGAGGGTACACATTGGAACAGATGAGTATTCTAATACAGATAAGAAGGTCGTTGAACAGTTCCGGGCATTTACAGACCGTTACATTAAGTATATTGAGAGCTTTGGCAAAAGAGCGTGTGTATGGGGAGCATTGACGCATGCATCCGGTAAAACTCCCGTAAAAGTTGACCAGGTGGATATGTTTATCTGGAACAATCATTTTGCCAATCCCCGTGAGATGGCTCGGTTGGGATATAAATTGTTAAGTATTCCAGATGAAAAAGTGTATATTGTACCTTTAGCACCTTATTATCAGGATCATCTGGATAATGAATATTTGTACAATGAATGGACACCTGCCCATGTGGCTGATGAGGTCTTTGATGAAAGGAACCCTGCAATTTTGGGAGGATTGTTTGCCGTGTGGAATGATCTTGTCGGTAATGGAATATCGGTAAAGGATATTCACTATCGCATATATCCCAGTTTGCAGACTATGGCTGTAAAGACATGGAATGCTCGTCCGACGATGTCTTATGTGGACTTCAATGCTGCTCGGATGACTTTGAGTGAGGCGCCTGGGGTGAATCTTTTGGGACGTATCAACAAAATGCCAGGATTAGTTTATGAAACGGCTGAAGTGCTTCCGGGTTCCCGGTTACCCTATTCGGAAATCGGATATGATTATGCGGTGTCGTTTGATTTGGAGGCGCAGGCCGAAGAATGGGGAACAGTACTGTTTCGTTCTCCCAATGCAGTGTTCTATCTTTCTAATCCAATAAATGGTTCTTGGGGATTTGCCCGGGATGGTTATCTGAATACTTTCGGCTTTACGCCCTATCCGAAAGAAAAAGTAAATATACGGATAGAAGGTGATCCTTTGTCTACTTCTCTTTTTGTCAATGGCCGGTTGGTTGAGAAACTTGATATTCAAAAGCGTTATTACAATGGTGGAAAGGATTCTATGAATTATATACGTACCTTGGTATTCCCGTTGGAACAGGCTGGCAAATTCAAGAGCCGCATTACAAACCTGAAGATTTATAATCAGTTGCAAAAATAATTCTATAGTTAAAGAATAGATAGTAAGGAGTGCATTCTTCACACAGAAATGACTGGTATTTTAGAGTCTTCTTTCTTGCGTGGAGAATGCACTCCTTCGTTGAGGAACTGTTCCAGAACAGGGCTATTTATGTCTTTTTCAGCGCTTTCACCCATATCCGGTAGCCATCTTCGTTGAGGTGCAGGCCGTCGGTGGTCAGCTCCTTGCGCAGGACGTTCGTTCCCTTCTCGGTGAAGAGCGGGAAGAGGTCGATGAAGTCGATCTGCTGCTCGCAGGCCAGCTCCCGGAGGAGAGCATTGATCTGGGGAACCACTTCGGTCTTGCCCGTCAGCAGGCGGTATCGGCCGAAACTCTCGTTGATGGGCAGCAGGCTCTGCAGGTAGAGGCTGGTCTGCGGCGATTCGCGGCGGATGCGCTCCACGGTGAGGCGGATGAGGCTGACAATGCTGTCGGCCGTCAGCCCGTGGGACACGTCGTTGATGCCTATCAGCAGGAACAGCTTTTGGGGATGGCCGGGCAGAATCTGGTGCAGACGGTCGTATACACCCATCACCTCGTCGCCGATGATACCGCGGTTCACCACGTGCTTCCAGCCCAGCCGCCGGCCCCAGTCGCCTCCGTTCTCCGTCAGGCTGTTGCCCAGCATCACGATGTCCTGTGAGGTGACAGGCGGTTCGTCCATAAACTGGAGGAAACGCCGGTAGTAGTGGTCGGTGTAAGTGCGCGGTGTGGGCAGGATGGAGGCGGCTACGGCATTGGATACCAGCGAGCGCAGGCGTACCACGCTATGCTCGTCCTTGGGATGGACGGCATTGATGAGTAGGATGACGCTGGTGTCCGTATCCGGGTCGATGACGATGCTGGTGCCCGTATAGCCCGTGTGGCTGTAGGTGTGGGGACCGAAGAGGTCGCCGTTGTTCGACGCATAGGCCGTGAAACAGTCCCAACCCAACGTACGTCCCAGCGAGGCGGTGGCTCGGGGTACTGTACGCATGGCTTTCACCGTCTGCGGGCTGAGGATGCGCCGGCCGTTCCACTCGCCGCCGTTCTGCAGGGCTGCACAGAGCAGGGCAATGTCTTCGGCGCACGAGAAGACGCCTGCGTTGCCGCTGATGCCTCCGTTAAGGATGCGTGCCAGCGGGTCGTGTGCCTGTCCGCGGAGCACTTGCCCGTCGGGCTGCTGTTCGGTGGGGGCAATGATGTGGCAGCCTTCGTCCTGTAGCCATTGTGGCAGACTGGTGTTCACCCAGCGGCCTTTCTTGTCCTGCTTGCAGGGCAGGTAGCCGGTGTGCTTCATACCTAGCACATTGAAGAGCTGTTCTTGAGCAAACTGGTTGAGCGGTTGTCCGCTGACGGTTTCGATGATGCGTTGCAGAGTAACGAAGTTCAGGCAGCTGTAGCGGAAGTCGGTCTGCGGTTCGAAGCCCCGCTGGCAGGTGTCAATGTACTGCATCAGTGCGTCGGGGCAGGGCGATCCGGCTGCCTGCTGAATCTGTGCAACAGGAGCATAGGCAGGCAGACCCGACGTATGGGTCAGCAGGTCCTGGATACGGATGGCCTTGGTACGCTTTCCGTCTTCGCTCTGCCAGGGACGGAAGTCAGGGATGTAGAGACTGACGGGATCGAGCAGACGGATGAGCCCCCGCTCAACCAGCATCATGGTACATACGGCGGTGGACATGGACTTGCTGCACGAAGCCATGTCGAACACGGTGGAGGTAGTCATTGGTTCCGCTTTGGGGACTAGGCTCTTATTACCATAGGCCTTCAGGTAGGCCATCTTACCGTGACGCACGACAGCCAGCACAGCTCCTGGTATTTCCTTTTCGGCGATGGCTTTATTGATAGCTTCGTCGGCCCATAAGAGCCGTTGAGAGTCCATACCGACCTGCTCGGGAGCTACACGTGAGAGCGGTTGTGCTTTAACGGCAGTAAATCCCAGCAGGCAGGAGAGGATAAGACAGATTGTTTTCATGGAGATATGTGTTAAGTTATTCTTTTCCTTCGCGGTAGGCATCCACCGCTTTCTTTACCGAGCCGTGCATCAGCAGAAGGGCCTTGGCTTTACCGTAGTCCAAACCTAGTTCTTCGACCAACATACGCGTGCCGCGGTCCACTAGTTTCTTATTGCTCAGTTGCATGTTCACCATTTTGTTTCCCTTGACACGGCCCAGCTGGATCATGACCGAGGTGGTAATCATGTTTAAAATCATTTTTTGTCCTGTACCTGATTTCATGCGCGAGCTGCCGGTGACATATTCCGGTCCTACAATCATTTCGATGGGCACGTCAGCCTCGGCAGCCATGGGAGAGTCGGGGTTGCTGGTGATGCAGGCCGTCAGGATACCGTGTTCGCGGGCTTCGTGCAGGGCGCCGATGACGTAGGGGGTGGTGCCCGACGCGGCAATACCGATGACGGTATCCTTGGTTGTGATGTTGCGTTCCACCAATTCCTCCCAGCCGCGATGAACATCGTCTTCGGCGTTCTCCACGGGGTTACGCAAGGCAGTGTCGCCTCCAGCAATGAGGCCGATGACCAAAGTGTTGGGCATGCCGAACGTGGGCGGTATCTCCGAAGCGTCGAGTACGCCGAGGCGGCCGCTGGTGCCGGCTCCCATGTAGAAGATGCGTCCGCCCTGCTTCATGCGGGGCACAATCTGGGTGACCAGTTTCTCTATTTGTGGGATAGCCTTCTGTACGGCCAGGGCTACTTTCTGGTCTTCGGTATTGATGTCTTCCAGTATTTCGCGGACAGACTTCTTTTCCAAATCGTTGTAGAGCGAGGGTTGCTCTGAAATCTTGATGAATGCCATATTCTCTTAAATGGTTAGTGGTTAGCGATAATGATTAACGGTGGTAGGCGATGAGGCCTTCCATGGGACTTTTAAGGATACTCCCCAAGCGGATACCCATTTCGTCGGTGGCCTGTGCCAGCACGTCTTTGTAGTAGTAGGCTACGGAGCCGATGAAATGGACTTCGTGGTTCTGATAGTCATACTGCATGACGTTGCGTTTCAAGAACGACTTGAAGCTGTTCAGTACCAGGCTGTGTATGCAAGGTTCATTGAGGTTTTGTGCCAGGAAGGGAGACAGGCTGGCCAGAAAACGGTTGGGGAACGGCTTGCGGTAAACACGGTCAATGATGTCGGCCGGCGTCAGGTTGAACTGGCTGAGGAACTTCTCCTTCAGCTCCGGTGTCATCTGGTTCTTCAGGATGTCGCCCACCAGCAGTTTGCCCAGGCAGGCACCGCTTCCTTCGTCGCCCAGAATAAATCCCAGGGGCGATACGTTCTGCACAATCTTCTCGCCATCGTAGTAGCATGAGTTGGAGCCCGTACCCATGATGCAGGCGATACCCGGACGTTGTCCGCACAGGCTGCGGGCGGCGGCCAGCATGTCGGTGCTTACTTCCACTTCGCCTTTCACCTTCAGATGGCGCAGGATGGCGCGGCGAACGGTCTCTATCTTGTCGGGAAAGGCACAACCGGCTCCATAGAAATAGACAGCATCTACTTCGGGCGTCTTCAGTTGGGGCAGAAGGTTGGCTGCTATCTCGTTGCTGATTTCTTCTTCGCTCTGGAAGAAAGGATTGGTACCTTTGGTAAAAATCTGTTGGAGAACTTCTCCATGCTCTACCAAACACCAGTCGGTTTTGGTAGAGCCGCTGTCTGCTATCAGTATCATAATAATAATGTTTATATCTTGATGTATATTTTCCTTTTATATAATTGGTAGCCGATGCACCAGTTGATGGTGACAAATATCAGGGCATAGGCCAACGAGCCGCCGGTATCTCCGAAGAGCGGCTGCATCATCTTGCCGTAGAGCAATCCGTGGATGGAAATGCTTCCGTCGGCCCAGGGCAGGCGGATGCTGCCAAACAGGATACTCAGCACACCGCCCAGTACGTACATGAACAGCGGGTTCACACCGAACGACTCGAAGAACAGACTCCAGCGCTTGTAGCCTTTTACGTCGATAATCCAGATGAGCAGAGCCAGCAGACTGGAGGCCAGACCACAGGTGGTAAGCACGAAAGTGGGCGACCATATCTTCTTGTTGAGCGGGCATCCGTAACTCAGCAGCAGGCCGCTGAAGGTAAGGATGGTACCTATCAGGAACAGCTTGACGAGGTGTGACTGGAGCACTTCTTCACGGCTGCGGCTGGTGGCATTCTTGTCGCCCAGCATCATACGGCCCACGCAGAAGCCCAGCAGCACGTGGGCGATGGAGGGAATGGTGCTCAGCAGGCCTTCGGGATCGATTCCGTTGTCCTTGTACATGTGGGCAGGTGTCAGGATGGCGCGGTCCACGACGGACAGGATGTTGGTTTCGTTGTAGGCAAAGCCGTTGCCTGCCATCAGCAGGATGAAGTAGCCCACGAGGAGCGTGGCGATGAGGTAGGGAATGCGGCTGTGCTTCATCGTGAGAGCCACGATGGAAGCGGCGCAGTAGCACAGAGCCAGGCGTTGCATGACGCCCAGGATACGCATGCGGTCGAACGTCCATACCGATGCCCACAGGTTCTGCCCGAAATTCAGGTCGTCGGGAGCCGAGGCCCAGTAGTAGCAGAAGCGTGAGAACCAGCCGATGGCCATGCCGATGACGAAGATGACGACGGTGCGCCGCAGAATCTTCCGGAGGGTGGCATGGCTGTAGGCGAAGTCATACTTCTTCAGTGAGATATAGGTGGAGATGCCCATGATGAACATGAAGAAGGGGAACACCAGGTCTGTCGGTGTCAGTCCGTTCCATTCGGCATGGCGCAGGGGAGCGTAGATGTGTCCCCATGAACCGGGATTATTCACCAGAATCATGCCGGCGATGGTGATGCCCCGCAGAATGTCGAGGGCAAGGATACGTTTGCTGTTGGTTTGCGGTTTGTTCATATCGGTTGTTCCTCCTTTCTGTCTTTAGCGGTAGTACATTCATCCACCAGGTAGGCTATTGACACGTAGGGGATACCCGAGTTGGTGGTGAGGCCTATCTCGCACGTACGGCTGTTGCTGTAGCCTATCTGGATGTTCCGTTCTTCAATCTGCGGGCGGAGCTTGCGCAGGGCATAGGCGTTCAGTTCGGGATGTGTGAAGCCACGGTCGCCCGCAAAGCCGCAACAGCCCACCTCTTCGGGTACGAACACCTGTGTGGAGCACAGACGGGCCAGAGTGATGAGCGTGTCGGCCAGTCCCATCTTGCGCATGGAGCACGTGATGTGCAGGGCCACGGGACGGTCGACAGGCTTGAATATGAGGCGGGGACGCAGGAAGGTGTAGATGAACTCGGCCGGTTCGTAGAGCTTCATGCGACGGATGGTTTCGCGCATGCGGTGCAGGCAGGGACTTTGGTCGCAGAGCACAGGGTAACGTCCCTGTTCGCTGGCTTCCCACAGGGCCTCTTCCAGTTCATGCGTTTTGCGGTCGGCTATGTCTATCATGCCTTTGCTCTCCCAGATGGTGCCACAGCACAGCTTCTCCATGTTCTTGGGGAAGATGACCTGATAGCCTGCTTTGTGGAGCAGGGCTATCATCTTGTTGACCAGCGCCTGTTCGACGGGCGACTTGCGTGCCAGCCCCATGGTCTGGTTGATGCAGCTGGGGAAGTACACTACTTTCAGTGGATCAGCTTGGGCGGAGGACGAAGAATGGGAGGTTGCATCTTGTGGATTCTTCATTTTAAAGGCTTTCGGCATCGCCGCTGTCCATTGCGGGATACCAAGCAAGTTGTGCATGCCTCGGGTCAGTTTGCTCATGGTGGCGGTGCCCAATGCGGCATGGGCAGTATCGGCCAGGGTGAGTACGGGGCGCAGGGCGCTCTTGATGCCGGCGAAGTGGCGGGCGGCATAGTCGCCGGCCTTGTAGCCCGTACTGCCGGGGGGCAGGAGGCGTTGGCGTACGAGGTGGGTCAGGTCGCCTGTGTTGATGCCCATGGGGCAGGACAGGGAACAGAGCCCGTCGCCTGCGCAGGTCTGGTTGCCCTGGTAGTGGTACTGCTTTTCCAGCAGGGCAAGGCGCTTGGGATCGTCGCCTTCCTGGCGCAGGCGGGCCAGCTCGCGCTGGATGACGATGCGTTGGCGCGATGAGAGGGTGAAGCCGCACGACAGACAGTTCACTTCGCAGAAGCCGCACTCAATACAGCGGTTAATCTTATTTAATGTAGAATGAAGAGTGAAGAATGAAGAATCTCTTTGTGTACGCTTATCTTTACTTCCTTGATTCTTTATTCTTACCTCTTCATTTAGCAGCGGCAGCGGCTTGAAGTGCTTCAGGTGACATTTGGGGTCGTCGTTGAAGATGACACCGGGGTTGAGCAGTCCTTTCGGGTCGAAGAGATGCTTCACGGCTTTCATCACCTCGTAGGCCTCCTCGCCCCATTCGTATCGGACGTAGGGAGCCATGTTGCGACCTGTGCCG
Source organism: Candidatus Bacteroides merdavium (assembly GCA_019116805.1). GTDB lineage: Bacteria > Bacteroidota > Bacteroidia > Bacteroidales > Bacteroidaceae > Bacteroides > Bacteroides merdavium. The sequence goes on along the minus strand of DXAV01000034.1, from coordinate 48,811 downwards.
TGCTCGGCTTTCAGGGAACCGTCGTACTTGTCCACTACCAGTGTCTTGACGTCCTCCATCAGTGCCTCGTAGCGGTCCACTTCGGCCTGGGTGGAGAAGCTTTGGTTGAGGATGAAGTGGTAGTTGCCTTCCAGCGCATGGCCGTAGATGCAGGCATCGTCGTAGCCGTGGCGGGCGATGAGGGCCTGCAGGTCGGCGGTGGCTTCGGGCAGGTCTTCGATGTGGAAGGCCACGTCTTCGATGAGACAGGTCGTGCCGGGACGGCGCGTACCTCCCACACTGGGGAAGATGCCCGAGCGGATGGCCCAATACTTGCCATACTCTGCCGGATTGTCGGTGAAGTGTACGGGTATGTAGGTATGGAAGGCCGAGAGGGTTTGCTCAATGGCAGCAATGCGGGTCTTCAGCTCTTCGGGTGTGCGGGCCTTGGTCTCGGTCAGTACGGCAGTGAGACCTGACGGGTCGGTGGCTTCTCCTTTATACTTTATATATATGGGGTCGTCCACGGACGACAGACTCTTGTAGTCCAGCAGTTCGGCGCCTTTCACAATCCATTCTTCTTTCGGGTCGGTCAGCTTTTTCATGGCTACCACGGCCCGGCACGCCTCACGGATATCTGTGAAGTAAACCATTGCGCTGGCCTTGCAGGGATAGTCGTACTCGGTGCGCATGGTCACCTGCGAGAGGAAGGCCAGGGTGCCTTCGCTGCCCACCATCAGGTGGGCGATGATGTCGAACGGGTCGTTGAAAGTAATGAAAGGTAACAGATTAAGGCCCGTGACATTCTTGATGGCATACTTGTAGCGGATGCGCTCGTGCAGTTGCTCGTCGGCACGAATACTGTCGCGCAGGTGGCAGATGTTGCGGATAAAGTCGCGGTGAGTCACCTCGAAGGAGGCGCGGCTCACAGGATCGGCTGTATCAAGCACCGTGCCGTCGGCCAGGACGATACGTGCTGAGAGCATCACGCGGTCGCTGTTGGCATGCGTACCGCAGTTCATGCCCGAAGCGTTGTTCATCACGATACCGCCTACCATGGCGCTCTTCACCGAGGCGGGGTCAGGGGCGAACTTCCGTCCGTAGGGAGCCAGTAACTCATTGACGCGTTGCCCCACGATGCCCGGCTGCAGGGTAATCTGGCTGCCGTCGGGGCTGATGGAGTATTGTTCCCAGTGCTTGCCAGCTACGATGAGAATGGAGTCGCTGATGGCCTGACCCGACAGGCTTGTACCCGCGGCACGGAAGGTGACGGGCAGGTTCAAACGGTCGGCCAGACGGAGCAGACTGGCCACTTCGTCCTCGCTGTCTGAACGGACGACAATCTGCGGGATGAGGCGGTAGAAGCCCGCGTCTGTGCCCCAGGCCAGGCGCCGCAGTTCGTCGGTATAGATGCGTTCCTGTGGGATGAAGCGCGAGGCTTCGTGCAGAAACGACAGATAAGGTTCTTTCATATTATTGTCTTTTTGGACTTATCGGTACAAATAATACTTCTTGGATACTTGGCGGAAGTTCTCCACGTCTTTTTCCCAGTAGGGCCGGATGTCTTCCCAGCGGTTGGTCTTCGTGAAGCGTTCGCGTATTTGGTGCGAGCCGCACACCTTGTCGAACATCGCGAAGCGGCCCTTGTCGGCATGGTCGAAGACGGCGCGTTCGGGCCACAGGCGGGCCACTTCCTGCATCACGAGGAACTGCAAGGGGCTGAGCGGCGCGCGGGCGTAGTTGGTGATGTGCACCTGTACGCCTTGCAGCTGTTCACCCTTGCCCACGCTGTAGAAGGGTTTCAGGTAGATGGGGCGGAAGATGACGCCGGGTACATGCAGGTCGTTCAGCGCGTCGGCCAGCTTGTCAGCTTCGGCCCAGGGAGCGGCGAACATCTGGAAGGGGATGGTGTAGCCCACGCCGATGGACATGTAGCCCAGCTCGCCCAGAATGCCGCTCACGGGGTAGAAGAATGCCGAGTGAGGGTGCGGGATGTGGGGCGACGAGGGTATCCATTGCAGGCCTGTGGCCGTGTAGTCCATGCGACGCTTCCAGCCCTTCATCTTGATGACTGTCAGCTTGCATTGCACGCCGCCCGTCAGCATCCGCTCGCCGTTGAGCAACAGGGCCAGCTCGCCGCAGGTCAGACCGTAAACGTAGGGTATCTTGAACTGGCTGACGAAGGAGATGCAGTCGTCCTCCGTCAGGTTTCCTTCCACTTTCAGTCCGCCCAGCGGGTTGGGGCGGTCCAGCACGATGAGTTCCTTGCCGTTCTCTGCGGCGGCCTCCATGGCCAGTCCTAGGGTGCTGATGTAGGTGAACGAGCGGCAGCCGATGTCCTGGATGTCATACACCAGTATATCGACGTCCTTCAGCATTTCGGGCGTGGCTTTGCGCGTTTTGCCGTAGAGCGAATAGACGGGCAGGCCGGTGGCTGGGTCGCGCTGGTCGGATACGTGGTCGCCTGCATGTACGTCTCCGCGTACGCCGTGTTCCGGACCGTAGAGGGCTACGAGGTTGACGTTAGGCGCTTCGTGCAGGATGTCGATGGTAGAACGCAGTTCGTTGTCTACACCCGTGGGGTTGGTGATAAGGCCCACGCGCTTGCCCTCCAGGCAGCGGAAGTTCTGTGCCTTCAGCACCTCGATGCCCGTCTTGATACGTATCTTTTGGGCCTGTGCACTGAGAGAAAGGCACAGGAAGAGGAGCAGGAGAGTTTTCTCGAGTCCTGTGCCGGATGTAAATATATTCTTTCTGTTCATGGTTGTTCTATTTATTATATAGTCTGTTTTCATTTCTTTCCATACTCCGGATCAATCTTCCTGTCCACGAAGAAAGTAACGATAACCGTGGCAATGCAGCACACCATTACCAGCCAGAAGAAGTCCGTGTATCCGATAGCCTCCTGAATATATCCGGCGAACATGCCCGGTATCATCATGCTCAGTGCCATGAAGGCCGTGCAGATGGCGTAGTGCGATGTCTTGAACTCACCTTCGGAGAAGTACATCATGTAGAGCATGTAGGCTGTGAAGCCGAAGCCATAGCCGAACTGCTCGATGGCAATGGCGGTGGAGATGATGACTACGTTGTCGGGCTGGGCGATGGCCAGATAAACAAACGTCAGACACGGCAGGGTCATGCAGCCGGCCATCCACCAGATGGATTTCTTCAGGCCGAGGCGTGAGGCGAACAGACCGCCCAGAATACCGCCCAAGGTGAGGAAGATGACTCCAATGGTACCATATACGATACCCACTTCGGCTGTGGAGAGCTCGAGTCCGCCCGACGCCTTGGAGGCTACGAGGAAGGGCATGCACATCTTGATCAGGAACGCTTCCGGCAGGCGGTAGAGCAGCATGAATACGATGGCCAGCAGTACACCCGGCTTGGTGAAGTAGGTGGCGAAGGTACGCCCGAACTCCCGGAAGATGGCTTTGGCACTGGCGGTTCCGGCTGCCAGTGTGGGCTTGTCGGAAGCGGGTTTGGGCACCACGAAGATGTGGTAGAACGTCACCAGACTGAACAGGACGGCGGTGACGAGCATCGTGATGGTCCACGACAGCGGGATATCTTTTGTCTTCAACTCGATGGCACCGGCAATGGCTACGAGCACGCCCTGACCGAAAATGGAAGCCAGACGGTAGAACGTGCTTCGGATGCCTACGAAGGCGGCCTGGTCGCTCTGTTTCAGCGCCAGCATGTAGAAACCGTCGGCAGCAATGTCATGGGTTGCCGAGGCGAAGGCCGTGATGATGAACAGGATCAACGTGAAGGTGAACAGGCTGATGGGCGTCGTGCCCGCGGCAATGTCTGTTTCCTCCGGCCTTGGGATGGCCAGCGTCAGCAGGATGAAGGCGACGGACATCAGTACCTGCATAGCTATTGTCCACCAGCGCTTAGTCCGGATGATGTCCACGAACGGGCTCCAGAAGGGTTTGATGGTCCACGGCAGGTAGAGCAGGCTGGTAAACAAAGCCATTTCTCCGTTGGGGACACCCATCTTGGTGAACATCATCACGGAGATGTTGTTCACGATGAAATAGGGAATACCTTGAGCGAAGTATAGGGTGGGAACCCATAGCCAGGGATTGATATTCTTTGTCTGTTGGTTCATGATCCGTATGTTTGTTTATTTATTTATGAATAAATCTTCTCTATATTGGCTCCGATGTAGTAGTGTAGCAGGATTTCGTTATACTTGTAACCCTGCTCGCCCATGACGGCAGCGCCTATCTGACAGAGGCCTACACCGTGCCCCCAGCCGGCTCCGATGAGGGTAAATCGTGCGGGGATACCTTCTGGAGAGAGGTCGTGCTTGTCCACTACAAAAGCCGAACTGTAAAGGTGCGAGGACGACAGCGTACGTCGTATTTCCAGCTCCTTGCCAATGGTCAGTGTACGTTTGGTGCCAACAATTTTCAGTTTCCACAGACGGCCGCTGGTACCGCGGGCCACGGGTATGAGGTCAATAATCTGTCCGTAGTCCACGCCCGAGCGTTTGAGAATAAGGGCCGCCAACTCTTCCTGTGTGTACTCAACCCGCCAGCGGTAGAAGTCGGTTGTCTCCTGGTCGTAGTTGTTGAGCACCTGTGACAGGATGTGCTTGTTTGTAGTATTACAGAAAGCCTCGGGTGAGGTTCGTATCCAGCGGTCGGCTTCTGCTTCGACAGTTAAATCGGGCAGGGCAGGGTCGGGTACGGAAGTCTGTCCCTGGCGGATGCGGCGGTCGAGCTGCTTGCGCAGGTAAGGGTAGGGCGTGTCTTCCCAGCAGTACTGGAACTCTTCGAAGGCACCACCACAGCACTTGGAGAAGCGGGCGTCACATATCTTATCTTCTGACATCAGTACCTGTCCACGCGTAGCCTGAATGGCTTGGCGTACAATATCTGTGGAGGCACGGGTGATGCCTTGGTAGCGTTGGCAGTGGTCGTCGGCACAGACATCGAAGCGGGTATGATCTTCGCGGTCGAACCATCGGATCAGTTCGTCATCGGTTTGCGTGCAGGCCGAGTAGTCTGTATGTTGTGCCTCGATTTCCTTGTTTTTGTTGATTTGGGCCAATAGCCAGCTTCTCGAGATTACTGCATGGGCCTTCAGCAATTCCAGCGAGGCAGTAGCACTCATTTCACTGGAGATGACACTCGTCAGGTAGTCTTCCACGCGGATGACGTTGACGGCGGTCAGGTGATTGTCTTCTACGATGATGCGCAGGGCACCCTGGAAGCGTTGGTCTTCCTTGCGTTCCCAATGGAAGTTGATGCCGATGGTGACACCGTGCAGTTCGAACGCGGCCGTCTGTTCGTCTTTGGGTTCGAAGAGCAGTTCGTCATAGAGGCGGCCTTGCCATAGGATGCGGCCGTGGTCGAAGGTGGCGGTCTGATGACCATCCACCTTCTGGCCGTTTTGCTGGTAGGGAGTCAGCAATGTAAATTCTATTTGGGGATCGAATACGATTCCGACTTGTACGTAGGGTTCGTTCATGATATTATTTCTATTTTGTTAATTGATTTCATTACGGATACGAGCCTTTACTTGAGCAAAAGTTTCGGGCGAAAGGCATACTTCGCTCAATATCTGTGCCACGTTGTCGGCAGTTATCTTCTGGAAGTCCTGCTCGACGGGGGTGATGAACACACCGCCCAGGTCAACGGAAGCGGGACTGCTGAGCAGGCGGGCGTTGCCTTCGGCCGTGTAGCAGGCGGGACGGTGCTTGGCACGGGGGAAGACGAAGACTGTCCAGTGGGCCGACTCGTAGAAGGCCAGGACGTTCATCATCGGTTCTTCGTCGCCTTCGGGCACGAGTAAGGACTGGTAGATGGCCTGGAAGAGGCGGGAGGCCTCGCCGGCGTCATCAGTGTTGATGACAAGCGTTGTACGCGGTGCGTCGTTCAGACTGTAAAGGGTGGCATGAGCGGTCTGTACCACCGTCTCGGCTATTCGCGTGCGCCAGTCGGCCTCAATGGGCATGAAGCCGCGGCTGCCCGCCTGGAAGTGGGCATGGTCGGGGGCAGAGGCACCGCAACGCGGCCCGTTGTAGAAGATGGTGAAGTCTGTCAGTTCCCGGGCCAGCTCCAGCATGTCGGCAAAGCGGTTGGCGATGAGCTGGGGCAAATGGCCGGTCTCGGGCACGGTGAGGTGGCGCGGGAAGATAGGGAATGGGTTCACCAATATTTCGTAGTGCCCTCGGAAAAGGATGCCTTCCTGTTCGGCAGGCCGGTTGGCGGCACAGAGGAAGCAGCGCCGCTCCTTAATGGACTGGGCATCGACCTTGGCACCGGAGGAGACGATGCGGGCGGGGTTGAACTGCACCTTATAGGGTACACCGTGCACGTTCAGTTCCTTGACCCGTACGCCTGAGAGAGCATCGTAGTTCCGGCGCGCCGTTTCCCAGGTGGCTAGTTGTCGGTCCAGCAGGTCGTTTACTTCTTTGTTCATAGGTCTTTTGTGATTATTTCCTTACATCTTATATGGTATTTCCTCGGTAGCTATCTTGAAGGGATTTGGTAGCAACCTCGGATATTCCTTATAAGGTGATTTGAATGTCATTTAGTTATAAATAGGTCTTCTATAATGGAGATATTATGCATTCTTCGCCTGCTTGTTCAGTGCGATGCGTGCCTGCAATTCCCAGGTGCGGATACGATCCTTGTAAAGGTTGTGTGCATTCATCTTTATTACGTCGAGCGATGCATCGGAGTTGTCGTCCCAACGGCGGCAAAGGTAAACGACGTCATAGACGCGGCCTATTTGGAAACGGCGCGAGATGTTCAGTCCCAGCGCATAATCTTCGCCGTAGCTGGTGTTGGGCACCTTCACCTCACGCAGTACGGGGGTATAGAAGGCACGTGGTGCTCCCAGACCGTTGATGCGTAGGGCGTTGTTGCGTCCGTTCTCAGGTGTCCATTCGCGGTGGTCGATGATGCCGGGCGGAATCATCTGCATGTCGAAGTTGGTTATCATGTATGTGCCCACTACCATGGCGCAGTTCTGTTCATAGAAGGCGCGCACCATCGTGGCCAGTGTGTGCTCGTCCTTGTAGACGTCATCGCTGTCCAGCTGAACAGCAAATTTTCCGCAACGGGGGTGGTGTACGCCCAAGTTCCAGCAGCCGCCGATGCCCAGGTCGTTCCGCTCGGGAATGATATGGATGAGACGCTCGTCGTTTGCGAACTCGTCAATGGCTTCGGTCGTTCCGTCGGTCGAATGATTGTCGATGACGATGAGGTTGAACCGGAAGTCGGTCTGTTGTGTCAGCACCGAACGGATGGCATCACGGATGGTGCGGATACGGTTCCGCACGGGGATGATGACCGATGCTTCGTATTCGAAATTGCCACGGTTGAATTCGATGTGTTCGAACTCCGGCTTCAGGTACCCGCCCACTTCCTTCAGGTGTTCAGTGCAGGCCACTTCCATTTCAATTTGGCGGTTGCGGTTCTTCGGATCCACGTAGTCGAATATCTTTTCACCACTGCGGCGGGTATCATTCTCTACTTCAGTATAGAGGTATTCGTTGATGTGCACCAGCTCGTATTGTTGTGACAGCTTGAGGCGCAGGTCGTAGAGTCCGGCGAACTGGTAGTCGGCCTTCATGCGCAAGGCGGCTTCCTTCAAGGCATCGGTACGTAACAGAAGTACGGAACCGAAGTCGAAATCATCGCGCAACGAACCTTGCTGGTAGTCGATGACGGGTGCGATAGTCTGTTGGCCTCCTTTAAGTTGGTAGTGGTCGGCATAAACCATACCTGCACCGCTGTCTTCCAGAATATATACCATGCGTTCCAGAGCAAACATGCCCAGATTGAGGATGGTGTCCTTGGTGTAAAGTAGGGTGTAAGGTGCTTCGGCCTGTGCGGCGATAGTTCTCAGGCTTTGGCTTCCAAAAGGATTGGAGGCGGGCATGAAGTCGCAACCTTCGGGCAGGGCGGCAGGTGCCTCGGAACCGAAAAGGGTGATTTGTGTGGCCTGGCCAGTGGCTTGCAGGCCTTTAACGGTTTGTTCTATGTCATTGTTTCCTGTGTAGAGGAGGTAGCAATCAATTTGTTTCATGGTTGTTCTATATTAATGATTATACGTTCTTTTATTTTTGGATTTTTAGTAAAATCACTGTACCGTCTGTGCTGCTGATCAGCACACGGCGGCTTCCCAAGGGGACGACAGTGTTGATGAGTGAATTTCCTATCTTGTGCTGCCAGATAATACTGCCTGTTTGCCCGTCCAGGGCACATACCACTCCGTCGTTGGTGCTGGTATAAACAATGCCGTCTTTCTCAGGCAGCATACAGGGTGCGTGTTCATAACCGAAACCGGCATCCGTGGCCCATATTTGGTTGGCTTCCTGTTTTTGGGTCGTATAACAGACGATACTGTCGTTCATGGTCTTGGCGTAGATGCGTTGACCGTCTTCAGATAGGCCGATGCTTTCGCGTACCTGCGATTGGAAGGTGCGCCACACGGTCTGTCCTGTGCGGAGGTCGATAGCTGTCAGGGCACGTTTGGGGTCGGCGATGAACACTTTGCCATTGGCTGCTACAGGCCATACGGCTGCTGGTGAATAGTGGATGCCTGGCAGGCCGTGTGTCCATTTCCAGCATTCGCGGCCTGTCTGTTGGTCGAGGGCGTAAAGTGTATTGTCCCACGCGCCGAATATCACTTTACCGTCTGCCAGTAACGGACGTGTTTCGATGTAACCCTTCACGCCGGTATAAGCCCAGAGCAACTCGCCGCTTTTCAGGTTGATGGCTCGGAAAGTATGGTCGCTGGCACCAATATAGGCCGTGCCGTCTGCGATGGCTACGGCTCCCAGCACGGGAGCTGATGCTTTGAGTGTCCAGAGTAGCTTGCCGTCCCTGGCACTTACGCCGTAAATGTGTTTGTCGGCCGAACCGAATACTATCACACCGTCTGCCACGGCAGGAGTGCCTACAATACGCCTTTCGGCGGCGAAACTCCATAGGCGTTTGCCTTTCTTCAGATTGTAGGCGGTCAGACTGCCCAAATCATCGGCAACAAACACTCGTTCACCATCTGTGGCTGGCGAGCAGTAGATGCCTACGCCTGTCTGTACCGTCCAAACTGCTTTTACTTGTGGGTAAGTCTGGTTGATGGAATAGTCAGGGTATTGATCTGCTTTGCCCTGATGGTCATAATAGGTATGAGTGAGTGAAAAAGAGGCCCATTGCTTTTTGGGCTCACCTATACGCTGAGTATAAACGCGGATGGAATCCGGCCCTACTTCATAGATACCATAACCTGGTTTGCCGTCAGCGTCACGCAGATTGCTGCGCATCAAGATACCAGGAATGCCGTCATAGCTCAGTTGGCGGTTGCGGTGGTAGTGCCCTCCAATGAAGAACCGTACGTTGTAGGGGCGCACAGCGTCGGTTACGTCATACCAGTTGTCCACATCACCTTCCAGCATGGGATAGTGGGTAACGAGGATGGTGGGTGTGTCTTTGCCTGCCTTTTCCATCTCGGCAGTCATCCATTCTATATCTTGCGGCACTACGTGTCCGTAGGCCATACGCATTAACGGTCCCGAATTGAACCCCAGAAAAAGGAAACCTTTATGGGTGAACTTAAAGCGTTCACTGCCATAGATGTCAGCAAAGGCCGTACAACCTGATTCGCTCCACTTTGTCTCATGGTTGCCTAGAACAACGTAATAAGGAGCTTTTAGTAAATCGAGACATGCCTTGACTTCTTCCATGCATGTGCGGTCTCCGTTATCGGTCAAATCACCTGTAACCAACACGAAGTCAATGCCGTCTGTAGCATTGATTTGTGCAACGGTACGCAATAGGTCCTCAGTTGGATTGGGCTTTCCGGGTGCAAAGTGGATATCCGTAATCTGTGCGAAGCGGAAGGATCTATCTTGTGCCAATATCGTCAGTGAGGAGAGGCAGGCAAGCAACAGCGGGAGGATGAACCAATGTCGTTTCATAATCTGCTCAGGTTTGGTTTGTTACTGTTGTTTTTCGTTGTTGAAGAAGGCCATAATAGCTTCCATCAAGCGGTTCCGCTCTTCAGCCGTTCGGAGGGTCTCGAAAGGGAAGCCGAGGACGCAGGTCTTATAATTACCACGGTAGGCGACGCCGGCGCTGAGGTTATTTTCTGAGTAGCGTATGAAGGTGTAGGCTTCAGGTGAAGCTGGTTCGATTGCATCGGGAGCCTCCACCACGTAGCAATCAGCGTTCAACTTGTTGTGGAAACGATAGTCTCCATTCGGTTTGCCAAAAGGAGAGGCAACGCTTTTTACACATCCCTCAGCGGCAGCTTGGTTGACACGCCATTGGTATTTCAGCACTTCGGTGGCAAATTTCTTGTCGGTTTCGTCGGGCGGTGTTAGGCGGTTGTTCCATAGGTCGGTCCCTACATATGAACCGGAAATGAAGAGGTTTCCTCCTTGTTGACAGTAGGTGGTGATAGCCTGCTGCATGGATTGGCTGAAAGTTTTGAACTCTAGTGGTTTTACACCGCCACGCCCCATCTTGGTTTGGCATTCTTTGCCTAGAATGAGATCGACATAGGCATAGTCGTTCATGTTTACATTGCCGTCTTCCACTGCTTCGTCACTGCACGATACAAAGGAATAACCCGCTTGGAGAATGGCCTCACCATGTACAGCGGGATAGTCGAATGTATTTCCGGCAATAACTTGGGTCTCATAGTTACCGTAACTGTCACCGAAACCCGATGCGTCATCGTCCATCCAAGGAGTGACGCGGCGGAATTCTTTCATCTTGCCAGTGTAGCTGATGTCTTTTACGTAGGGTACACCGTGGTCAACATTGTCAAGAAAGCCTGCCAATAAGGTATCAGCAGGGGCAGGTGCTACAAAGTCGGCGGGAGCACTGATACGGTCGAATCCGTTAATTACTAGTACCGTACCTTTGGATTGAAAGGCTCGTCCGACAGACAGAATTTCGGAGGGGAAGCTTTCACCACCTTTGTTTACGGCTGTCACTTTGAAGCTGCATACTACTCCAGCAGGGAGGCTGGTACGGTAGTTGCTTTGTTCTACTAATACACCGTTGTCAAAGTCGCCGTCGCCGATGCGGGTATAGACAATGTATTTTTCGGCATTGGCAGTCGGCTCCAAGGGATCTGTTACGGGTTGCCAGGTTAATTCAATCTCGTTTTCGCTTATGTTGCGGATAGCAAAGTGATCAACGGGCAGCGGCTGCACGACGTAATCCATGTGATATTGGGAACAGATAAACTGCAACATTCCTTTATAGATGGCACGGCTCACGGTAAAGCGGAAGCGCGGATCAAGACCATAGCGCATATCGGCGAAATTCTGGTGGGAGAGAAGTTCGAGAAGCATGGTGGGGACACGAGGTACACGTGCCTCATAGTAGGAACGGTTCCATTTGCCGCGGCGACTCCACTTTGGTTCATAGAGTGTGCGGATGTCTCGGACGATGTTCGATTGGATGAGGTCGGTCAGGTCGTGCGACAGGTAACGGGAGGCCCCGTTGGCAAACACGCCGTCGTAGGCATCTGTCTGATAGATGCCCAAGGTGCCGATAATAGAGTCGTTGAGTGTGATACCAGCATCTGTGTGGAAAGCGAAGGCCAGGTCGATAGGTATATTAAGTCCTTTCTCGTTCGGGTTGACGGACGAACCTCCCGCCAAGTAGTTTACCCAAATACCACGACATTTGTAGTCGTCGGTATAGTCGTTCTGTCCGTTGCTCTCAGAATAGGTACTGTCGGGGATACCGGCCCATTGTAACCAATAGCGGGCTGCCTCACAGAAGCGTGGATAGCCGCTGGGCATAGCGGGTATATCACATATATCGGCTGAATGTTGCATCACTTCCTGTTGCTTTTGTCCGTTGTCCGTATTGGCTGCTTTGTCTGAACTTTTCAAGTTCTCTGTACTTCCTTTGTCTGAAAGGCTACGTGCGATGTTGCCCATACCTCCACCAATCTTTACGCCGTCGGCAGTGATGATTCTGCCAGCTTTGGAACTGCGGTTGCTCAACACCACTTTATAACAGTTGTGCCTGCCCGCATCGAAGCTGAAGGTACCCAGATATATCCAAGTTCCTCCTCCCATCTGCTGGTTCACCTTGAACTGGGTACTACCTCCTTTGTGATAGACGGTGTAAAGGGCTTCATCAGTACTGTTTGGCAACGTCTGATAGGAGATGTAAATGGCGTACTGACCGCTTTGGGGAATGTCAGGTATCCATTCGGCAGTGCTTTCCTTTCCTTTCTTGATGGTTTCGGTCATGCGGAAGGTTCCTTCCTTGAATGGATTGGTGAAACCTGTGTATTGTGTGTGAAGATGTGCAAATCCTTCTCCACGACCGTTTGTCCATTGCTTGTCGCCGTCCGTTTCTGTATAGAGGGAGGCTTGTGTCAGACAACCATCATTATCTATGATGACTTCTTCGAGCTGGCAATCACGTTCGCGGGGGAGCAATACGTTGGCGCCCGCATTCTCGAGCATAGGGACGAGGAAGGGAAGTACATAACTTTGCGTATAGAGATCCTCTACCGTCTGGAAGATACGTCCCCGTTGCCATTCCCAACGTGACAGTTTCTGTTCGTAATAGTAGCCGTGGCTTTGCCACAGGGCAATGTGACGATTGTGAAGTCCGTTGGTGGGAGTATAGGCCTTGGAAATACTGGTTATCAAAGGTTTGCCTTCAGCGGGTGCAAAGGTCTTGGTCTTTTTGTCGGGCTTGTTGCGCAGGGCCTGGGGGATAAGTTCCTCGATACGCCGCTTGTTGGTGTATATCTCCAGCTTGTGCGAAGCAAACTCATCGGGAATTAGGCGTTTCACGCCGTTGTATATTTCGCGCACATTGTCTTCTCTGAAAGGGATGTAGGCACAACTCATGTTGGCGAAGAGTTGCAGGGTCTTTCCATCAACAGCCACCGAGTCAATGCGGATGTGCCCAATCGAAACTTCCTTTCGGGCGATATCGTCCAGGTATTTTCCGATATTTTGTCGGATGTCTGTGGAGAGTTCTTGCGCGTTTCCTGCCTGCGGAAAGAGGAAAGCGGCGAATAGGGAAGACCAGATATATTGTCTTGCTTGCATGGCTGAATGGTATTAAATGGGATTATTTCGTTTGCTTGTTCTTCTTGATGAGCAGACAGAGCCCGAAGGCAGTAATCAGTGCATTGATGATAAGCAGTTCGAAGCTGATCTGATAGCCGCCGAACCAAGCCTCGCTATGGCTTTGCAGAATGTAGCAGAGGATGGGTGAGGCAACGGCTACCAGTGGTACCCATCGGTCGTTGACAGGCTTCTTGCAGGCCATGCCAAAGATGAACATACCAAGGATGGGGCCATACGTGTAGGCGGCGAGGCTATAGACGGCATTGATGGCACTGTCGTCGTTCAGTTCGTAGAAGATGACAATGACAATCACCATGAGCAGCGACATGATGAAATGCACCAGCTTGCGTGTCAGGGTCAGATCTTTGTCGCTTTGTTTTTCGTTCGCTTTCAAGATGTCGATGGTGAACGAGGTGGTGAGTGCGGTCAGGGCGGAGCCTGCAGCAGAGTAGGCGGCAGCTATCAATCCGATGATGAAGATAATGCCGATGAACAGCGGAAAGTCTTCACTCCACGCTACTTGTCCGAACAGAGCGTCACCTGTTATCGGGCCTTCCTGTTTCAGGTTGGTGTCGGCATACATGTAGAGTAGCGTACCCAATACAAGAAACAATCCGATAACGAAGATTTGAATGAACGAGCTCAAAATCATGTTCTTCTGCGACTCGCGGAAGTTTTTACAACTCAGGGTGCGTTGCATCAAGTCTTGGTCGAGACCTGTGCAGGCAATAATCATGAATACACCCGCGATGAATTGCTTCCAGAAGTAACGGCCGTCATTCGGGTCGTCGAAAAAGAATATCTTGCTCGTAGGGTGACTGGCCACGGCCGCAGGAAGTTCGCCGAAACCAATCTGAAGGTTGTTGGCGATAACCACGATACAACTGATGACCGACACTACGAGACAGAGGGTTTTCAGAGAGTCTGTCCAAATCAAGGACTTCACGCCTCCTTGGAAAGAATAGAGCCAGATGAGTGCTACCGTCAGCACTACGTTAAGGGAGAACGGTACATGCAGGGGAGCGAACACCAGTGTCTGCAACACGACGCACACCACAAAGAAGCGAACCGAAGCTCCCAGCATTTTGGACACGAAAAAGAACCACGCACCTGTGCGGTAGGAGGCCAATCCGAAGCGACTCTCCAAGTAACCATAGATGCTGACGAGGTTCATCTTATAAAATAAAGGTATCAGTACGAGTGCTACGAGGATAGAGCCTACAAAGAAGCCGAGCACCATCTGCATGTAGGAATATCCGCCCGCCAGGACGGCGCCAGGCACAGAGATGAAGGTTACGCCCGAGATGGTGGCTCCAATCATGGCCAGTGTCACCATATACCAAGATGATTTGCGGTTGCCTGTAAAAAAGCCTGCGTTGTCTGCTTTGCGTCCCGTTATCCAAGAGATGATGAAAAGCAGTGCGAAGTAACATGCGATGGTAGCGAATATAATCCAAACGGTAGTCATATCAATATCTTTTTTATTCCTTTCTTGAAGAGCATTGCTTTCTTGGTCGGAAAACAATGCTTTAGGGTTGAAAAAACAATGTTTTCTTTTCGGTTATTCTTCGTAGAGTAAATAAGGCTTGCGCTGCTCCTTGAATCTCTTCACGTCGTCTTGCCACATGGCCTTAATTTCTTCGGCGCTTTTTCCGTCTTCAATCATTTTGCGTACGTAATCCACACCTACCAGTTTTTCGAAGAAAGAACGGAAGAAATGGTCGTCCAAATTCAGGTTGCGGTAGGCATCAATGACGTATGTCAGATCCACGCCCCGTTTCCAGATCTCTTCATCGCTCATACCGCTCAGGTCCACTCCGTAGCACAACTTGTTGAGCTGGGGTGGGTTCTTGGCGCCAGGCACGCTTCGTGGTGTAAAGCTGAAATCGTATCCCTTCATATTGGGATGTCCATACACTTGGAAAGGTTTGTCTGTTCCTCGTCCCAAGCTGACAGGTGTCGCCTCGAAGTAGCAGGTCGAAGGATACAGATAGATTGATTTCATGTTCGGAAGATTGGGCGATGGGGGAATGGGAAGCTGGTACATCGTCTGATGCGTGTAGTTCTTGCAGGGGATGACGGTTACGTCACACACGCGGGAGGCAGGGAGCCAACGTTCGCCGTTGACCATCAGAGCCAGTTCGCCCAGCGTCATGCCGTGCACAATGGGGATGGGCAGCCAGCCCACGCCCGACTTATGCTTCATGTCGAGTATCGGTCCGTCCACATAATGTCCGTTGGGGTTGGGACGGTCGAGAATAAGCATCTTCTTGCCGTATTCGGCACAGGCGTCCATCAGGCGGCACATGGAGGCGTAATAGGTGTAGTAGCGTAGGCCTACGTCTTGGATGTCAACGATGAGGATGTCGAATTTGCGCATGGATTGTTCGCTTGGCTTACCTAGCTTGCCGTCGTAAAGCGACAGGATAGGTACTCCCGTCTTCGAATCTACGGAACTTGATACATGCTCGCCTGCATCTGCATTGCCTCGGAAACCATGCTCGGGCGAAAAGATGGCCACTACGTTGAACTTGTTTTCCAGCAGTATGTCTAGTAGATGCTTGTCGCCGATCATCCCTGTGTGGTTGGAGAAGATAGCAATTCGTTTCCCTTTCAGGATGGGGAAATATTCGGAGGTTTGCTCGTCACCCATGATGACGTTTGTTTTTTGAGCTTCCAACCATAAGCTGCTGCATAAAGCAAATAGTAATAACAAAATCTTCTTCATAATATAGCTGTTAAGGAATTAATGATAATACAAAGATAATACAGTTTTTAATATCAAGAACATTTATTTAGTTATATTTACGATTATAATGTATAATTCACATACAACAGAATTAAGTGGGATGCTTGTGATAAAATATTAGCTTTTATCAAATTACTTCTCTGCGGAAGATGTCGGTAATAAATTCTTTTTTATTAATATTGTAGAGGAAGGGGTACGCTATTTAACTTTATATTACATAAATAGGTTGCTCTTAAAGACAAGAGGGCGTATCAAAATACGCCCTCTTGTTAATTTGCCCATTTATAAGGGTTGTTTTGTTACCAGCCAGGATTTTGTGTTAAAGTGTAGCCATGGTCGGTATATAACGCAATTTCATTTGTTGGAATCGGATAGAGGTAATCTTTTTCTGCATATGTTCTGAGCAGTGATTCTTCTACTGCAGGTTTTATGTATCCGGCGTTACCTGCACGATCCAATTGGATGCCATTTAAAACATCAATCGTTAAATCTGTGCCGTTTGTCTCATTGTACCATGCAATGTAACGGTCTTTGTCCAGCCAGGCGCCGAGATTCAGTTTCGGATTGATTTTCATGTCAGCATAATGCAGTTTGCTCCATCTGCGAAGATCGTTGAAACGGATTCCCTGATAGGGTAATTCCACACGGCGTTCACGACGAACTTCCCAAATAATGGGTGATACTTCGTAATCGTCGCTTATCAAGGTGCCCATATCTCTGTCGGGGTCATTAATTGTTACTCCATTTACCGCCAAGCTATTGCCGTTCAAGGTAACTGTAGGCATAGATGTGCTGGGGCGTCTACGGAGTACGTTAATAGTCTTGTCCAAATCATCCTGAGTTAAGGTGTAGGCTCCCAGGTCTGCCAATTCGGCTGCTGCCTCAATGTAGTTCATCAGTACCTCGTTCAGCTTCATGATGGGAGCATCGGTGATGTTGGTATTGCTTATACCGCCTGCTACAGTTTTCAAGTCAGGATTTACAAAAATGTGTGCAAAATATCCGGAAACAGCATAAACCGGTTGTGTGCCTTCGATGCGCAGTCCTTCTTTATCGATATTGGCATACAAGCGTGGGTCGCGGTCTGCAAATTCGTCAAAGAACCATTGATCACCCTTGTACATGTCATTCTCTGGTTGATGAATGGGCAGTCCGTTTGCAGATAAGTAGCTTTCTACCAATGAACGTGATGGGGAACTACCTTCAACCTCTGTATTCTGGAAAGACATAAGACTATGCATCAAAACGCCTTCCTCATATTCGCGATAAATGATGATTTCAGGATTTCCTGCCAGACTTACTGAAGTCGTTAAAGACTTGAAATCGTCGCAAAGACTATAACCCATACCCATTAATTCTGCTGCTGCATCTTTAGCTGCTTGCAGGTATATTTTGGCGGTTTCATTGTCTTTCTCGCGATATTTCTGCCACGTACCTTCGAATAGCATCAATCTGGATGTGAATGCAAGTGCAACAGCTCTGTTCACTGTAAGACCGGCTACTCCATCAGATATGCGAATGTTTTTGCAGGCAAAATTTAAATCTTCCTTTACTTTTTCCATGACCTCTTTGCGTGGAGTACGTGCTTTGTACAGGTTTTCCTCATCGGTATTCTCCAGGACTGTTTCAAACCAAGGTACATCGCCGAAGTCTTGTACTAACTGGGCATATTCCATACCGCGGAAGAAACGTACTACGCCTAACCAATGGTTTTTGGCTTCGTCGCTCAGGGTACAGGTGTTTAACCTGTCGATCAATTGGTTGTACCGACGTACGTAAGTGAAATCCCAACCTCCGCCGGACGTCGGAGCAACTTTGGTGAATGGGGTTGGTGATTTTTGTGCGTTGTCGTCAACCCAGTCTGCGATATTGGTTTCTGCAAACCAATTGCTACGGGTCCACCCCGATTTGTATCCGTCGAAATAGATATCGTAGAATGCCCATATCATGGTACGATAATTGTCTTCGTTGTTCCAGAATTCTGGAGTGTCGGTTACGGTGTCCATAGGAGGACGTGTCAAGAAGTCCTCGCAAGAACTGAAAGCCATTACGGCTATTAATATGCTTAATATTTTGGTTTTCATAACTTTGATTATTTGGTTGCTTTTAATAAACGGCTTGTATGCCGAATGAAATGGTTCTCATGTACGGATAACTTCTACCGAAGGCCCAAGCACCCTTGTATGAGGTTGTTTCCGGGTCAACAGGTAAGTGCATGTTGTCAAATTCAAATACATTTTCAGCACTGAAATATACACGCAACTTTTGGAACTGGATTTTCTTCAACAGATTGGCCGGTAATGTATAGCCAACTGTAATGTTCTTGCAACGTAAGTATGACATGTCTGACAGGAAACGAGTTTGTTTCTTGAAATTTTGTCCGTCGCTTACCCAGCTGTGGTCTGCAGGGCGTGGATAGAAAGCGTCTCTGTTGTCCTCTGTCCAATAGTCCAATTGGTGTGTGAAGATAGCATCTAAGCTTGACATACCCGACGGAATAGCTACGTTTCCGTATGCCCAGTAATCGCGTTTACCAACCCCTTGGAAATATGTACTGAAATCAAATCCTTTGTAATCCAAACCGATATTGAACCCATATTCAAAGTTGGGCAATGAGTTACCTATTACTTTAAGGTCGCCGTGGTTCTCTACGGTATTTGTTCCATGTTCTTTGTCGTTTGGATCTCCATAATTGATGACACCATCTCCATTTAAATCTTTGTATTTGATATCACCTACGCCGAATTTGAATGTACCAGTTTCAAAGAGTGATTGGTCGGCATGTGATTTAACTTCTTCTTCGCTTTGGAAGATGCCTTCCGTTTCGTAACCCCAGATTTCACCCAAAACCTTTCCTTCATAGTTTCCTGTAACGATTCGGTCGTTTTCGCTCCATTTAGTAATTTTCTCGGTTACGTGCGAGAGGCTTCCTCTTAAATTCAATCCCAATCCGTTTGAGAATCTGTGGTTATAATCCAATGCCAATTCCCAGCCATTGGCAGTCAATTCTCCGTAGTTGATTTTGGGTGAGGTAGCACCGAATGTGGCTGGTAACGTTGCACCTGCCGTGTGCATGTCTGAAGTGATACGCTTGTACCAGTCAAAAATAATTCCAAATTGTCCGTCGAAGAAGCGGGCATCAACGCCAAGGTCGAGAGTGGTGACACGTTCCCATGTCAGCGCTGCCGACACTACGGTAGGAGCACTCAGGCGGAGTTGGTTGATTTTGTTGATTACCCATCCTGAGTTGCCGGACGACATGGTTGAAATGAAGGAGTTGGCAGCTACATCCTGGTTACCGATGCTACCCCAAGAACCACGCACTTTCATGTCGCTCAATGTCGGTTTGGCCCAGTTCAAGAAAGCTTCTTCGGAGATTCTCCAACCCATTGACATGGATGGGAAGAATGCAAATTTCTTGCCGCTTGGGAACATAGACGAACCATCGTAACGGGCATTCAATTCCAGCAAGTATTTACCCATGTAGTCATAATTGATACGGCCGAAGAAACCGGCAGCGGCAAAATCATTATGATAATTATAGGAACTTCCGTTGGTGCGTGCATATTCGTCGCCGGTTGTCAGATTAATTTCAGGTAAAGTTGTAGAAATCATACCACGTCCTTCAGAATAATGTCCCAATTTTTCACGGGTTTCGGCGTCAAAACCAACCATCGCTTTGAAATTATGTTTATCCTGCAACTTGAAATTGTAGGTTGCATAAGCCTTGAATACGTTGCTCATTGTATATTGGCTGGTGCGTACGACCTTGTTGTGTGAAGATCCATAGACATCGTTGTTGAATGTATGGAGCGGGTCAGCATTGAACATATCCCATGCTTTTACAATGCCTCCAGCACGGTGCTGGCTTTGATTATACAGAGAGAAAGTATAGTCAAAATTGATATCCAGACCTTTTATTGGTGTCAGGGTTGTTCCCAAGTTGGCACGTACATAATTGTTTGTCAGAGATTCCCGATTGGCTTGTTTGATCTCTGTTACAGCCGAACGTATATCTTCACCTTGGTATTGCCCATACGGATACCAACGAGGCCAACGGAGCAGGTAATACCATACGTCTGTATAACCTGAGGTATAGCGATAGGGTTGTGAGTTTATTGAACGGGTGAAAAGAACATTTGTACGGACTTTCCACCAGTCACGGATCTTTGTTGTAATGTTGCTGTTCAGTGTATAGCGGTCATATTCATCTGTATTGAACTTCATGACACCTTCTTGTTTCATGTAGCCCAGTGAGATGTTGAATGTGGTTTTATCCGTACCGCCAGTTACTGATAAATTATGATTTTGCTGCGGAGTCCATTTTTTTGTGAATTCCTCTACTGCGTCAAAGGGGCGATACCAGTAGGTCTTTCCATTGAGTATCTCAACGTCGCGTCCCAATTGGATTTCTCCCAATTCTTCCTGTGACATATGGCCGTAATTGTTTTCCCATTCTTGCAGCCTGCCGATATAGTCGCGATCTACTGAAAAGCCAACGCTGCTACCAGAAGTTTTTCCTTGGCGCTCGAGCACTTCCATGATATAAGTCGCGTTGTCAACGGTGGATGAAAGTTCGGGTAAAATGGTAGGTGTCTGCCATGCGAAGTTATTTGAGTAAGACACTTGTACCTTTTCATTGGCCTTACCTTGCTTGGTTGTGATAAGGATTACACCCCATGCAGCGCGTGTTCCGTAAATGGAGGCCGATGCAGCATCTTTCAAAACGGAAATGCTTTCAATGTCGTCAGGATTTACCAGGTTGAGGCTGGGAACCTCTACGTTGTCCACCAGAATCAACGGAGTTGTACCGCTGGTTGCATTAATTGAACCGTACGAGCCACGAAGTTTGATGTTTGATTCCGTACCTACACCACCTTGATTGTTGGTGATGGTCAAACCGGGGCTTACACCTTGCAACGCTTTGGCCACATCGGTAATCGGGCGGCTTGCAATTGCTTCGTTTACATCAACATTGGCTACTGCACCTGTGAGGTTGGCTTTCTTTTGTGAGCCATAGCCTACTACGACTACTTCGTCAAGCAATTCTGTGTCTTCCTTCAACACAACTTTCAGTGTGGGAGCAGCTTTGACTTCTTGCATTTTGTAGCCCACAAACGATACTTGCAGGATGGCATTGTTCTTTACTGTGAGTTGTACTTTACCATCAAGGTCTGTGATGCTGCCATTGGTCGTTCCTTTTTCGATGACGTTGGCTCCGATAACAGGCTCTCCGTGAGAATCTACGACCGTTACTTGGACTACTTGTGTTTGCATTTGTTCCGCTACTTCATGTGGGTTGGCGGAAAATTTTTGTTCTGCCAAGGCATTTCCACTGCCTAGGAATGAGGCTGTAATTACTGCAGCTATAAGTAGCCTGCTGTTGGGAAGTCCTCTCTTGTTCTTTCTTCGGTTTTCTTTCATAGGTTATGAATTTTAATTATTTTATTGTGAAAAACAAAGGGTTTTGTTTGCTAATGTTATATAAACTGAATTGATTGAATGAGTTATTATGTTATTTCGTTTATTTTTTTAGTTTTTGATGCTTCTCATATGTATATAAGAATAGAATACGTTCTTTCTGTATATTAAGGATAAGGATAATATGTTTCCTTAATTCTTTGTAACAAAGATAATTCTTTATTTTAATAATACAACGGATGCACCTAGGCGTTTATGATTTATACTTTATTATTTGCATGTGTTAACAATTTTGGGTGCCGCTGTATCTGTGCTTGTGTCTGAAATAGTGTTTCTGAAATTTAAAATAGTGGATATAGAAATTAAAGTCCGAGCATGATGGAATGGTTGTTGCCTCTATGCTGGCTAAAAGGATGTTTCGAAAGTGTAAAATCTGTTGCAAATGTGAAATTATGGTTCTTCTGTGAGATTCAATGCATGAAATTCTATTAATCCATTCATTGATGATTCGGCAATTATATCTACGGTTGCTCCAAATTCAGTGGCGATGTTTTGTAAAATATCGGAATATAAATTAGCGACCGATCCAACAAAACGTATTGGATAGTTTTGGTAGTCATATTGGCATATACATCGTTTAAAGAATGATTGTAGATTGGTTGTAATAAGTGCATGAACGTATTCGTCGTTTGTGTGGTCTGCCAAAAAGTAAGATACGGTAGAGAGAAAACGGTTGGGGAAGGGGCGGTTGTACACGGACTCCATTACCTCGTTGTTGTTGATACGGAATTTATCATAGAAGTCATTGGCAATCGTTGAGGGAGCCAGGCCTTTTAGCAGATCGGATAAAAATGCTTTACCCATAGTTGCTCCACTGCCTTCATCTCCTAATATATAGCCTCCTGCCTTGACGTTTTTGACGATGATTTTGCCATCGTAGAAGCATGAGTTCGATCCCGTACCCAATATGCATGCTATACCTGCTTCGCACTTGAAGAGGCCTCGGGCGGCAGCCAGCAGGTCACTTTCTACCTGGATGGGGGTCTTGAATTGGGCGACAAGTGATGCTCCCAGGATGTTTTTCTTTTCATAAGAGGTACAGCCGGCGCCATAGAAGTACACCTGCTCCAGCTTTTTCTTGAAAAATAGCTCGGGCAATCCCAAACGCACACTTCGGCTGATTTCGCGGCGTGTTTGGAAAAACGGGTTCAGTCCTTCTGTAAAAGCTCTTTGTATCAAGGTGCTGCCTTCGACCAAGGCCCATTCGGTACGTGTGGAACCGCTTTCTGCTATTAATTTCATGGTATATGCTATTTTGGAGTTGTGTACAAATATATGTTTTTTTTTAGATATAACAAATATTTTTCAAGATTCTTTGTGAATCCCTTCCGATGAAAATCAAAAGCTCCCGGCTTCTTCATGGAGGAGAGCCGGGAGCTTTTGGACTATTTCGATTTCTCTTAGAGGGCGTTCTCCTTGATCAGATATTCGGCAATCTGGACGGCATTCAGGGCGGCTCCCTTCTTGATTTGGTCGCCTACGATCCAGAATGTCAGCCCGCAATCGTTGGTCAGGTCCTTGCGGATGCGGCCTACGTAAACGGGGTCCTTGCCGGCCAGGAAGAGCGGCATGGGGTATTCCTTTTCGGCGGGGTTGTCCATCAGCACCAGGCCTTCACCCTTAGCGAAAGCTTCACGGGCTTCTTCGACGGAGATGGGGCGCTCGGTTTCCACCCAGATGCTTTCGGAGTGGGAGCGCAGGGCGGGCACGCGGACGCAGGTGGCGCTTACCTTGACATCGGAGTGCATGATTTTGCGCGTTTCGTTGTACATCTTCATCTCTTCCTTTGTATAGCCGTTGTCGGTGAAGACATCAATCTGAGGGATGAGGTTGAAGGCCAGCTGGTAGGCGAATTTCTCGACGGTGACAGGTTCGCCGGCCAGCACTTGGCGGTATTGGGTGTACAGCTCGTCCATGGCGGCGGCTCCGGCGCCGCTGGCTGCCTGATAGGTGGCTACGTGTACGGTCTTGATGTGCGAAAGCTGTTCGATGGCTTTCAGGGCAACCACCATCTGGATGGTAGTGCAGTTAGGGTTGGCGATGATGCCGCGCGGACGGTCCTTGGCGTCGGCGGCGTTGACTTCGGGCACTACCAGGGGTACGTCGGCGTCCATGCGGAAGGCGCTGGAGTTGTCTATCATCACGGCTCCGTATTTGGTGATGGTCTCGGCGAACTCTTTCGATGTGCCTGCGCCTGCGGAAGTGAAAGCGATGTCCACACCTTTAAAGTCATCGTTGTGCTGCAAGAGTTTGACCTCGATCTGTTTGCCGCGGAAGGTATATTTGGTACCGGCGCTGCGTTTAGAACCGAACAAAACTAACTCGTCCAACGGAAAATTTCTTTCATCGAGCACACGCAGGAATTCTTGTCCTACGGCTCCGCTTGCTCCAACAATTGCTACTTTCATTTCTTTTTCTTTGTTTTAAGTGGTTTGTAAAAAAGTCAATTCAAGGCGCAAATTTACAACATTCTGCGATTATAACGGCAGAAGCAGTTTTAAAATTTTGATAAAAACGCTCCTTCTCTGCAGGGGTCCTTGGCGATAGTTGGCGGAAAGCATTGCTTTCGTCCTCGGAAAACGTTGCTTTCGCCTTCGGAAAGCAGTGCTTTCTGCCAAAGAAAAGCGGAGGTTTTCCTGAAAGTAGCGGGGGCGGGTGTTGGCAAGTGAAAAGTATTTTTGCTATTTTTGCACAAGAATTTTAAATGACGCAAGCCTATGGACTGGTTAGACCTCAGTTTGAAACTTCCCATAACCGACCCTACATGGATTTTCCTCCTTGTATTGCTCATCATTTTGTTTGCGCCCATCCTGCTGACCAAGCTGCGCATCCCTCACATCATCGGCATGATTCTGGCCGGACTGGCCATTGGCGAACACGGGTTCAACATCCTGGTGCGCGACAGCAGTTTCGAGCTTTTCGGCAAGGTAGGTGTGTATTACATCATGTTTCTGGCGGGGCTGGAGATGAATATGGCCGACTTCAAGAAGAACCGCGGCAAGGCCGTGGCGCTGGGCCTGCTGGCTTTCATCGTCCCTATCAGTATCGGTATGGTGACCAACGTACTCCTGCTCAAGTACAGCCTTATCACTTCCATCCTGCTGGCCAGTATGTATGCCTCGCATACGCTGGTGGCCTATCCCATTGTCATCCGCTACGGCATCTCGCGCCAGCGCAGTGTGAGCATCGCCGTGGGTGGTACGGCCGTCACCGATACGCTGACGCTGCTCGTGCTGGCCGTCATCAGCGGTGTGTTCAAGGGCGAGGCGGGCGGCCTCTTCTGGCTTTGGCTGGTGGTGCGCTTCGTGGTGCTGGGGGGGCTCATCATGTACTTCCTGCCGCGCATCGGGCGCTGGTTCTTCCGCCGCTACGACGACAATGTGATGCAATACATCTTCGTCCTTGCCATGGTGTTCCTCGGCGCAGGGCTGATGGAACTCATCGGCATGGAAGGCATCCTGGGGGCTTTCCTCGTAGGTCTGGTGTTGAACCGCCTCATTCCCCACGTGTCGCCGCTGATGAGCCATCTGGAGTTTGTGGGCAACGCGCTGTTCATCCCCTATTTCCTGATAGGCGTGGGCATGCTGATTGATGTCAAGGTTATCTTCGGTGAAGGTGATGCCCTGAAGGTGGCGGGCGTGATGATTGTGGTGGCGTTGGGCGGCAAGTGGATTGCTTCGTGGCTGACGCAGAAGATATACCGCATGTCGGTGCTCGAACGCGAGCTGATGTTCGGCCTGAGCAATGCGCAGGCGGCAGCTACGCTGGCGGCGGTGCTGGTGGGTTATAATATCATCCTGCCCGACGGCAGCCGTCTGCTCAACGAAGACGTGCTCAACGGCACGGTACTCCTCATCCTCGTCACCTGCATCGTCAGCTCCTTCACCACCGAGCGGGCGGCGCGCAAGATGGCCATGGGCGAGGCCCATCCCGAGGAAGACCGTTCGCGCGAGCCCGAAAAGATTCTGATACCCGTGGCCAATCCCAATACCATCGAATACCTGATGAACCTGTCGCTCGTCATCCGCGACCCCAAGCAGAAGGACAACCTGCTGGCTCTGAACGTCATCAACGACCACTCGGGCACCGAAGCCCTCGAGCAGCAGGGCAAGCGCTACCTGGAGCGTGCGGCCAAAATCACCGCCTCGGCAGGTGTGGAGCTGAAGTGCATCAGCCGCTACGACTTGAACATTGCCGCGGGTATCATCCACACGGCCAAGGAACATGGGGCTACGGACGTCATCATCGGTCTCCACTGGAAGGTGAACATCGTGGATTCCTTCTTCGGTATGCTGACCGAGAGCCTGCTCAAGGGACTTCATCGCGAGGTGATGGTGGCCCGCTTCCTGATACCCATCAATACCCTGCGGCGCATCATCGTGGCCGTGCCGCCCAAGGCCGAGTACGAGGCCGGCTTCCAGAAGTGGGTGGACCACTTCTGCCGCATGGGCACCACGCTGGGATGTCGCGTCCACTTCTTTGCCAACGAACAGACGGGTAACCTGCTTCAGGCCCTGGTCAAGAAGAAACACAGCAATACGCTGACTGAGTTCTCCCGCCTCGACGAGTGGGAAGACCTGCTGCTCCTGACCGGTCAGGTGAACTACGACCACCTGCTGGTGGTTATCAGCGCCCGCCGCGGCTCCATCTCCTACGACAGCTCGTTCGAGAAGTTGCCCAACCAACTGGGCCGCTACTTCACGAACAACAGCCTCATCGTCCTGTATCCCGACCAGTTGGGCGACCCGCAGGACGCCTTGTCGTTCTCCAACCCGCAGGGCAGTAACGAGAGCCAGCATTACGAGAAGGTGGGCCGCTGGTTCTATAAATGGTTTAAAAAGGAGGAATGATGGAAGACTGGAAACAACGTACGCGCCTGTTGCTGGGCGAAGAAAAGAGCGAACGTCTGCGCCAGGCCCATGTGCTGGTGGTAGGCGTAGGAGGTGTGGGAGCCTATGCGGCCGAAATGCTTTGCCGTGCGGGGGTAGGACGCCTGACGCTGGTCGATGCCGACACCGTCCAGCTCACCAACATCAACCGCCAGCTTCCGGCCCTGCACTCCACGTTGGGGCAACCCAAGGTCGAAGTTCTCGCCGCCCGTTTCCGCGACATCAACCCCGAGGTGGAGCTCACCGTCCTACCCGTTTTCCTCAAGGACGAGAACATCCCCCAGCTGCTCGATGCCGCCCGCTACGACTTTGTGGTCGATGCCATCGACACCCTGGCGCCTAAGTGCCACCTGATAGCCGAGGCCCTGAGGCGGCGCATCAAGATTGTATCCAGCATGGGAGCGGGTGCCAAGAGCGACATCACGCAGATACGCTTTGCCGACATCTGGGACACCTACCATTGCGGCCTGAGCAAGGCCGTGCGCAAGCGGTTGCAGAAGATGGGCATCCGTCACAAACTACCCGTCGTGTTCAGCACCGAGCAGGCCGACTCCAAGGCCGTGCTGCTGACCGATGACGAACAGAACAAGAAATCGACCTGCGGCACGGTGAGCTACATGCCCGCCGTCTTCGGCTGCTACCTGGCGGAGTACGTCATCCGCCGGCTATAATAATAAGGAAAGAAGTTATGATACGACTCGAACAGATAACCAAGAGCTTCGGCAGCCTGCAAGTGTTGCGTGGCATCGACCTCGAGATACAGAAGGGCGAAGTGGTGAGTATCGTCGGCCCCAGCGGTGCCGGCAAGACCACGTTGCTTCAGATTATGGGTACCCTCGACCGCCCCGATACGGGTACGGTCTGCATCGACGGCGTGCGTGTCGATGGGCTGAAGGAGCGTGAACTCTCCGCCTTCCGCAACCGCCGCATCGGTTTCGTCTTCCAGTTTCACCAGCTCCTGCCCGAGTTTACGGCCTTGGAGAATGTCATGATACCCGCCTTCATTGCCGGGCAGGGGCGGCACGAAGCCCAGGCTTCCGCCCTCGAGATGCTGACGATGATGGGCCTTGCCGACCGTGCCTCGCACAAGCCCAACGAGCTTTCGGGCGGCGAGAAGCAGCGTGTGGCCGTGGCGCGCGCCCTCATCAACCGGCCGGCCGTCGTGTTGGCCGACGAGCCCTCGGGCAGCCTCGATACCCACAACAAGGCCGAGCTGCACCAGCTCTTCTTCGACCTGCGCGACCGCCTGGGGCAGACATTCGTCATCGTGACCCACGACGAAAGTCTGGCCTCCATCACCGACCGCACCATCCATTTGAAAGACGGGGAAGTCGTGGCGGATACGGCGTTTGCTATCTGAGGATTATAGGCAGTTGGGGAATTGGTATAATAAGAACTTTATTCCTCCCCAAATACAGCTCTCTTTGATATTGCACGAAAAACATGCAGAATTACTGATTTTCTGCATGTTTTTCGTGCAATATTATTCTATAAATGGATATCGTGTAAAATGTTTTCGTTTCTATCGTCTGCTTCTCCTTCCCGTTTTCTTAGAACTCTTTCCCGGCGTCCTATGGGAATGTTTGAAACATAGAGGCCTTATGTTTGAAACATTCCCCCTCTATGTTTGAAACATTCGCCCCTTGGGGTTGAAACCCGAAAAAGTGGGGAGGAAAAGCCGTCCAGCCTTCAGTCCTTATTTTTGTAAATCTTATTGATTTATTCGAAGTTCAGGTAGTGCCCTATCCGCTCCAGGTCCTCGCGTGTGAACTCCTCATAGAGCACGAGCGGTTTCAGGCTTTTCAGCGGGCCATGCTTGCGGCGGTACTCCACCAACGCCTTGGCCTGGTAGAAGTTGAGGTAAGGATGGCGGCGCAGGCGGTCCACGCTGGCACGGTTGACGGGGATGCGGCGGATGGCGGTGGTGTCGATGCGGAACCAGTCGGCCAGTTGGCGATAGTCGAGGTCGATATCTTCCAGCTGGCTGAGGCTGTAGAAACCGCCCAGCTGTTGGCGGTACCCGCTGATGAGGCGTGCGATGCTGCTCCCGATGCCGGGAATCTTTTTCAGTTCGGTGGTGTCGGCACGGTTCAGGTCGACCCGGGTGCCGGGTTCGTATTTTAGCGGTTTTGCCTGTTGGAGGCTGTCCTTGTGCCGGTCGGCCAGGAAGAGGGAAGGACGCTGATCGGTGCTGTCTGTGGCCGGAATGCGGATGTAGGGCCGTAAAGTGGTGTATTGTTCTTCTGTCAATCCGTATATCTTGCGGAAATCCTCTGCCCGGCGGAAGACACCTCCCTTTTCGCGGTAGCGCAGGATGTTGCGGGCCATCCAGGCAGGGAGTCCCAGTTGGCGGAAAGTGGCCGAGTCGGCAGTGTTGGGATTGAAAGGAGCGAGTACGGGCGACACGAATTCTTCTTCCCATGCCATGTAACGCGACTTCCAGCTTTCTTTTTTCTCTTTTTCTTCTCCGCGGATGGAAACGCTGAAGGCCCGATATTCCTCCATCGCCTGCTCTTGTTCCAGTCGGTCGTCGGGATTGTCTGCCTGCTTTGATTTTAAGTGAACATACATTTCTCCTCCCCAAAAGAGGAGAAGAGCGATACCCAGCAACGCCAGGATGCCCCGCCTCTCCCCTCGGGAGTAATAGAAAAATTCACCGAACCACTTCCGCATGAACCACCTTTCTTATTTCAGCAGTCCCAGTTCGTTGATGAAAATGAAGCCGATGCCTATCGGAGCGATGTACTTCAGCAGGAACAGCCAGATGCGATAGACCACTTTCGGCAGGGTGCCGTTGTTGCTCACCTCTTCCCACACGATGCGTTTGTCCAGATACCAGCCGGTAAAGATGGCGATGAAGAAACCGCCCAGCGGGAGCATGATTTTGGCCGTCAGGAAGTCGAAGAGGTCGAACAGAGTCAGACCGAAGATGGTCAGCTCCTTGCCTATACCCAACGATAGCGAGCAGAGTACGCCCAGGAAGGTACAGCCTGCCGTCACCAGCTTGGCGGCTCGGCTGCGGGTCAGGTTGAACTCCTCGTGCAGGTAGGCCGTTACCACCTCGTGCAGAGAGATGGTTGATGTCAGTGCAGCCAGGGCCAGGAGCACGTAGAACATGATGGACAGGATGATTGCTAGCCAGGGCAGGTTGCCGAAGGCCTGCTGGAAGACGTTGGGCAGCGTGATGAACAGCAGGCTGGGACCCGCGTCGGGCTGGATGCCTACCGAGAAGGCGGCGGGGAAGATGATGAAACCGGCCAGGATGGCCACCATCGTGTCAATCCATCCCACGTTGAGTGCCGTCTTGGGCAGGTTGGTGTCGTTGCGGAAATAGGAGGCATACGTACAGAGGCAGCCCATGCCCAGCGAGAGCGAGAAGAAAGCCTGTCCCATAGCGCCCAGCAGCACGTTGCCGTCCACCTTGCTGAAGTCGGGCTTCAGCAGGAACTCGATGCCTGCCCCCGCACCCGGCAGCGACACGGAGCAGACGGCCAGCACGATGAGCAGCAGGAAGAGCATCGGCATCATGATTTTGGACGATTTCTCGATGCCCCGCTCCACACCTTTCACAATGATGAAGTGGGTCATCAGCATGAAGACCAACATCCACAGGGCCGGTCGCCACGGATGGGCGACGAAGCCGTTGAACGAGGCTATGAAGTCGTTGGCCGACTGGCCGGCAAAGGCGTTTGTACCCGCCTGCACGATGTACTCCAGCGTCCAGCCCGCCACCACCGAATAATAGCCCAGTATCAGGAATCCCGCCAATACACCCATGCGGCCCACCCAACGCCACTGTGTACCGGGTGCCAGCTTCTGATAGGCGCCTGCCGTGTTGGCCCGTGAATGCCGTCCGATGGAAAATTCGGCCACCATGATGGGGATGCCGAAGAAAAGAACGCATCCCAGATAGATAAGAATGAAGGCGGCACCGCCGTGGTTGCCCGTTTCAAAAGGAAAGCGCCAGATGTTGCCCAGCCCTACGGCCGAGCCTGCCGAAGCCAGGATGACACCCAGCTTGCTTCCGAAGTTTGCTCTGTTGTTCTTTGTCATAAATCGAGGTTTTTTCTTTTCATTTTGTTACTAATACCTGCAAGAAAGTGCAAATATAGAAAATGTTTCGTACATTTGCATCTCGTATTGAAATATATTTGATTATGCTGTATTACATTCGCAAATATCCCGTTTCGCTTCTCATTATTCTGACGGTAATCTATCTGTCTTTCTTCAAACCGCCTCAGACGGATATGGATTCCATCCCCGGCATCGACAAGGTGGTACATGTGTGCATGTACTTTGGTATGTCTGGCATGTTGTGGCTGGAGTTTATGCTGGCGCATAAAAAAGCACGCGTACCGGTGTGGCACGCGTGGCTGGGAGCCTGGCTCTGCCCCGTATTGTTCAGTGGGGCGGTCGAATTACTTCAGGCCTATTGTACGACCTATCGGGGCGGCGACTGGTGGGACTTTGCTGCCAATACCGCAGGAGCTACGCTGGCATCGCTCATTGGCTGGTATTGGATGAAGCGGCGCATATCGGTACACGGACGACACGGACGGAACGGATGAACACGGATTATCATTCGAAATAAATATAATCCGTGTTCATCCGTTCCGTCCGTGTCGTCTGCGTATCCGTCAAACTTCTGTTCTTATAAATATTCTACTGCAGAGCTCAGCCGTATTCCGTTCGACCCCTTGATAAGAATGGTTCTGCCAGTCGGCTTTTCCTGTTTCAGCGCTTCGATGAGGGCGGGAGCGTCAGCATATGTCTCGTAGCTGTGGCACGTGGCGGCAAACTGGCTGCCTACCAGGATGACGCGTTCGAAGCCGCATTCCTCCAGATAATCCACAATCTTCTGATGTTCCTCGGCACTGTCTTGCCCCAACTCGCGCATGTCGCCCAGGATGGCTATCTTGTGCGCTGCCTCCATCTGG
Organism: Candidatus Bacteroides merdavium; assembly: GCA_019116805.1. GTDB lineage: Bacteria > Bacteroidota > Bacteroidia > Bacteroidales > Bacteroidaceae > Bacteroides > Bacteroides merdavium. The sequence continues at coordinate 17,692 of DXAV01000034.1, read as the reverse complement.
CGGAAGTTGGTCAGCGAGGCCATCATGCTGGTGGGGTTGGCGTTGTAGGCGTCAATGATAAGGGTGTTGTCGGCCGTCTGCTTCAGCTGCGAGCGGTTGTTTTGGGGCGCATATTCCGTCAGGGCCTGGTCAATCAGGGCGGCGTCCACGTCGAAGTGGCTGCCGATGGTGACGGCGGCCAGGGCGTTGGGTAGGTTGTAGCTGCCTATCAGCTGTGTTTGTACCTGGTGGGTTTCCGTTTCTCCTTGTTTCTTCCATTCGAAAGCCAGGAAAGGCGAGCAGCTGGTCAGCCGGCCGTAGATGTCGTTGTTGGCTCCTTCGCCGTAGGTCACATGCGGCAGGTCTGCGGCCATCCGGGTCAGATAAGGATTGTCGGCATGCAGGAAGACGAGGGGAGCGGGCAGCGTGCGCAGCCAGTCGTAGAGCTCGCCCTTGGTGCGCATCACGCCTTCGAACGAGCCGAAGCCTTCGAGGTGCGCCTTGCCCACGTTCGTGATGAGGCCCATGTCGGGTTCGGCTATCTCCACCAGTTCGCGGATGTCACCCGGATGGCTGGCACCCATCTCGACGACGGCCAGTTCGTGTTCGGGCCTGAGGCGGAGCAAGGTGAGGGGCACGCCGATGTGGTTGTTCAGGTTGCCTTCCGTGTAAAGCAGGCGGTAGCGGCGGCTCAGCACGGCGGCTATCAGTTCCTTGGTTGTAGTCTTGCCGTTGGTGCCGGTGATGCCGATGATGCGTGTACCCAGCTGGCGGCGGTGATGGCGGGCCAGGCGCTGGAGAGTCAGCAGGCAGTTGTCGGTCAGCAGGTAGCGCTCGTCGCCTGGCACGAGGTATTCGGCTTCGTCGATGACGGCGTAGGCACATCCGCTTTCCAATGCTTTGGCAGCAAAGGCGTTGCCGTTGAACGTGTCTCCCTTCAGGGCAATGAAGAGGGAACCTTCGGGGCACCGGCGGCTGTCGGTCGTCACGCCGTTGCACCGGCAGAATATCTGGTAAAGAGTCGAAATTTCCATATCTTTTTCTGTTTTTTGGGTTGACGGGTACAAAGGTAGTCTTTAATTGAGAATTGTGTACAGGGAATGAAAATTTTTAGCTGCAAACATTTTTCCTTTTTCTGTGTTATTTGTTCATGTTATTTTTCTGTATATTCGCCCTGAATTCAGAAAACAGTCATTTTTGAAGTCAAACTAAATAAAATTGTAGAGTATGATGTTTTCATTATTGAGTACCGCGTCTGTTATCAACGTGGAAAATTTGCTGGACCGCCTGCTGAACTATGGCATCGAGCTGGGCAAGAGTCTGCTGGCCGCCCTGGTCATCTATATCGTCGGCCGTTTCATCATCAAGTACATCCTGCGTTTTGTCACTTCTTTGATGGTGAAGCGCAAGGTGGAAGTCAGCGTGCAGACCTTCCTGCGCAGCCTGCTGAAGATTGTCTTGAACCTGATACTGGCCTTTGCCATTATCAGCAAGCTGGGTGTCGAGACCACCAGCTTTGCCGCCCTGCTGGCCTCCGCTGGTGTTGCCATCGGTATGGCTCTGTCGGGCAACCTTTCCAACTTTGCGGGCGGACTGATTATCCTCGTCTTCAAGCCCTTCAAGGTGGGCGACTACATTGATGCCCCCGGCGGAAGCGGTACGGTTAAGGAAATCCAGATTTTCCATACACTGATTGCCACCACGGACAACCGCATGATTTACATCCCCAACGGCTCGCTCAGTAGCAACGCCGTGACCAACTACAACAAGCAGGAGACACGCCGTCTGGAGTGGGTCTTCGGCGTGGAATATGGTGAGGATGTACAGAAAGTACGTACCGTCCTGCAGCGCATTGTTGATGCCGACCCGCGTATCTTGACTACTCCTGCGCCGATGATTGTTCTCAAGACGCTGAATGCCAGCAGTGTGGATGTCATGGTGCGTGTCTGGACGAAGACGGAAGATTATTGGGACGTGATGTTTGAAGTGAACGAACTTGTTTATAATACTTTCAATAAAGAAGGTATTGGTTTCCCCTTCCCGCAACTTACAGTACATCAGGCCAACGATTGAAGAAATGAATAATAAAAAGAATGTCCAAAGGCGCAAATATGATTGCTTGCCTTTGGACATTTTTTTTATTCTTTAATTAGGACCTTCATACGTTTTAGTTTACGGATATCTGATGTTCCTCCATATAAAATTTCATAGATACCTTCCATTTGTCGCATAGTGTTCGACTGGGTATCAAACGTCAATACATCCGAATGTGTTTATTTTGATTTTTCAGAGTGAACGGAAAGAGGACGGGGGGTGAATGAAAAACTGGCAAAGTTGGTTTATGAGTTGAGGTCAGAACATATTTTATGGATTAGTTCGTGTCAAAGCTCTCATGAAAAGAAAGTGCCTGGAGGTGATGAAGAACGGATTATCCAGACTTGGAGTGTGCCGCTTCTGCATTTACTACGGCCTTATAGGGCATTGTTTTCCCAGGTGGAAAGCAATGCTTTGTTTGTTGTATAGGATTTTGTAGTCAGTATAGTAGCTATGTAGGTCTTTGAAAAGAAATAGTGTTGAGTTTAAACCGAAAATATTAGGAGGTTTGTGCGGCAATGCCTTTCTTTTTGTTTACATTTGCAGGGATTATTGTAGAAAGATAATTTCCATGCATCAAGAATATACGAAATATTTGAATGTCAACGGTCGGCTGCTTGACCTCTCGAAGCCTTGCGTGATGGGCATCCTGAACGTGACGCCCGACTCCTTCTATAGCGGAAGCCGTATGCAGACGGAGGAGGAGATAGAAACTCGCGCGCGGCAGATTGTGGACGAGGGTGCCGCCGTCATTGATGTGGGAGCTTATTCTTCACGTCCCAATGCTGAACACGTTTCGGTCGAGGAGGAGATGAATCGTCTGCGTATGGGGTTGGAAGTACTTCGCCGCACGGTTCCTGATGCGGTGGTATCGGTTGACACCTTTCGGGCGGACGTGGCGCGGATGTGTGTGGAGGAGTATGGCGTGGCTATCATCAATGACATCGCGGCGGGCGAGATGGATGTCGAGATGTTTCGTACGGTGGCCGAGTTGAATGTTCCTTACGTCATGATGCACATGCAGGGCACGCCGCAGGACATGCAGCAGCATCCTCATTACGATAATCTGTTGCGTGAGGTTTTCTTGTATTTTGCCCGCAAGGTGCAGCAACTTCGTGACTTGGGCGTGAAGGACATTGTACTTGATCCGGGTTTTGGTTTTGGCAAGACGCTGGAACATAACTATCGGCTAATGGCCCATCTGGAGGAATTCCGTCTCTTTGAGCTGCCTCTGCTGGTAGGTGTGTCGCGCAAGTCGATGATTTACCGCTTACTGGACACGACGCCTCAGGAAGCTTTGAATGGTACGACCGTACTTCATACATTGGCCTTAATGAAAGGGGCCGATATCCTTCGGGTGCATGATGTTCGTGATGCAGTGGAGGCGGTGAAGATTGTGGAGGCGATGAAGGCGAACAGTAAGTGGTGAGTGGTTGGTAATATGGTCTTATCAATAAATATATAGTATAGATTGTGTTTTTTGAATTTGGCATAAAAGACTTTATAGACATCCTGTTGGTGGCTTTCCTGTTGTATTATACCTATAAGGTAATGAAGGCATCGGGATCCATCAATATTTTTACAGGTATCTTGGTGTTTATCCTGATATGGCTAGTGGTGTCACAGGTGCTTGAGATGAAGTTACTTGGCTCCATCTTCGACAAGTTGGTCAGTGTGGGTGTGCTCGCGTTGATTGTCCTTTTTCAGGAAGAAATACGTCGCTTCCTTGTGACGCTCGGTTCTCACCATCATGCCAGTGCTTTGGTACGTTTCTTTACCGGAGATAAAAAGGATGGATTGGAACACGAAGACATCATGCCCATCGTGATGGCTTGTATTAGCATGAGCAAGCAGAAGGTGGGAGCATTGATTGTGATAGAACGTGATGTACCCTTGAACGATGTGGTACGGACAGGCGATGTAATAGACGCTAATATAAACCAACGGCTTATTGAAAATATTTTTTTCAAGAATAGTCCCCTGCATGATGGTGCAATGGTCATTAGTAAACAGCGTATTAAGGCGGCTGGCTGCATCTTGCCGGTATCTCATAATTTGGACATACCTAAAGAACTGGGATTACGCCATCGGGCAGCGATGGGTATCTCGCAGGTGTCCGATGCTCAGGCCATTATCGTGTCCGAGGAAACGGGTGCCATCTCTGTGGCCTACAGAGGACAGTTTTATCTACGTCTTAATGCTGAGGAGCTGGAGCGCTTGTTGACAATTGACAATTGATGGTGTAATTTCCCATTAATTAAGCATTAAGCTCATGTAGGGATGCAAGGGAGGCATTATCTTTGCGATGAGTTCTCCGATGGTAAGTGTCATGTGACTGCCGGGTAACCGTTTGGTACTTTTCATACAATGTCCGTTATTTAGATAGTAATAGCCGCTGTTGGCTTGGATCTGTTCGTCAGTCAGGGCCAGATCCCATTCCTCATCGGGATGGGTAGCGGCATACAGCTGCAACAATGCGTGGGCGTGGATGATGCGGCCCATCCCTAGTCTTTCTCCTTTTTCATTCTCAGAAACGGGTCGAAGCAGACGAAGCTCGGTCTGCCCGTTCGTCTGGCAGATGTGCTGGAGCAGGAGGCTGGCTTCTTTGTTTGAATCGGCCAGCAGTTCGCTTATCAGCAGGCCACCTTTCTCGTCGGGGTAGGTAAAGGCCAGGGCAGCTACTTCGCTTCGTTGTGCGTGGTGCAGGAGATGGACTCGGCCGCCACTCAGCTGCAGGTCAGCTAGAATAACCTTGAAGTCATCTGTTGTGTGCTGGATACAACAGGAGCGTTGCCGCATCTTATGCTCGAAGCAGGTGTATAGTTGCGGGGTGAAGCTGTCGGTATCTGTCATCTGATAATCGGATGGCAGAGTGGTTGCAGGAGCGGATTTGAAGGTAGTGGCGCACACGTTAAAGATTGGTGCATATCCGCTGCGAGCATAATAGTCGAAAAGCCAAGGTTCAGCCGGGATGAGTGTGGATAACAGAACGCCTTGTGTGTGCATTCGTCCGAAGGCTTCGGCCAGCAGTTCAAGCATGACACCTTTACCACGGAAGTCGGGGTGGGTGCAGGCCCCCGATATATAAGAAGTGTCTATGGTTCGGCCGCAGAAAGTCATGGGGTAGGGTAGTGTTTGCATGGCGGCGATGACGATGTTTCCGCTACGAATAGCAAGGTTTACTTCATTGCTGTATCGCATGCGGAAATACAGGTCGGTGAAAGCGGGGCTGTCGTGAAAGCAAACCTCCCATAATTTTCTGATATCTTCTTTCATACTGTGCTGTGAATTGTTACCATTTGATAGGTTCTATCGGTTCATCGTATAGGCAGGCGGTATATTTCTCCAGAATAATGGCCGGCTGGTAAGATAGCTTGGCTTTGCGTAATCCTTCGATACCCAGATCTTCTTCACGGTTGATGTAGGTGTATTGCTCGGGAATGTGGTTGGCAAACTCGAAGTTGATCATGGCATAAGCGCCTTCGATACGGGTATCAGCCTTTTCTACATGTACGCCGAAGGTATCCTGATTGATGGGCATGCCGAAAGTGAAAGCGGCGATACGTCCGTCTGCGTGCAGAATGCCTCCCGTAAGGCCCAGCTCCTCGAAATGATGGAGGGCATAGACCAGGGCCCGCCGTTCGTTGCCCGTCCCTTCGTGCTGGTCGCAGTTGTTGGCCTTGCACCATTCGGCCTCCAGTTCGAGGCATTCCCGGATGCGGTCGGGGGTGATGGCGGTGTATTCGTAGTCGGGATACATCCGTTTGAACTTGTTCACATGGTTGCGCTTGGGCTGGAATTTCTTGCCGGCCAGGGTTGCCAGGTCGGTGCGCAGGTACAGGTAGTCGGCATAGTCGCGGTCGGCGGTAAACAGGAAACGGCCGGGCATCAGGGTTTCGAGGTCTGCGCACATATCGGTGCAGATGCCCAGCAGACAGAAGGGAGCCTTCTCCTGGTGGGCATCCTGAATCAGGACTTCCAATACTTTTCCCAAGTCTCCCTGGCCGATGGGCATCATGTATACCAGCTTGCCTTCGGCCCAGAACCTCAGCAACAGATAACCGTCGGATATGGCAAACTGCGTATGGTAAAGAAAACGCCAGCTGCACAGGTTGGAGAACGACAGGTCACAGTTGCGGCGGTGACTGTGCCGGGTGAAGGAAGTTATCAGCTCCTTGTCTTGCGGGGTGATATCTTTGAATTCAATCATAATCGTTTGCCGGATGGTTTTTTTTATGAATAACAAAGATAGTGCAAACCGGGGGAAGTACAAAACGAAAACGCTGTTTTCGGATTTTACGTCCGAGGTGCAGCCTGTCTTATGAAAAGATAGGAAGATTTTGTTAAAGCAAGCCCAGCAATCTTAAAATTGTGGGGGTGAACAGGGCCGTGAAGATGCCGTTTAGGGTCAGTCCCAGGCTGGCAAAGGCTCCGTACTTGCGGCTGACGTCCATGGCGGTGGACGTTCCTACGGCATGGGCGGCCGTACCCAGGGACAGGCCTTGTGCCATCGGGCTGCCGATATGGGTCAGGCGCATGGTCTTGAAACCCAGGATGCCTCCCAGTAGTCCCACACATACCACCACGGCTGCCGTGAGCGAGGGGATGCCTCCCAGCGACTTGGTCACTTCCATGGCAATGGGGGTGGTGACCGACTTGGGGGCAAGCGAGTAGATGATCTCGTCGGGGGCTCCCATCCATTTGGCTATCAATACGACCGACACTACGCCGACGATACAGCCTGCCAGCTGGGACAGCAGAATGGGGAGCAACTGTTTCTTGATGGTCTCGAGTTGCAGATAGAGGGGAACGCCCAAAGCGACGACGGCCGGTTTCAGCCAGAATTCGATGAGGTGTCCGCCTTCGTTGTAGGTTTCGTAGCTGATGCCTGTCGTTTTCAGGAAAAGGATGAGCAGGGCAATGGTCAACAAGATGGGGTTGAGCAGCATGATGCCGGTCTTTTTCTGCAACAGCTTGGCAAAGAAAAAGAGGCCGAACGTGACGGCCAGCAGGAAAAATTCGTTTTCTAAGTAGTTCATTTGATTTTGCGTGTTAATTGGTGAATCCATCCGGTGACAACAAGAACCAGCAAAGTACTGACAAGCGAAGCGGTGACGATGGGCCAGAATTCAGCCGCAATGATGTCGAAGTACAGCATCAGTGCCACGCCGGGGGGCACGAAAAAGAAACCGAGGTTGGCAACTAGGAAGTCGGACATTCCCTGCACCCAGTGCAGCTTGATCCAACCTAATTTGAGAAACAAGGTGAGCAGCAGCATGCCGATGATGCTCGACGGCAGCTTGATTCCCGTGAGCCATACAATCAGCTCACCCAAGGCCAAACATCCGAAAAGGATGGCGCATTGACGAATCATAATCCTAAAAACTAATACCTTAAAATATAATGTTACTGAAAACGGGTGCAAAGTTAGTCATTATTCGTTTCGGGTATGTTGGATTCACTCGTTTTTTTATTTAAGCGTGTAAAATCAAGGATTATAAAAGACGAAAGAGTGGATAAGTCTTATGCGCTGGTAGTGAAAAGGCTTTATCCTCAGTGTGCTGTTGCTATTCATTACCATACTCCGATGAGTGAGGCCTTGCGTGAGGATTTGTACACTCAAATGAAATCTGTCATTGTAGGAAAAAAACAGACAGAAGCTGCAGCTTTGTTATTACATTTTGTTCAGACCGCATTTCAATACAAAACGGATGGAGAACAGTTTGGTTATGAGAAACCTAATTTCCCCGATGAAACCTTTTATTATCCTTATTGTGATTGTGAAGATCGTGCTATGTTGTATGCCACGTTGGTTAGAGACTTGCTGGGGTTGGATGTGGTATTGCTTGATTATCCCAATCATATAGCTTCGGCCGTACATTTTACAGAAGAAGTGTCTGGTGACTATATTCAGTTGGAAAATGGACATAAATATATTATTTGCGATCCAACGTATATCGGGGCGCCGATAGGTTCTTGTATGGAACAATATAAAAAAGTAGCTCCAGAAGTAATTCGTTAGTGTTAAATATTATAATATTTATTATCCCCACTGTAAATAATCTCCGGATTGCAATGTGGATATTGCAAAATTGTGTACTTTTGCAGCGTGATAAACACGTATTTCTGAGTATTTAACACATAATCTTAATATATCATGCAAAGATTAATTAATGAAATTCTTGAACGCGCAAAGGCTGATCGCCAACGCATTGTCCTTCCTGAGGGTACTGAAGAACGTACCTTGAAAGCTGCCAATCAGATTCTGACAGACGGAGTTGCAGATTTGATTCTTTTGGGTAATCCTGATGAGATCCATGCTTGTGCTAAGGAGTGGGGATTGGGTAATATTAGCAAAGCTACTATTATTGATCCTACGAACCATCCCAAGCAGGAAGAGTATGCACAATTACTGTGTGAATTGCGTAAGAAAAAGGGAATGACCATTGAAGAAGCTCGTAAGTTGGTGCTTGATCCTCTGTATTTGGGGTGTCTTATCATCAAAAATGGCGATGCAGACGGTCAGTTGGCTGGTGCTCGTAATACGACGGGTGATGTATTACGTCCTGCTTTGCAGATTATTAAGACAGCTCCGGGCATTACTTGTGTCTCTGGTGCCATGTTGCTTTTGACTCATGCCCCTGAATATGGAAAGAATGGTATTTTGGTAATGGGTGACGTTGCTGTAACCCCAGTTCCTGATGCTGCTCAATTAGCTCAGATTGCTGTGTGTACAGCCCGTACGGCACGCGCTGTTGCAGGTCTTGATCCGAAAGTGGCAATGTTGAGTTTTTCGACTAAGGGGTCTGCTAAGCACGAAGTGGTGGATAAAGTTGTTGAAGCCTTGAAGATTGCTAAGGAAATGGCTCCGGATATTGCAATTGATGGTGAATTGCAGGCCGATGCCGCTTTGGTTCCTGAAGTAGGTGCCAGCAAGGCTCCCGGTTCATCTATCGCCGGACATGCCAATGTTTTGGTTGTACCGAACCTTGAGGTAGGTAATATCTCTTACAAACTGGTACAGCGTTTGGGGCATGCGGATGCTGTAGGTCCGATTTTGCAGGGTATTGCCCGTCCGGTGAATGACTTGTCGCGCGGATGTTCCATTGAGGACGTGTATCGTATGATTGCCATTACAGCGAACCAAGCTATAGCCGCGAAAGCGAATAAATGATTGACCTTAAATAGATAGTAAACTTATGAAAATTCTAGTTCTCAACTGCGGTAGTTCTTCTATCAAATATAAATTGTTCGATATGGACCATAAGGCTGTCATTGCCCAAGGTGGTATCGAGAAGATAGGTTTGCCTGATTCGTTCCTGAAACTGACTTTGCCGAACGGAGAAAAGAAAATCCTGGAAAAGGATATTCCTGAGCATACGGTGGGTGTGGAGTTTATTTTAAATACTCTTATCTCTCCTGAATATGGTGCCATCAAGTCATTGGATGAAATCAACGCAGTCGGCCATCGTATGGTACACGGAGGCGAGAAGTTCAGTGAGTCTGTACTGTTGACTCAAGAAGTGCTCGATGCCTTCACCGCCTGCAACGACTTGGCTCCGTTGCATAATCCGGCTAACTTGAAGGGTGTTCATGCTATTGACGCCATCCTTCCGGATGTTCCTCAGATAGGAGTGTTCGATACGGCTTTTCATCAGACGATGCCTGACTATGCTTACATGTATGCCATTCCTTATGAGCTTTATGAGAAGTATGGCGTGCGTCGTTATGGCTTTCACGGAACTTCCCACCGTTATGTCTCAAAACGTGTCTGCGAGTTCTTAGGCATCCAGCCCGAAGGGACGAAAATCATCACTTGCCACATCGGCAATGGCGGTTCTATTTCGGCCATTAAAGATGGCAAATGTATGGATACCAGTATGGGGCTTACCCCACTCGAAGGCCTGATGATGGGTACGCGAAGCGGAGATATCGACGGTGGTGCTGTGACATTCATCATGGAGAAGGAACATCTGGATGCTGCAGGTGTTTCCAACTTATTGAACAAGAAGAGCGGTGTAATGGGTATCTTTGGCAAATCAAGCGATATGCGTGATTTGGAGAATGCCGTTCAGCAAGGTGACCCGAAAGCCCGATTGGCGGAAAACATGTATTTCTATCGCATCAAGAAGTATATCGGTGCTTATGCGGCCGCATTGGGTGGTGTGGATGTGATTGTCTTCACCGGCGGTGTGGGCGAGAACCAGGCATCAGCCCGTTGGGGAGCTTGCTCGGGGTTGGAATTTATGGGAGTGAAACTGGATGCTGAGAAGAATAAGGTGCGTGGCGAAGAGGCTGTTATTTCAACAGACGACTCGAAAGTGAAGGTAGTTGTTATTCCTACCGATGAAGAGTTGATGATTGCTTCGGACACGATGGCCATCTTGACTCAAAAGGCATAAAAGATACGTTAAAACATGGATAGGAGAGAGGGTGTTTCGAGATACCCTCTTTCTTTTTTGTTACTCTTTCTTCCTTTCACAGTAACGATGTGAAGCCCTCACAATAACGATGTGAAACCTTCACAGTACGGGTGTGAAACCTTCACACTTTAATGGGACGTGACCTGTGAATGGGCAGGCACAAAGTTCGACTCCGTTACGAATATTCATTTTATTTTAAGTCAATTCAATAACCTATATGGATATGAAGACAGAAAAACTTCTTTCGGTATTGTTCCCGTCGTTTGCGATGATGCCGGTTGTCGTGCAGGCAGAAACTGGAAAGCCCAACATCGTGATTATTGTAGCCGATGACTTGGGCACAAATGAAATCGGCTGCTACGGTGGTGCCAATATCTCTACGCCGAATATCGACCGATTGGCCAGTGAAGGGATGATGTTCACCAACAACTATGCCTCCATGGCTATGAGTGTGCCTATCCGGGCTTCGCTTTACACGGGGCTTTACCCGGCGCGTCATGGTTCGTATCAAAATCATAAGGCAACATACAACAGTGTGAAGAGTGCCGCGCACTATATGGCCGAACTTGGCTATCGGGTGGGGCGCACGGGTAAAGACCATCCAGCTAACCAGCCGCTGGTTTATCCGTTTGAAAAAGTGAGCGGTTTCGAAGTGAATTGTGTAGCATCGCATCCGCCGGTATCGACTGCTGGTGGTATTCGTGAGTTCATTACCCGTAATGCTGATGAACCGTTCTGCCTCTATGTGTGCAGTATCAATTCCCATATGCCGTGGGATGCTGGCGATGCTTCCGAATTCGATCCGGCCAAACTGGTGCTGCCGCCCAATTGCGTGGACAATGAGCAGACACGGAAAGAGTATTGTGATTATTTGGCAGAGATACGCCTGCTCGACAACGAGGTGGGGATGGTATACGAGACATTGGAAGAAACGGGAGAACTAGATAATACGTTGGTCATTTTCTTGGCCGAGCAGGGCCCGCAAATGCCTTTTGGAAAGTGGACGCTCTATCGTTACGGTACGCATAGTGGTTTCATCGCCCGTTATCCGAAAGCAATCAAGGCCGGAGTGGTGAGTGATGCTTTGGTGCAGTATGAAGATATCTTGCCTACAATGATTGATTTTGCCGGAGGCGAACCGATTGAAGGTTTGGATGGGCAAAGTTGTCTTGACGTGTTGTATGGAAAGAGTGAAGGGGAACGCCAGTGGGTGTATGGCATCCATAATAACATCCCTGAAGGTGACTCATACCCTATCCGCAGCATACAGGACAAGCGGTGGAAGCTTATTGTCAACCTTACGCCTGAAGTGAACTACCACTGCAAGTACGTGACGAAACCGGGAAGTTCCATGTGGAAATCATGGCTTGAGACAGCTAAGATGAGCAAGGATGCCAACTGGCTGGTGAAACGCTATCTGATCCGTCCAGCGATAGAATTTTATGACTTGCAGGAAGATCCGTGGGAACTGAATAATCTGGCTTCCGATCCGGCACAGGCCGGCCGTATCGCTGTCATGCGTGCTGCCCTCGAAACGTGGATGGATCAGCAAGGCGACCGAGGTGTATTGATGGATACGCAGCATCCCGAAGACTCGGCACTCATTTTAACACAATCTTCATCTTCAGGTAGGGGAGATTGTGTATCTTTGTCCAACTAAATTATAGATAGTATATATAGATAGTACCATTATGAAACGATTGACTTATTTGTTACTTTTTGTCCTGGTGGCAGGCATGGCCTATGCTCAACAGGCCAAGTATGTATTTTTCTTTATCGGCGACGGTATGGGAGTAAATCAGGTGAATACCACGGAAATGTTTCAGGCTGAAATGGAGAATGGCCGCATCGGTACCCAAAAGCTGCTGTTCGGATCGTTCCCGGCTGCCGGTATCGCTACTTCCTACTCTGCCAGTAACTCGGTGACCGATTCCTCGGCAGGTGGTACGGCCTTGGCTACAGGTTCGAAGACCTACAACGGAGCTATTGGTGTGGATGTCAACAAAGAGGCGTTGGAGAGCGTAGCCTATCGGGCCAAGAAAAGTGGCAAAAAGGTTGGAATTGCTTCTACCGTAAGTATAGACCATGCAACGCCGGCTGCTTTCTATGCTCATCAGCCTAATCGGAATATGTATTACGAAATAGCGTTGGAATTGCCTCAGAGTGGCTTTGATTTCTTTGCCGGTGCAGGTTTCCTGAAGCCTGACAAAACTTACGATAAGAAGGATGCACCTTCCATTTATCCTATTATCGAGAAGGCTGGCTATACCATTGCACGCGGTCTGACGGAGTATGAAGAAAAGGCAGCTTCAGCTGACAAGATGGTATTGATTCAGGCTGAAGGTGCGGCTGCTGATTGCTTGCCGTATGCCATCGATCGCAAGGAGGGTGATTTGACGTTGGCACAAATTACGGAAAGTGCTATTGACTTTCTGACAAAAGATAATAAAAAAGGCTTCTTCCTGATGCTGGAAGGCGGTAAGATTGACTGGGCTTGCCACAGCAATGATCCGGCTACGGTGGTAAAAGAGGTGATTGACATGGACAATGCCATCCGTGTTGCTTACGAGTTTTACAAGAAACATCCGAAAGAGACACTGATTGTTGTTGCGGCTGACCATGAGACAGGTGGTTTGGGTATGGGTACTGGAACGTATACGCTGAACCTGAAGGCGCTGGATTGTCAGAAGCAGTCGGTCGATGGCCTGTCGCGTGCAATGTCAGACTTGCGTAAGGCTAAAGGCAATAAGGTGAAATGGGAAGAAATGAAGGAACTCTTGGCAGAACGTATGGGATTCTGGGACGAACTGGAACTGACATGGGAGCAGGAAAGACTGTTGCGTGACGAGTTTGAGGATTCGTTTGTAAAGAACAAGGTGGTCTTTGAGGAAAGCCTTTATTCCAAAACCGAACCGCTGGCTGCGGCAGCCAAGAACGTGATGAGCCAGATTGCCCACCTGGGATGGACCAGCAGCAACCATACGGCCGAATATGTTCCTGTCTATGCCATCGGTGCAGGTTCCGACCTGTTTATGGGCAAGATGGACAATACAGATATTCCGAAGCGCATCGCCAAGGCGGGAAGATATTGATTCAGGTATTAAGATAAGATATTAAGTATCAGGCATAAGGTGTGAAGAATCTGTCTCACACTTTATGCCTGATATTTTATAATTGCGTCTCTCCCTCAATGAAGTTCTCCAGGAAGAGGTGCTCGCCGTCGAACACGGCATACGAGAAGCAGTTGATCCAGTCGCCCAGAATGACGACGCGCGAAGTGGCGTTCAGCATCAGGTCCAGTTCGATGTGGCGGTGGCCATAGATGAAGAAGTTGATGTCCGGGTGGCTCTTGAGGTAGTTCTTGGTGTAGAGCACCAGCGGCTCCTTGTCCTCTCCCATATAGTCCGGCTCCTTGCCGTCCACCCGTTTCAGGCGGCTGTGCTTGGCCCATGTCAGTCCCAGCTCTACGCTCCAGCGGGGGTGAAGCGCGGAAAACAGGGTTTGCAACGTGTGGCTGTGGAACACGGCGCGCAGGAATTTGAACTTGCGGTCGGGGTCGCCCAGTCCGTCACCATGAGCCAGATAGAACTCCTTGCCATGAATCTCGGTAGTCAGCGGCTTGCGGTGCAGGATGACGCCGCATTCTTTCGTCAGGTAGTCGCCGCACCAGATGTCATGGTTGCCCGTAAAGAAGTGTACTTCCACTCCGAGGTCCGTCAGTTCGGACAGCTTGCCCAGAAAGCGTGTGTAGCCTTTGGGCACTACCAGTTTGAATTCGTACCAGAAGTCGAACATGTCTCCCAGCAGATAGACGGCCGAAGCCTTGTGCTTGATGCTGTCCAGAAAGTTCACCAGCCGGCGTTCTTGCGTACGTCCGTGCTCGATGGCACGCGAACCCAGATGGGCGTCGGAGAGGAAATATACATTCTTCATAAGGCGTATTCGTTAGGTCTTTATTTGAACAGTTCGTCCAGGTATTTGTAGAAGGCGGGGGCTTCGCCTACCACAATCTTGGCCACCTTGCCTTCGGGGTCGATGACAATCTTGGTGGGATAGCCCTGTATGCCATACTTTACCGTGATGTCTGCCTCGTCCGTATTGCGCACGTGCAGCCAGGGCAGTTCATGCTTCTCTACCGCATCTTTCCATTTCTCTTCCGTATCGTTGCAGTCCACACCCAATATTTCCATGCGGTCCTTATACTTTTCGTAGTATTTCTTCATGTCGGGGATGCCCTTGATGCACCAGCCGCACCAGCTTCCCCAGAAGTCCAGCACAACATACTTGCCACGCAGGGATGACAGCGTGAGGTCTTTGCCCTGGAGATCCTTCAGCGTGAAGTCGGGGGCTACGGCTCCTTCGACCATGTTCTTGCGTGCTTCTTCGCGTGCTTTCTGCCGGGCGATGGCTTCTTTCATGGACTTGTAGAGGGGAGCCATCGGGCCGTTCTGTGTCTTTTCGCCGATGAGGTCGAGCAGTTCACCCGCTTCCTTGCCCAAGTCGGATATCAGATAGACGGAGATGTCTTCGTCAGGGTGCTGGCGGATATAGTCTTCCTTTACCTTTTTCATGTCAGCATTGATCGGCTCATAGATTTGACGCAGGGAGTCGAGGCGTTCGCGTGTCATCATGCCTTTGCTTTGCATGTCCATGATGACTTGTGTCACTTTGTGCATCTTGTCCTCATAGGGCTTGTACAGGGCCCGTACTTCTTCGTAGGCCTGGTGGAAGGCATTGCCTTTCATGTGGTAGTCGTCCATCGAACCGCTTACTTCCACCGTTTCGCCGGGGAAAGCCAACACTCTGATGGACTTGCGAAGTGATGCGGCGGCAGCTCCGTTGCGGGGCTGGGCGTAGAAGAAGGCTTCTATCGGCACGCTGTCGTTCTCCAGCTGGCAGGTGAAGCTTCCGTTCTGCAAGGCGATGGTATCACGCTGTATGGTACTGCGGCTCAGGTCCGATACGGCAAAATAGTTCACAATCAAGGTGTCGCTCTCTACGCCGGTCAGTGTGCCGGTGATGGTTGTTTGTTTCTGTGCAGGCTGGCAGGCACAGAGCAGTGCCGAACAGGCCAGCAGGCCAAGTGTTTTCTGTTTCATGATATGCTGTTGTTTTTGTTATAAGAATCCCAGTTCCAGTTTGGCCTCCTCGCTCATCATGTCCTTGTCCCATTCGGGCTCGAAGACCAGGTTGATGGTGGCCGAGGCCACGCCTTCGATGCTTTCTATCTTCTGGCGGATGTCCTCCATGATGAAGTCCGCCGCAGGGCAGTTGGGAGCCGTCAGTGTCATGTCGATGCTGACGTTGAAGTCATCAGCCACGTCTATTTTGTATATCAGGCCCAAGTCGTATACATTTACGGGTATTTCGGGGTCATACACCGTCTTGAGCATCGCCACAATCTTTTCTTCCAGTTCAAATTTTGTCATAATCTTGTTTCTCTTATTCGTGAAGCAAAGCTACGTTTTTTTTGTGAGACAGCCAAGAGGCGCATGTAGGGAAGGGAAGAAAACATTGCTTTTTATGCTTCAAGCCATTGCTTTGGGGGGAGGAAAACATTGGTTCTTTTGCTGGAGGATATTGCTATATTTTGGATATGGCAAGCGATGCTTTGCATGTCTTGTTATCATGCAGACATCCTGCCGTCAGAAGGGGTGTTTTCTGTCGGCAGGATGTGTACAAGGCAGAGTGGGATATGTACTTCCAGTGCGCCGTTATTTTTCTGTAGTAAAGGAAGATACGGGCAACCCGTTGACGCCGAACAGATCGCCGTTGACGAAGTTCCTGAAGGCGTAGCGTACGGATACGGGTGACTGAACGTCTTCGCTCCATACCTCCACGCGGTTGCGGTTGACGATGCGGGCTTTTGCCGGATGATAGTTGCCGTCCTTGCCGGCTATTTCAAAACATTTCAGGGGCTTGTAGAAGGAAGTCACTCCCATGGGGGCTCTGTCGAACGAGAGGATAATTTTGTTTCCCTTGACTTCGTGTGACGCATATCGGGGCGATTGAGCGGGAATTCCTTTTATGCCATATGTTTGTGCTAGTGACAGATAGGCCAGTCGGTTGCCCACTTCTTTCTTTTGTGCCGGATGGATGCACGTTTCGTTGCCGATGTCCATGGTGACGGCCATGCCTACGTTGGGAATCTTCGTTTCGCAATTGTACTGGGCCTGGCGCAGCAAGGCCGTCCCTACGGCATCTTTGTCTTCGTAGGCATACGGCGCTATTTGTACGTAGTAGAGAGGCAGCGCTTCGTTTTCGAACTGAGTGCGCCAGTCTTTTACGAAATCTTGAAACAGCGCTTCGTATTGTGTCGGGTTCCCTCTGTTGGATTCTCCCTGATACCAGATGGCGCCTTTGAATGTCATCTTTTTAATGGGGTGTATCATACCATTGTAGAGCATGGCGGCCGACTGGTGCGGGTTCTTCACTTCTGCCTTGTCCGTCAGGTGTTTCTGCGAGATTTCGGAGTAAGGTTGCAGGGCTTCGGGCGTCATCCAGGCCTGAATGGCCGAGCCTCCCCAGCTGGAGTTGACCAATCCGATGGGTACGTTCAATGAGCGGTACAGTTGGAGGCCGAAGAAGTAGGCCGTAGCGCTGAAGTTGGCTACCGCTTCAGGCGTGTTCAGTGTCCAGCTACCCGGGCAGTCATCGAGTGGAGTCTTGGAGGGTGTTCGTTTGACGGAGAACAGGCGTATGGGCGTATCGGGCGTAGCGTTGGCCGTCACCTCCGTAGAGCCGATGACAGGCTGCCCCGCGAATCCTTTGATGGGCATCTCCATGTTCGACTGGCCGGAGCAGAGCCACACCTCTCCCAGGTAGATGTCTTCCAGCTGGGTACGGTCGCCGTCATCGAAGGTTATCTGATAGGGGCCTCCAGCCTTTCCCGTTTCCACCAGTACTTCCCATTTTCCGTCGGGTGAGATGGGTGTTTGATAGGTTTGGCCGTTCCAAGACGTTGTGATGTCCAGCTTGCCTTTTCGGTCGCTGCTCCCCCACAATTTTACTTTTCCTTGTTGTTGGAGCACCATGTGATCTGCCAGGATAGACGGTAATTTTACTTTGGCTTGTCCGCTCGCCACGATTGCGAAGGCGAGGGCAGTAAAGAGGGTGATGCGTTTCATAATCATGTTTTTGTTTAATAATATAAATTTGTAATTCGTTTTGAATATGGTTTCTTAAAAAGGTTGTTT
>DXAV01000033.1 GCA_019116805.1 Candidatus Bacteroides merdavium | reverse complement strand
GGCCCTTATCGCCTCAGGCATCGCTACCTTCGTGCAATGCCGCCGCTTCGGCTTTATCGGCACGGGGTTGCTGTGCATCCAGGGTACCAGCTTCTCGTTCATCGGCCCCATCATTGCTGCAGGTACCACGGGTGGACTGGCACTGATCTTCGGCTCATGCATGGCGGCCGCTTCAGTAGAAATGATCATCAGTCGCCTGCTGAAGTACACACGAAAGATTATCACCCCACTCGTGTCGGGCATCGTAGTGACCCTCATCGGCATGAGCCTCATCAAGGTAGGCATCACGGCCTGCGGAGGCGGTGCGGCAGCCCAAGCCGACGGGACATTCGGCAGCCTGCGCTACGTAGGGCTGGCAGCCCTGGTACTGATACTTATTCTGATCTTCAACCGAAGCAGTAACCGGTATCTGCGCATGAGCTCCATCGTCATCGGCCTGGCTACGGGCTACGTCGTGGCGTGGCTGATGGGCATGATTGACTTCGGTTCGGTACAGAGTTTCGGCGGTGTCACCGTCCCCCACCCCTTCCGTTTCGGGTTGGATATCAGCCTGTCTGCCGTACTGGCACTGGCACTGATTTTTGTCATCACGGCCATCGAGGCGTACGGCGATATCACGGCCAATTCCATGATTTCGGGTGAGCCGGTCGAGGGAGAAGTCTTCATCCGACGGGCGTCGGGCGGAATCTTTGCCGACGGCTTCAACTCCATGATTTCGGGCATGCTCTGTGCCTTCCCCAATTCGGTATTTGCACAAAACAACGGCATGATACAGCTGACAGGCGTAGCCAGCCGCTACGTAGGCTATTACATAGCAGGCATGCTTATCGTGCTGGGACTGTTCCCCGCAGTAGGACTGGTATTCTCGCTGATGCCCGAACCGGTATTGGGGGGTGCTACACTTCTGATGTTCGGCACAGTGGCAGCAGCAGGTATCCGCATCATCGCCGCGCAAGAGATGAACCGCAAGGCCACGCTGGTCATTGCCGTCAGCTTCTCGCTTGGACTGAGCGTTGAACTGGTGCCCGAAATTCTGTGCCAACTGCCTGAAACACTGCGCAACATCTTCGCATCGGGCATCACCACGGGCGGCCTGACTGCCATCGTGGCGAATGCACTGATACGCATCAAGGAATAGACGAACAAACCTTACTTAAATCAGCTTCAGATCTTTAGCTATCCTGCAAGCCTCGATAGAATTTTTCACTTGCAGGTTAGCTAAAATCTCTTGTCTGTGACGACTGACCGTATTTATACTGATAGAAAGTAGTCTGGCTATTTCTTTACTTGTCAAGCCTTTATCTATCATATTCAATACCTGCCTTTCCCTGGCAGACAATATCTTCTTGCTATTTTGTTTTTCCAGTTCTGTTACATGCCCCGTAACAGAATTGACTATCATGCACTGTGAAGGAAGTTCAATGGTCAGAGGACCGTACAGGCACAATGCCAGCCAAAGGCTGTCACTGGAAGGAAGCAGAACATAAAACATCCGATGCAATACAGACAGATAACTTCCCGTGCAGCTCATCATTCGTATCTTGCTGGCCAGATAATAATCGGAACGTTTTCTTTTGGGCTGCCGTTTCATGAAATGGTAGAAACAAAGTTCCTGCCAGTGCTTGTTCTCCAAATCATCCTGATGCATAAGCCCGAAAAGTTCTTTTTCCCAAATGGAAGAAACTTTACTCTCCCGCTCCTTTCCTCCCCTTTCAAGCATTTGCGAGAAGCCACCATAATAGATATAGCTGGATCGGGTACGCAAGTCACTCAATACAGCAATCACATTCTCCATCCGAGCATAGTTACAGGCAATATCCTTGTATCTGACCAGCATTTCATCATAGGGCTGGTCTCCTGTAAAGTCTTGCATGGAGAATTCTTTGTTCAATATATCCACAGTATCCATCTGTCCGAAAAAGAATGGTTATTATTAATCATTGCAGGTTCGTTTACAACGATTTACCTTTGCAAAGGTAAAAAAAAGAATAGTTATTCACGGTAAACGGAAAAGATTACATAAAAAATTATATGAATATGAAGAAGTCAATGTTGTTAAGCGGATGTATGATTGCCGCTTCATGTGCCTGCATGGCACAATCATTGAAAAAGATGCAATGGTTCAACGAACCGGAACAGTGGGAAATCAAGAACAACACGCTCCTGATGGATGTCACACCACAAACTGACTATTGGCGGATATCCCATTATGGATTTACCGTAGATGATGCCCCTTTCCTGTATGCGTTGCGCGGAGGGGAATTTGAAGTCAAGGTGAAAATATCGGGTGATTATCAGGCCCGTTTCGACCAGGCAGGACTGATGCTGCGTATCGATCATGAGAATTATATCAAGGCCGGTATCGAGTTTGTGGACGGGAAATACAATCTGAGTACAGTTGTAACCCATCATACAAGTGACTGGAGCATCATTCCGCTGGAAAAACCTGTACCCTTTATCTGGATTAAGGCAATAAGAAGGCTGGATGCCGTAGAGATATTCTATTCCTTCGACGACAAAGAATATATCATGATGCGCAACGCCTGGCTGCAGGACAATCATCCCGTCATGGTAGGCATCATGGGAGCCAGTCCCGACGGAAATGGATTCAGCGCACAATTTGAAGATTTTTCCATCAAGCACCTACCCGACCAGCGCCGGGCTGAATGGCTGAAGAAGAACACTTCAAACCAATAACGGACCGTGTTATAAAAGCCCTGTCATACTGCCCTCTCGAACGAAGCCTGCATAATCTTTATTCATCCGTAAGGGCAGCCTAACAGGGCTCATCCATATCTGATACCTACTTCCTAAATCCTTTCCTCAACTCTTCCTTCACATCCTGCACCACCCCCATCGGGATGTCCTTGTCCGTCTTCAGCGAGATGGTCATATCGGACTTACCGGAACGGAAGGCCTTTATTTCTTTCCGAAGTTCATCTAAGGAAAAGTTCTTCAGTGTCTTGCTTTGGCCGGAAGCCAACAGCGTCACTTCCAGCGGTAGTTTCTCCGTAGTATCTACCACTATTTTCTTATATTTTTTCGGTTCCGCAAACGTAACGAGGATGGGGAACGCTTTGTCCAGAGCTGCTTCATCTGTCGTACCCAGCTCGGCAGCGACCTCCCGGCGAAGCTGCTGATAGACTTCCTTCACCGTACGCAGATAGAGGCGCATGGCTTCGGTAGTCGTCCCACGGTCGTAGCGTATCTGCAAATCGGAGCGGAACGGCTGTCCCGACTGTTTTGCCTGTTGATAATCTTTCCGCAAGGCGTTGGTCAGATGCTTACGGATAAAATCAACACAATCTGTCTGTGTTCCTTTCTGGTCTATCATAACCTGATTGTAGTAGTTGACAAACAGCGTGTGTGCCGCCTCTCCCGGAGCTGGAGCCGCGATACCTCCACCCTCTCTGAACTTCCGTGCGAAATACTGCTCCAACAGTTCGCGTTCGTCCTGACGGACGGTATCCAGCAAAGTCTCACTGACTTGCGGCTTCACCATCTGTTCCACCGCCTTCTTTACTTCAGGCCGGGCAAACGCATAGAGCGTCCCCGACACCACCGGCACGAAGAGCAACAGCTTCAGTCGTGCCAGTCGGTTGGTTCTTTTCTTTAACATCATATTGATACGTTGTTTTAGCTTGCTGTGTCCAAAGCCGCTGGCCATAGAGTAGAGCCTTGTGCCGACGGATTTCTTCACGAGCAAAAGTTGATATTGAGTAGCATCGATGCCATGAGAAAGTACGCCGCTGTCTGCTTCGAACTCGTGTACTTCGCGTAGTTCGCGCATCAGCAGCCAGGCGGCAGGATTAAACCAGTGGAAAACAATAATGGCCTGCATCCATAACAAGTCAGCAGTATGGCAGTAATGCAGGTGCATCCACTCGTGCAGCAGTACCGTTTCTCGGTTCTTATCATAATCTTCCTGCGAAAGGACAATTGTACGTCCCCAAGTGAACGAACCTTTTTTCAGCGGACAGACTATCAAGCGATAACCTTCATGTTTTTCAGACGGATAGCGATAAAATAACTGGCACATCCGTAACATTGGCAACAGAAAGAAAACCAATACCACTACTGTCCCACTTACATATATCATAGTTAACAGATTCTTTATACTAAAAGTATCAACAGCAACCGAGGGCGAGGCTGAAAGATCGGTTCTATCGAAAGCCTGTTCCGTTTCTACGCCTTCATCAGTATGACCGCTTTGAAAAGCTGTCACCGAAGCTTTTTTTGTCAGTAACGTTTCTACCACCGTCACAGGCTTCTGCCATAGGCTGATTTGTTGAACGTTGAACTGTATGAAAGGCAACAAGTGACAGCACAATGTACCCCCCAATAGTAGCAAACGGTTGGTACGAAACAATGTATCGTTCCGAAAACACAATCTGAATACAAAATACAGTGTAGCCAAACAGAGTGTGGACTTAAACAGATAGAACAGAAAAGTTTCCATAGCCGATTATGCTTTACGTTTACTTTCGATCCGTGCTATCAGCTCTTTCAACTCGTCAAGAGGCATGCCTTCTTCTTCCACAAATGATGACACGACGTTAGCGAACGAATTGTCGTAATAGTGAGCTATGACGTCGTTTAGTGCCGAACGTTTGTAGTCCTTAGCCGATATCAAAGGATAATACTGATAAGTGTTCCCGTATGCTTTGTAACCTACGAAACCTTTCTCTTCCAACCCGCGCACCAGCGTAGAAACGGTATTATAATGAGGCTTCGGCTCTTCATAGAAAACCAGGAGTTCACGGACAAACATAGGACCATGTTCCCAGAATATCCGCATGATTTCTTCTTCTTTAACGGTCAGTCTTTTCATAATCGTCTTGCTTTACATCATTGAACGATGCAAAGATAACGATTAAATCCAGACAAACAACTAAAAACAATAGTTAATTAACTAAAACAACCAGTAGATTAACTAAAGTTAGCAGTAGCAAAGCTAGTATTCCCATTTGGAAGCCGAATATACAATAGCTTTAAGTATTATCTTTTTGTATTAGTGGCAATACTTTATTCAAGACAAGATATCCCAGGAATCCAGAAAGAACAGTGCCCAGCAAGACGCCAAATTTAGCCTGATTGAGCAACTCCGGATATCCATCAGCAAAAGAAAGATTGGCGATGAAAAGAGAAACTGTAAAACCAATTCCTCCCAACAGTGACACACCTGCCAGATTCTTCCAGTTCATACCTTCAGGCATACGAGCTACGCCCAACTTGATAGCAACCCATGTAAAGACAAGAATACCCACGAACTTACCTAACAGAAGCCCCACTGCAACAGCCACACTTACGTTTCCTACCAAGCTGCCGCTTTCTCCCAAAACCACCCCGGCATTGGCAAATGCAAACAAAGGGAGAATAACAAAATTAACAAGACCATGCAAATTGTCTTCCAACGATTGAAGCGGACTAATTACATGATCCGAAGCTCGCTCTACCCGTTTCAATTTAGCAATCTGTTCTTTGGTCAACACAATATGATCTGACTTCAATACAGGAAATTCATCAATTATACCACGTATCCGTTCAATGTACTTACCTGCATCCAAACGAGGACGAGCCGGTATTACAAAAGCAAGAATTACACCCGAAATAGTACTATGAATACCCGACTGCAGGAACAGATACCAGATAATGACACCAAAAAACAAATAAAACAATTTTTCTGTCACACCCATACGCCCCATATAATAAAGGAAAAGATAAAGGAAAGCAGCCGCAACCAAATACCAATAAGACACATGCCCACTATAAAAGATAGCAATAACCAAAATACCACCAATGTCATCGACTACGGCAAAAGCCGTAAGAAAAATTTTCAGACACAAAGGTACACGTTTACCGAGCAGGCTCAACACGCCCAATGAGAAAGCAATATCAGTAGCCATCGGGATAGCCATTCCCTGTACCTCGGGAGAACCTGGTTCCACCCAGAAAGAGTAAATGAGAACTGGCAAAATCATACCGCCACAGGCAGCAATGAAAGGAAGAATAGCTTTACGAAACGAAGACAATTCACCCACCAACAACTCACGCTTGATTTCAAGTCCGACAGCCAAAAAGAATATGGCCATCAAACAGTCATTGATAAACTGCAACATAGTCAGCGGATGGCCTCCATGCGAAAACAGATTGAAATCACCTATTCGCAGATGCAACTCATGGGACAAAAAACTGTTATAGGCAGGCGCCAACGAAGAATTAGCCACTACAGCAGCCAAGATAGCTGTCACAAACAACAAAACACTCGCCACAATATTGAGCGACGAAATGTTTTTCATAGAACGCAAAATAATCATAAATAGCCTCGATTAGGGGGTTATATATGCAAAGTAATAGTTAATCCAACTTCAGTACAGCCAGGAATGCCTTCTGCGGCACTTCCACATTACCAATCTGCTTCATGCGTTTCTTTCCTCGTTTCTGCTTTTCCAATAGTTTGCGCTTACGGCTCACGTCGCCACCATAACACTTGGCCGTCACATCCTTGCGCACTGCCTTGATGGTTTCGCGGGCTATAATCTTGGCACCGATAGCCGCCTGGATGGCTATTTCGAACTGCTGACGCGGAATGAGCTCCTTCAGCTTCTCGCACATGCGGCGACCCAGTTCGTAAGCATTGTCAAAGTGTGTCAACGTGGACAGAGCATCTACTGGCTCGCCATTGAGCAAGATATCCAGCTTCACCAGCTTGGAGGGACGGAAACCGTTGGGATGATAGTCGAACGAGGCGTATCCCTTGGAGATACTTTTCAGCTTGTCGTAGAAGTCGATAACAATTTCGCCCAGCGGCATGTCGTAATATATTTCCACACGATTGCCCGAAATGTACTCTTGCTTCACCAGTTCGCCGCGCTTGCCAAGGCAAAGGGTCATGATTGGCCCGATGTAGTCGGTGGTCGTGATGACCGAAGCACGGATATAGGGCTCCTCAATGTGGTCTATCATTGTAATGTCGGGCATACTGCCGGGGTTATGTACCTCCATGACATGTCCCTGCTTGTCGTAAACATTATAGGATACGTTGGGCACGGTGGTAATGACGTTCATGTCGAACTCACGATCCAGACGTTCCTGAACGATCTCCATGTGGAGCAGGCCGAGAAAGCCGCAACGGAAACCGAAACCCAAAGCCAACGATGATTCGGGCTGGAAGGTCAGCGAAGCGTCGTTCAGCTGGAGTTTCTCCAACGAAGAACGCAGATCCTCGAAGTCTTCCGCCTCGATGGGATAGACACCGGCAAACACCATTGGCTTCACTTCCTCGAAGCCCGCGATGGCTTTGTCGCACGGACGGGCAATATGCGTGATGGTATCGCCAACCTTCACTTCTTTCGAGGTCTTGATACCAGAAATAATATAACCAACATCACCTGTACGCAGTTCGTTACGTGGCACCATATCCATTTTCAACACGCCCACTTCGTCGGCATCATATTCTTTGCCTGTATTAAAGAACTTCACCTTGTCACCCTTGCGGATGATACCATTCTCAATCTTGAAATAGGCGATAATGCCACGGAAAGAGTTGAACACCGAGTCGAAAATCAACGCCTGCAACGGAGCATTCTCGTCGCCTTCGGGATGGGGAATGCGTTCGATGACAGCAGCCAATATTTCTTCCACACCCATGCCTGTCTTGCCCGACGCACGGATAATCTCCTCGCGCTTGCAACCAAGCAACTCGATGATTTCGTCCTCCACCTCGTCGGGCATGGCACTGGCCATGTCGCATTTGTTGATGACAGGGATAATCTCCAGGTCATGCTCAATGGCCATATAAAGGTTCGAAATGGTCTGTGCCTGCACGCCCTGCGAAGCATCGACAATAAGCAGCGCACCCTCGCAGGCAGCAATGGAGCGCGACACCTCGTATGAGAAGTCCACGTGTCCCGGCGTGTCAATCAGATTCAGGATATACTTCTCCCCCTTGTACACATATTCCATCTGGATGGCATGGCTTTTGATGGTGATACCCCTTTCCTTCTCCAAATCCATGTCGTCCAACATTTGTCCTTCGGTCACTTGTATGGTGTTGGTAAATTCCAGCAGACGGTCTGCCAGTGTCGATTTCCCGTGGTCAATATGGGCTATGATACAAAAGTTGCGTATATTCTTCATTTGAAAGTCATAATAAATAAAAGCGGGCACAAATATACGGAAAAAAAGCGAGTTTTTAAATTAGTTTTCTTGGGAGATAAAAACTAACTTTGCAAAAAAATAACCAGAATAAGATATGACATTCAAAAGAATAGTAGCAGTGGACGAAACCCTGCTCAATGCCAATGCTCTAGCTCGTCTCCATTCGCTAGGTGAAGAAGTAGAAATTCACCACGATTTCCCTAACGAAGAAAATGAAATAATCCGCCGTATCGGTGCTGCAGACTGCCTGCTGGTCTCTTTTCGTACTCCTATCCGCCGCAACGTACTTGATGCTTGCCCCAATTTGCGCTACATCGGCATGTGTTGTACGCTCTACAATCCAGAAAGCAGCAATGTCGATATCATCGAAGCCCGACGTAGAGGAATCACCGTATTGGGAGTAAAAGATTATGGTGACGAAGGAGTTGTCGAATATGTAATCAGTGAATTGGTACGTCTGCTCCATGGTTTCGGAGGCATCCGCTGGGAAAAAGAAAGTACCGAACTGACAGGAAGAAAAGTAGGCATCATCGGATTGGGAAAAACCGGCGGCATGATAGCAGACGCCCTCCAGATTTTCGGAGCAAATCTGTGTTACTACAGTCGTACCCGTAAACCCGATGCAGAAGCCAAAGGCATCACATACCAACCACTAGACAAGTTACTAAACGAAGCAGAAATTGTTTGTACCTGCTTACCTCGTAATAATTACCTGCTGGGGGAAAATGAATTCCGCCTGATGGGGAATGGGAAAATACTGGTCAACACCTCCGTTGGAGCTACTTTTCAGACAGATGCTTTAAAAAAATGGCTTCAAGAGTGTCCCTCCAGTTATT
Organism: Candidatus Bacteroides merdavium; assembly: GCA_019116805.1. GTDB lineage: Bacteria > Bacteroidota > Bacteroidia > Bacteroidales > Bacteroidaceae > Bacteroides > Bacteroides merdavium. Next base: position 7,749 of record DXAV01000033.1, on the reverse strand, counting down.
ATCTGTGTGACGCTACGGGTATGGGAACATTGGCAGAAGAACTCACTCCCTTTCCCAACGTACTTTATACTCCCTATATCTCCGGTAAGTCCATTCAAAGCATCGAACGCCTGTCTCAAAAGACCTTGAGTAATATGGAGAGCTATCTTAATACACATTAAACCTTCACGACACACAGGCATATATATAAAAAAGATGCGCTGACGGGTTATTCCCTGCCAACGCATCTTTTTTATAGTCTTTCAGATAAAATTAGTTCAGCTTTACGAACAATTCACCTTCTACTTCAGAAGTAGAGATTTTGTCTTCTCTCAGCAACCATCCCAAACCCAGATACAGATCCTTGTCAACCAGCTTTGTTGCCTTCTTGATTTGCTTAGCAGTCAAGCCTTCTGTTTCATTCAGTGCATTCCAAATTTTTCCTGCTGTTTCACCAGCCTTTTCTTTCAACATTTTCATTCAAATTTAAGTTAGACATGCCATAAAATCGAACCCTCTCTGACGGTTTCAGATTTTATTTCGTGTGCAAATATAGCTATTTTTATGTTACATAACACATTATTGGCATTTTTTTTCGTACGTATGTAAGAAAAAGAGGCAAAAAAAGCAGAATCTGTTAAGTTGCACGCGTAAAGTTAAGTATTTACGCCCGCCAAGTGGCACTTCAGTAACATAAAGTTCCTCTTTAGCATCCGAAAGTGCCAGTTTACAAATATTGTTCGCAGAAAGCAGTCATTTGTCCAGCTTAAAACATTCCTTTACCCAGCTTAAAACATTCCTTTACCCAGCTTAAAGCACTGCTTTGCCCAGCTTAAAGCAACCATTTACCCAGCTTAAACAGATGCTTTAAGCTGGGTAAAGGAAAGCCTGTCCGTGAAAGAGCCACTCAGTTCCATTCAAACGAGATTAATTTGTCTATTCACCTCAAACCGTTATCTTTGTACAAAAAACAAGATAAAGATAGTACCGCATCGACATGACACAACCTAAATTCATCATTACCCTGAACGGTTATTTCCGCCTGGGAATGGTTTACCAACATAAAGACCTGCTACAGGCAGGCGACCAATGTATCGGAGGAGGTTACTACCGCTTTGACTATGTCTCGAACCGCCTTATCCTTGACAGAAGTTCGTATGATTTTGGCAAACCGAAATGGCACCTGTTGGACACACTGAAAGTGCCATCCGTCTATCGTAACCTGCAAATTGTCTATCTGTATGACGACAGTTATCACGACGATTTCAACGTAAGCGACAAACTGAGAATAGAGTATTACGACTGACAGACAATACCCGCACCCAACGCGAAGGCATTATCAGAAGGCGCGCTTTTTCTCCAGATGTTCCACCCAAATGCGGGCAGCTTCCTCAATCATCCGAGGACAAGGACGCTTGGCATAATATTGCGCAGTACGCTCATCAGGGACACTTGTAATTTCGGGCTTCTTCAATCCCAAAAGCTCGGCACAAATCAACGAGCCGTTACGCTTTCTGAATTCTTCAGCCAACTCCTGCACAAGAGCATAATTGGCAGCCTTGCTTTCACGGTCTTTACCTTCAATGGCACACTTCTCCAGACCGGCCAACATGAACAGGCCACAAGCAGCACCACAGGTCATACGCATACGGCCGATGCCTCCACCGAAAGAGGCAGCCATATGCAGAGCCTGCTCTTCAGTAAAGCCATATTGGTCGGCAAAGGCTGCCACTACCGACTGGGCACAGTTGAAACCACTTTTGAAAAGGGAGACGGCCTTTTCTATTCTCTTCTCATTTTCTTCCATATCGTTCTCTATATAAATTCATTGTTTTTATAACAACTCTGACACTATCAGCCAGATGTTGAGTATAGTGACCACAGACGCAATGAAATAAAGCACCCCACTACTCCACCGGCTATTGGCATACTTTCCCATGACACGTGCAGAAGATGTCAACCCAACCTGAAGAAACACCGTAAACGGCAACTGAAGGCTCAATACCATCTGCGATATCAGCAATCCTTTAAAAGGGTCCCCAATAAAGAATATCAGCAGCAAGGCCACACCCAACGAAAGCACAACACCCACCTGCGAATGACTGTCTTTGATGTGATAGGACTCGCCAAACATACCTGCAAAAATAGAACCGGCTGCCATGCCGCTGGTAATAGTGGACGAGAGGCCAGCCATAAGCAGAGCAAGAGCAAAAATGACAGCAGCATTATTACCCAACAAAGGTTCGAGCAACGACTTGGCCTGCTGAAGCTCATCTACAGGGACACCTGCCTGAAAGAAGGTAGAGGCTGCAAGCAAAATCATAGCACTGTTGATGGCCCAACCGACCAACATAGAAAACAGGGTATCGAACAATTCGTACTTCAAGACACGGCGGATGGAAGCATCGTCCTTTTTATTATATTCGTGACTCTGGATGACTTCGGAGTGTAGAAACAGGTTATGAGGCATGACAACAGCCCCCAACACACTCATAACGATAAGCATACTACCCTGTGGCAAGGTAGGTGTAACCCACGAAGCGGCAGCCAACGGCCAGTCAATCTTCACCAGAAATAGTTCGTAGATGAATGAAAGTCCGATGACGGAAACAAAGGCTATGATGGCCCGTTCTATTTTCTTATAGGAATTGGTAAAGAGCATCAGCAGTACAAATACGGTGGTTAGTACCGCTCCCCACGGAATGGGAATGCCGAACAACATCTGTAAGGCAATGGCTCCGCCCAAGATTTCGGCCAACGAGGTGGAGATGGAAGCCAGTACGGCCGTTGCCAATATGGGCTTTGAGACCCAGGTCGGGGTATATTTCGTAGCGGCTTCGGAAAGACAGAGACCGGTAACGATACCCAAATGAGCCACGTTGTGCTGCAGGATAATGAGCATGACAGTGGACAAAGTCACCACCCACAAAAGGGCATAGCCGAACTCCGACCCGGCAGCAAAATTGGAAGCCCAATTACCGGGATCGATAAAACCTACCGTTACCAACATGCCCGGCCCGATGTACTTGAATACATCAAGCCCACCCAAATAACGTTTATGATCCCTTCGCTTGAGGTCCCTCAAAATATTCTTCATATACTTTTGATGTAGTGAGTGGCAAAAATACAAAATAATGTGATAAAAAAAGCCGGAAGGGGCATTTCCATCCGGCTTTTAAATGATAAACAAGAAGTAAAGGTATATTGTTCAATATCCCATTTCATGAAGTGCCTGACAAAGCTGGTCGGGACACGACGTGGGACGCATTCCGCAGCGGATACCCTCCAAACGGGCTATGACATCCTTGACAGGCATGCCTTTCACCAACCGACAAATGCCTTGCAGATTGCCGTTACAACCGCTCCAGAACTCAATATCCGTAATAACACCATCCTCCACCTGAAGGTTGATATCAGTACTGCACGTACCTTTCGTCTTGTAATGATAGGTCACTGCAGCCATTATTCTTCTTCAGGCTTCATGTTAGTATAAACCGTCTGTACATCGTCAAACTCTTCAAGACGCTCAATCATCTTGTTGATCGTCTCACGATGCTCGGGTTCGATATCCTTCAAGTCGTTGGGAATGTAAGTGAAGTCACCGCCGACATCTTCGAAACCACCTTCTTCGAGATGTTTCTGGATAGCAGCATAGCTCTTCGGATCACCATAAATGGTGATGGTGCCTTCTTCCTCATCCTCTTCATAGTCTTCGTCTACATCAAAGTCGATCATGTCAAGGATAAATTCTTCCATATCCATACCGTCTTTCTTCTTGAACGTGAACACACACTTGTGGTCGAAGAGGAAAGCCAACGAACCCATTGTACCCAAGTTACCGCCAAACTTATTGAATACCGAACGGACGTCGGCAACGGTACGCGTCGGATTGTCAGTCAGCGTATCTACAAATACAGCGATACCATGAGGACCGTAACCTTCGTATGTCATGCCCTTGTAGTCACTCTGGTCCTTACCCATTGCATTCTTAATAGCACGCTCGATGTTGTCCTTCGGCATGTTCTCACGCTTACAGGTAGCGATTACCGAACGCAGTGTAGGGTTGTTTTCGGGTTCAGGACCGCCTGCCTTTACAGCGATAGCGATTTGTTTGCCCAGACGTGTAAATGTTTTGGCCATGTGGCCCCATCTTTTCAGCTTGGTAGCTTTTCTATATTCAAACGCTCTTCCCATGGGAGTAATGTTTTTATTTTGTTTTTAAATGATTCGTTCTATTGGTTTTATCTCAGTTTGGCATCCAGTTTGTTCTGCAAGTTGGCGATGAGCTTCTGCATGATCTTGTCGATCTGCTTCTCATTGAGCGTGGCGTTTTCATCCTGCAACAGGAAGCTGACGGCGTAGCTCTTCTTGCCGGCTTCGAGGTTCTTGCCTTCGTACACATCGAACAGCTCAACGGATTTCAAAAGTTTCTTCTCGGTCTCATAAGCAATCTTCTCGATTTCTGCAAACTGAACTTTCTTGTCGAGTAGCAGAGCCAGGTCGCGCTTCACGACTGGGAACTTGGAGATTTCCGTATAGCTGACCTTAACATTCTTGATAGCCTTCATCAGTTCATTCCAGTTGAAGTCGGCATAGAAGACTTCGTTTTCGATGTCGAATGCCTTCAGGATCTTACGCGTCACGACGCCAAATGTAGCCAGACGTTTTCCACCGCGTGTATTTACTGACAGGGCGGCCGCATAGATATCGTCAGTCAGATTGCCGATAACCAGGTCGTGCATGCGCAAACCTACGCGGGCCAGGATATTCTCTACATACGCCTTGAGTTCATATACCGAACTGTCTTCGTCGGCATGTGCCCACGAATTGGATACCTTTTTGCCGGTAAGCCACAATCCCAGGTGATATTCTTCCGAATAGGCGGCAAGAGGCTTCTCGTCGTTCTTCTTTTCAGCGTTGAAGTGATAGCAGTTGCCGAACTCAAAGAACTTCAGGTCGGCATTCTTGCGATTGGCATTGCGCACGATACTTTCTAAACCACCGAAGAGGAGAGTCTGACGCATGGCGTTCAGGTCGGCGCTCAGCGGATTCATCAGCATCACCAGATTGGCAGACGGACAGGATTCCAGACCTTCGTAATAGGCGGCACGCGTCAATGAGTTGTTCAATATTTCATTGAAACCAGCACCCACCAACTGTTCGGAAATGAGATTCTGTATTTTGTTCGACTTGTCACACTCACCCTTCGTAGTCAGGCTCGACTTCAAAGTCGTAGGAATCTCAACATTATTATATCCATAAATACGGAGTATATCCTCGATGACATCGCAATCGCGCTGCACGTCCACACGATAGGGAGGAACGTCGAGCGTCAGCCCTTCGGCAGTTTCGTTCACGATCTTCATCTCCAGACTCTTCACGATGCTCTTGATAGTTTCTACAGGAATGGTCTTTCCGATGAGCGAATGTACCTTTTCGTAAGGAAGCTCCACGCGGAAGTCGGCCACAGGACCTGCACACACATCCTTAATCTCGGACGAGATGGTACCACCGGCCAATTCCTTCACCATCAGAGCAGCCAGTTTCAGGCAGTAGATGACACTATTTGGGTCAATACCACGCTCGAAACGGAAGGAAGCATCAGTGCTCAGTCCATGGCGACGGGCCGTCTTACGCACCCACATGGGATGGAAATAGGCGCTTTCGAGAAACACATCCTTCGTGGCCTCGGTAGAACCTGAGTTCAGACCGCCGAACACACCAGCGATACACATGGCTTCTTCGCGGTTACAAATCATCAGATCGCGTTCGCTCAGCTTACGCTCCACGCCGTCCAATGTCACGAACGGTGTACCTTCGGGCATAGTCTTCACGATGACCTCTCCCCCTTTAATGGTGTCGGCATCGAAGCAGTGCAACGGCTGACCGAAAGCATGAACGATATAGTTGGTAATATCGACTACATTATTAATAGGACGCAGACCGATGGTGCGGAGCTTGTCCTGCAACCAGGCTGGGCTTTCCTTGACCGTAACACCTTTGACAGTAACACCGGCATAATGAGGACAGGCTTCGGCGTTCTCGACCGTCACGTTGATGTCCAGGTCGTGGTTTTCGACGGCAAAAGCATCTACCGACGGACGCTTCAGGGTAGCCGAATGTCCGTTCTGAATCAGCCAAGCGTAAAGGTCACGAGCCACACCATAGTGCGAGCAGGCATCGGCACGGTTGGGAGTGATGTCCACCTCGAGCACGTAATCGCTCTTCACCTGATAATAATCCTTAGCCAGCGTACCGGGAACTACGTCGGCGGGCAACACGATGATACCGGCATGGTCGGTGCCGATGCCTATCTCGTCTTCCGCGCAAATCATTCCATTGGATTCCACTCCGCGAAGCTTTGATTTCTTGATGGTAAAGCACTGTTCTCCATCATAGAGCTTGGTGCCCAGTGTGGCAACTACCACTTTCTGCCCGGCAGCCACGTTGGGTGCTCCGCATACAATCTGTACAGGCTCGCCCGAACCGAGATTGACGGTAGTGACGTGCATGTGGTCTGAATTAGGATGAGGAACGCATGTCAGCACTTCGCCAATCACCAGACCTTCCAATCCGCCCTTGATGGTCTGCACCTCTTCCACACCACCTGTTTCCAGTCCGATGGAGGTGAGCGCAGCGGCAACTTCGTCCGGCGTCAAGTTGAAATCGACATACTCTTTCAACCAATTATAAGAGATATTCATATCGTAATGTTTTTATTGTTTCCAAAAGTGACCTGCAAAGTTAATAAGATTTTTTATTTCGTAGGGAATTATCTCCCAAGAAAATACGCAAAAAGCCTCTGTAACACCATGAGCGTAATGGCACATCTTATGAAAGAAGTTTCTGCAATTCGGCCTCCAGCCGCAGACGGGCCTCTTCCATCAACACTTCATGTCCCAGTTCCTTTTGCAGGGAAGTAACACCTTTATCTACAAAACCACAAGGGTTAATGTAGCTGAAATAGCGCAAATCGGTATTCACATTGAAGGCCAAGCCGTGCATCGTGACGTAATGACTACTTCGCACCCCAATGGCACAAATCTTGCGGGCACGCGACGTGTCGCCTTCCAGCCAGACACCCGTCGCCTTCTCCACCCTTCCTGCCTCTATGCCATAGGAAGCACATACGCCAATAACCGCCTCTTCGAGCAGATGGACGTATTCCTTCAGGCCAAGACTGAAATCTTCCAAATTCAAAATGGGGTAACAAACCTGCTGACCAGGGCCGTGGTAAGTGATATCTCCTCCACGATCTATATGATAATAAGTGGCACCTATGCGCTGAAGCTGTCCGTCACTCAAAAGCATGTTTCGCTCTTTGCCGCTACGCCCCAAAGTATAGACGTGCGGATGCTCGCAGAAGATGATACGGTTCATATACTCGCGGCCACCCTGCTTGGCCTGCACCAATGTCTCAAAATATTCAGCCTGCTTTTTCCAGGCCTGTTCATAGGGGATGGTTCCCCAATTTTCCACAAATGTTTTCATGACCGCAAAGGTAAAATATTTCAGGAAAAAGCTTATCTTTGTGCCAATAAAAACAAAAACGCATTATGGATTTTCCACTCGTGGACCTGCCGGTTGACATCATTGCCTGGACGGATGTAACGGAAGACATCCTGAACATCTACAAGCAGTCATGCCGGCTGAAGGCTTGTATCTTCGCCTTGTGTATCGAAGGAACCATCACCGTATCCATCAATCTGATGGATACAGAAATCAAGCAGGGCGACTTTGTCGTGCTTCTGCCAGGCACTATCATCCAGT
>DXAV01000032.1 GCA_019116805.1 Candidatus Bacteroides merdavium | reverse complement strand
CTTCCCATTCCGAACAGAGAAGTTAAGCCCGGTCACGCCGATGGTACTGCGTAACAGTGGGAGAGTAGGTCGCCGCCGTTTTCTTCAGAAGTCCTCCGTAACGGATTTGTTACGGAGGACTCTTTTTTTGTGCCTGCCGGGAGAAATCCCTTTCCCTTCCATGCAGTGCTTCGTCACGCCTTCACGCAGTGCTTCCTGGCCTTCTCATGCAGTGCTTCGTCACATCCTCACGCAGTGCTTCGTGGTACCCTCATGTTCTACTTCGTCATTCTTTTATCCAGTGCTTTGTTGCATTTCTAGCTTCTGTTTTCACCCTTTCTGTATAAAATCCATTTTTCTTGCGAAGATTTTTCTCTTTTTCTTTGTGCATATACTTTGTTTTACTACATTTGCAGTGTACTATTAAGCTAATACACTATTATTCTTTGTAGGCTATGGGTGATAGGCCTTTAACCCGTTACTGCAGGAGGATATCGATGGTGGAAATATAAATTATTAAAGGTATGATGCTACAAGTAGAGAATATTTCGTTCAGTTATGGACGCAGGAAGCCCGAGGTGTTGTCGGACTTCTCGTTTTCCCTGGAGAAAGGCCGGGTATATGGGCTGCTGGGGAAAAATGGAGTGGGCAAGTCCACTCTGTTGTATCTTATGTGCGGATTGCTGACGCCCAAACATGGCCGCGTGATGTATCATGGGGTGGATATGCGGAGGCGCCTGCCCGAAACGCTGCGGGATGTATTCCTGGTACCCGAGGAATTTGACCTGCCTGCCGTTTCGCTGGTTCAGTTTGTGGAGCTGAACAGCCCGTTCTATCCCAACTTCAGCAAGGAGGACATGATGACCTATCTGCATCTGTTCGAGATGGATTGGAACATCCATCTGGGCGGGTTGTCGATGGGGCAGAAGAAGAAAGTGTTCATGAGTTTCGCGCTCGCCACGCATACCTCGTTGCTACTGATGGACGAGCCGACCAACGGACTGGACATCATGGCGAAGAGCCAGTTCCGCAAGTTCATCGCCTCGGGCATGTCGGACGAGCGGACGATTGTAATCTCCACCCATCAGGTGAGGGACATTGATAATGTGTTGGACCATGTGGTGATTATGAACAACAGCTGCGTGTTGCTCGACGAGTCCATCGTCCGCGTGACCGAACGGCTGGCATTCGTGGAGAGCGATAGCCCCGCCTTGGCAGAGGAGGCTCTGTACAAACTGCCTTCGGTGCAAGGCAACAGCCTGCTGCTGCCCAACCGCGAGGGCGTAGAGACGAAGCTCAATCTGGAGTTACTCTTCGGTGCCGTATTGGCCAACCCTGAGAAGATAAAGGATTTGTTTCATTCTAAAGTGGAGGAGGAGAGATGATACGTGATCGTTTTTTCAGCATGCCGCGTTTTCTGGATTACTGCCAGAAAGATTTGGTGGAGAACTGGCGGACAAATGTGTTGCGGCTGGTGGTGATGTATGGTGCCTTGGCCGTCATATTCATCTGGATGGGTTATTTGGAATATCATTGGGATTCGAGCAATGCAACTTTCTACCTGGAAAGACTGCAAATGACGGACTCGCAATATAGGGACCCGGTTTGGGATGCCCAGTTTGCGATGGGGTGTTTGCTCATCTTTATCATGGGAACTCTGAGCGCCTCGTTTGTGATGGAGTTCATGAAAGACAAGCGCCGTCGGATTTCGGCTCTGATGCTGCCGGCTACGATGTTCGAGAAGTACTTCTCCCGTTGGTTCATTTATACGCTGGTCTTTCTGCTGGCCTATGCCGTAGCTTTTGTATTGGCGGACCTGACACGTGTATTGGTCTATTCGCTGGCCTATCCTGATTTCACTCAAGTGATACAGACGTTCCCTTACGGACGGTTGGGAGATGAAACCATGTTTCCTTCATTCTTCAGTACAGGACGGTGGGTTCTGTTTAGTTTTTCCTTCTACTTTGCCGTCCAGAGCGCCTATGTGCTGGGCAGCGCCTTGTGGCCGAAGAATGCGTTCATCAAGACCACGGCGGCCCTGATTGTCGTCATTTCCATCTTTGTGGCCGTATTGGTTTCGCTGGTCAAGTCGCTGACTTTCGGTCCTTATGGTCCCGACATGGAGGAAGAAACGGTGATGACGTTGTTCACTTGCCTCTTGTTTGCCTTTGCCATCTTCTGCTGGGTGACGGCCTACTATCGTTTGAAGGAAGCGGAAATCATTAATCGTTGGTAAGTATGGATTTTAGAGATACGAAAGCTATTTATCTGCAGATTGCCGACCGCATCTGCGACGAAGTACTGGTGGGAAAGTTTGCCGAAGACAGCCGCATTCCCTCGGTGCGCGAGTATGCCGCCGTGGTGGAGGTAAATGCCAACACGGTGATGCGTTCGTTCGATCAGCTCCAGTCGCAAGGCATCATCTACAACAAGCGGGGCATCGGCTACTTTGTGGCCGCGGGTGCCCGCGAGCGGATTCTCGCCCTGCGCAAGGAGCAGTTCCTGACGAACGAGGTCGATTATTTTTTCAAACAGCTGTACACGCTGGGCATTTCTGATGCCGAACTGGCGGCGATGTACCGCGATTATGCCAAGAATCAAGAAAAGAATAACAAGTTATGAAACGAACTACTTATATCATATTGGGTGTATTGCTGGCCCTTTTGGCCGGCATGAGCGCCACCATTATCTATTGGGGAACGCACAGCGGAAGTGCGTCGGACATGACCGTCCGTTTGGAAGGAGAAGAGCGTGTGCGTCCGTTGTCTGCCTGCAAGGTCATAAGATTCCGCATGGATAGAATGCTGCATAAACAAGATGGCAACGACGAGTTGAATTATTATTTGTCTGTTAATAATATCCGTCTGAAAGTGACTTCGGCAGACACTGCTGCTGGAAGCCTCTTTTATGTGGCCGATATAGAGGAATTTATGGACTTTCAATCGCAGGGAGATACGTTGGACATTGTGTTCAGCTTTCCGCCCGAGAAGCTGAAGAAGAAAATGCCACATGGAAAAATACCTTCCTATTTTAACCTGCAGGCTGAGCCTTTGGAATTGCGCTTGCCCGAAAGCGTTGAGTGCTTGAAAGGAGAGGTATTTGATGCGGTAGAGTTGCAGGACTTGCAACGCGATTCGCTGTTCATTGATTTCCTCCACAGCCCTGCCACGGTTTTTGTGCAGAATTCCCGTTTCCATGCCCTGTCTGCCTTGTCGCGTCAGTTGTGTTTGAACAGCGGTTCGGTGGACCGTCTGCATCTGAATCTGGACGAACTGTATAATTTCAAGGTTGAAACAGATTCCTTCCGCATTGACACCGAATACTTGAGCGGCTCGAGGAATGTGGACTTCCAGGCAGACCCGCAGGAATGTCGTCGTATTTTGTGGAATCCTTTGTCGGAGAATGCCAAGCTGAATCTGAAAATGAAGAACCGGGGCGAAATCCTTCTGCGCGAATAAGCGGGGAGAGGAATGAAACGAAAAAAGGAATTGCGATTGCAATTCCTTTTTTATTGGTTGCGGAGGCAAGACTCGAACTTACGACCTTTGGGTTATGAGCCCAACGAGCTACCAACTGCTCCACTCCGCGATGTTCTTGATTTCGGGTGCAAAGGTACGACTTATTTTTGAAAAAACAAATATTCGGCAGATTATTTTTTTATTTCTTGTGGGATAGGCGGAAATGTCTTACTTTTGCACATATTATTGTGCAATGTGCAAAACAAGACTATGCCCGTATCCAAGACGAAAGCCAAACTTGTAGATGTCGCCCGACAGCTGTTCGCGAAGATGGGGGTGGAGAACACCACCATGAACGACATCGCCCTTGCTTCCAAGAAAGGGCGGCGGACGCTTTATACCTACTTCAAGAGCAAGGAGGACATTTACTTGGCTGTGGTCGAGTCGCAGCTGGACATCCTGCTGGACACGATGAAGCGGGTGGCCGACAAGTGCATTTCGCCCGACGAGAAGATGCTCGAGATGATTTACACCCGTCTGGACGTGGTGAAGGAAGTGGTCTATCGTAACGGTACGCTCCGTGCCGACTTCTTCCGCGACATCTGGAAGGTGGAGAAGGCACGCAAGCGGTTCGACGAAAAAGAGGTGCAGCTCTTCAAGGACGTGCTGCGCGAGGGTATGGAGACGGGGGTTTTTCAGATAGACGACCTTGACATGACGGCCGAGCTGGTGCACTATTGTGTGAAAGGTATCGAGGTGCCCTACATCCGCGGACAGATCGGAGCCAATCTGGACGACGCCACACGCGACAAGTACGTGGCGCGCATCGTTTTCGGCGCCCTGCACCGCAAGGATCCGAAAGCACTGTGATACGGAGCGGAAAAGATAGTTTTACAACGAAGAAAAGATACTTTTAATTTTTAAACAATACGATTATGGGATTATTAACTGGAAAAACAGCCATCGTAACTGGTGCCGCACGTGGTATCGGTAAGGCTATCGCATTGAAGTTCGCCGCTGAAGGCGCCAATGTAGCATTTACGGACCTGCTAATCGACGAGAACGCCGAGAATACTGCCAAAGAAATCGAAGCCATGGGCGTGAAGGCCAAGGCTTACGCTTCGAACGCAGCCAACTTCGAGGATACGGCCAAGGTGGTAGAGGCCATCCATCAGGACTTCGGCCGCATCGACATCCTGGTGAACAACGCCGGCATCACCCGCGACGGCCTGATGATGCGCATGAGCGAGCAGCAGTGGGATATGGTCATCAACGTGAACCTGAAGTCGGCATTCAACTTCATCCACGCCTGTACGCCCATCATGATGCGCCAGAAAGCCGGCAGCATCATCAACATGGCTTCTGTAGTAGGTGTTCACGGCAATGCCGGACAGGCCAACTACTCGGCTTCCAAGGCCGGTATGATTGCTCTGGCCAAGTCCATCGCTCAGGAACTCGGCTCACGCGGCATCCGTGCCAACGCCATTGCTCCGGGCTTCATCATGACAGCCATGACCGACGCCCTCTCTGACGAGGTGAAGGCCGAATGGTGCAAGAAGATTCCTCTGCGCCGTGGCGGTACGCCCGAAGACGTGGCCAACGTGGCTACCTTCCTGGCATCCGACATGTCGTCCTACGTTTCGGGTCAGGTGATCCAGATCGACGGTGGCATGAACATGTAATTTGCGATTGATATGACCGTCGTTTACGAGGACAATCACATCATTATCGTCAACAAGACCGCTTCGGAGATTGTTCAGGGAGACAAGACGGGCGATGTGCCCCTTTCGGAAACCGTCAAGCAGTATCTGAAAGAGAAGTACCACAAGCCCGGCAACGTCTTTATCGGTGTGACCCACCGCCTGGACCGCCCTGTGAGCGGTCTTGTTGTCTTTGCCAAGACCAGCAAGGCCCTGTCGCGCCTGAACGAGATGTTCAAGAACAGCGAGGTGAAGAAGACCTACTGGGCCATCGTGAAACAGACGCCTGCCGAGACCGAGGGCGAGCTGGTGAACTACCTGGTGCGCAACGAGAAGCAGAACAAGAGCTACGCCTACGACACCGAAAAGCCCGGCAGCAAGAAGGCCATCCTGCACTATCGGCTCATCGCCCGTTCGGACAACTACTGCCTGCTGGAGGTGGACCTGAAGACAGGCCGCCATCATCAGATCCGTTGCCAGCTGGCCAAGATGGGCTGCCCCATCAAGGGCGACCTGAAGTATGGCTTTCCCCGCTCCAATCCGGACGGAAGCATCTGCCTGCACGCCCGTCGCGTACGCTTTGTCCATCCTGTTTCGAAGGAATTGATCGACGTTGTGGCTCCCGTGCCGTCGGACAACCTGTGGAACAGTTTTCTTACATCCTTATAAAAACATTGCGATTTCTATGAAAAATAAACTGATATTGTCGGCATTGCTGTTGTGTGCAGGAGTGTCGTTGCATGCCCAGGAAAAAGCGGCTGCCTACCATCTGCGTCCTGCCATTGCGTTGCGGACGCCTGTCCAGAGTGACAGCATCAACTTTAAAGGTGAAAAATTCTCTGCGAAAGACTTGTTGAAGACCCGCGTTGACCTGGACTTCGACTCCTATGCCTACAACCGTGTCGAGGCCGATACGGCCGGTTATGTCAAGGTGGAGAAGGCGGAGCAGGACAATCTGCTCTATCTGTTTGCCACCAGCCTTCGTGCCGAGCGCTTCATGAAAGGTAAGCTCAAAGTTTTTTCTCCCGCCCGTTTTGAACTTTTTGTCAACGGCGAGTCCAAGTACGTGAAGGACGCGGTCGAGGATAGTCTGTCCCAGGTACGTCCGGCTGAAGTCAGCCTGCGTTTGGAGCCTGAGGCCGATTATGAGATCGTCATCAAGCTGCTTTCGTCGGCCGACGATAAGGCGGAGCCTGTCCTGAAGTGTGAATTCAAGGGCGAGAAGGATTTTGATGACATCGCCTTCCACATGGCGCCCGACTTGAAACGTCGTCTTTCGCTTCACGATACAGCCTTCGGTTCGAAGGTTTATTCCGTCTCTTTGTCTCCCGACGGCAAGTACCTGCTGACCTATTATTGGAGCAATTACTCTGCCAAGCGTTCGCGCACGTGGCAGGAGCTGACCGAGGTGAAGACGGGGCGCATGATTCATCCGAACGTGCCCACCAATGCCCGTTGGATGCCCGTGAGCAGCAAGCTCTACTACACTGTGATGGGTGACGAAAAGAACGATCTGATCGTCTTCGACCCGGCCACGATGCGCGAGGAAACGGTGATGAGCAACCTGCCGGAAGGACGGTTCAGCTGGTCGCCCACGGAAGACTACCTGATTTATTCGTCCTCGGACGAAGGCGAGAAGGTGAGTGGTCCCTTGAAGCGCATGCTGATGCCCGACGACCGTATCCCCGGCTCGCGTAACCGCTCTTATCTGGTGAAGTACGACCTGAAGACCGGTTTGTCTGAGCGTCTGACATATGGTTCGCGCCCCGTCTATCTGAACGACATCTCCTGGGACGGTGCCAAACTGCTCTGCACCACCTCGAAACCCAACATTACCCAGTGTCCTTACAGCCTGACTTCCTTGTTCGAGCTCGACCTGAACACGATGAAGGCCGATACGCTGGTGCGTGAGGACGCCTACCTCAATTCCGCTTCCTACTCCCCCGATGGGAAACAGCTGGTGTTGATCGGCAGTCCCGAGGCTTTCGGTGGCATCGGCAAGAACTGTGGTTCCCATCCCATTGCCAACGACTTCGACACACAGGCTTTCCTGATGGATTTGGCTACCAGGGAGATAACGCCCATTACGCGCGACTTCAACCCGTCGGTGTCTCTCCTGCAATGGAACCGTACGGACGGCTGCATCTACTTCAACACGACCGACAAAGACTGCCAGCACATTTACCGCTATACGCCGAAGAACGGCGAGTTTGAGATGCTTCCGCTGGCCGAGGATGTGATTTCTTCCTTCAGCATTGCGGATAAGGCTCCCAATGTGGCGGCCTATGTCGGTGGCGGAAATACCTCTACGGGAGTCGCTTATCTGTACGACGGAAAGAAGCAGACATCCAAGCTGCTGGCCAATCCGATGCAGAAGACGTTGGATAAGATAGAGTTCGGAAAGATGGAGGAGTGGAACTTCACGGCTTCGGACGGTACGACGATTGAAGGCATGATGTGTCTGCCTCCCGACTTCGACCCTGAGAAGAAATATCCGCTGATTGTCTATTATTATGGCGGTACGACGCCCACCACGCGCGGTATGACTTCGCCCTACAGTCCGCAGCTCTTCGCTTCGCGCGACTATGTGGTTTATGTCATCCAGCCCAGCGGCGCCATCGGCTACGGTCAGGAATTCTCCGCCCGTCACGTCAATGCCTGGGGCGACTATACGGCCGACAACATTATCGAGGGTACGAAGAAGTTCTGTGAAGCCCATCCGTTTGTCAATGCCGAACGCATCGGCTGTCTGGGCGCTTCGTACGGCGGCTTCATGACCATGTACCTGCAGACCAAGACCGACATCTTTGCTGCTGCCGCCTCGCATGCCGGTATCAGCAATGTCACCAGCTATTGGGGTGAAGGTTATTGGGGTTATTCCTACAATGCCATTGCCGCCGCAGGCAGTTATCCCTGGTCGCAGCCCGATCTCTTCACCAAGCACGGTGCGCTGTTCAATGCCGACAAGATACACACACCTCTGTTGCTTCTGCATGGCACAGCCGATACCAATGTGCCTGTTGGCGAGAGCATCCAGCTCTACAATGCCCTGAAGATTTTGGGACGTACGGTAGAATTCATTACCGTGGACGGTGAGAATCACTTCATTGCCGACTATGACAAGCGCGTTCTGTGGCACAACTCCATCATGGCCTGGTTTGCCAAGTGGCTGCAGGACAGTCCCGCGTGGTGGGATGACCTGTATCCCGAGCGTCATTGGTAAGTAAGAATGTAGCGAAACATCAAGGCGATAAAAAAGAAAAAGCCGCCCCCAGAATAGACAAGACGGAGCGGCTTTTTTCTTGTTAGTGGCTTACTTTTATTCAGCGGCTTCGGGGCAGATGTTCGTCTGCTTGGGATTTGGGCTTTTATTCATGAGACCGAGGTTTAGGGCTGAATGATTCGGACTTTTGAATTTAGCTCTCCCGGCAACTTCTTGAAGAAGAATGCCGGGGAGAGCTCTCCACAAACAAACATAAACAGGGCTGCTACAATACTAACGTTTTACTTTCACTTGCTTTTGAGTATATATATTATTGTTTAGGTTTAAGTTGGCCTGTTCAGGCAAGCGTTCGCTTACATATATATATCGTCAAAATGCGTGCCAGAAAGATGTGTTTTCTTTATTCTGTTGAGAACGAGGCGTTTCGTTCTTTTGCTTCCGTGTGGAAAGTGTGGAACGGACTGTGGATGTGTGGAACGGAGTGTGGAATATTTCCCCAACTCTGCGCTACAATGCGTCCGACAGGTTATAAAGTTTCAGTTTGTTGTAAAGCGTTTTGCGGTCAATGCCCAGCAGCTGTGCCGCCCGGCTTTTGTTGTTGCCGGTCTGCCGCAAAGCTTCGAGTATTTGCTGCTTTTCTGTTTCTTCATTGCGCAGGGGCATGCTGGCCGTTGTGGTGGAGGCAGATTGCTGCAGGTCGGAGAGTTCGTTCATGGTGATGAACTTTCCTGTAGCAAGCAGGGTGGCGCGGCGCACCATGTTTTTCATCTGTCTCAGATTGCCCGGCCAGTGATATTCGGTCAGTGCCTTGGAAGCCGCTTCATCAAATCCTGTCAGGTGTTTGTCCATCTCGTGGTTGGCCTGGTCGAGGAAGAAGTTGGCGAAGAGCAGGATGTCCTCGTGGCGGTCCTTCAGTTGCGGCATGCGTAGGGTGAACTCGTTGATGCGGTGGTACAGGTCCTCGCGGAAGTTGCCGCGTTCGATGGCCTGTTCCAGGTTTTCGTTGGTGGCCGACACCAGGCGAACGTCCACCTGTATCTCCTTGTTCGAGCCGATGGGGCGTATCTTGCGTTCCTGCAGGGCGCGTAGCAGCTGTATCTGTACTTCGTAGCTCAAGTTGCCGATTTCGTCCAGGAAGATGGTTCCGCCGTTGGCCGCTACGAAGGCACCCGTCTTGTCGGTCAGGGCACCTGTGAAGGCTCCCTTCACGTGCCCGAAGAATTCGGAGGCAGCCAGTTCCTTGGGAATGGCGCCGCAGTCGATGGCGATGAAGGGGTATTGGGCGCGTTTGCTCAGCTGGTGGATGCGGTGGGCCACGTACTCCTTGCCCGTGCCGCTGGCACCGTTGATGAGTACGGACATGTTGGTGGGCGCCACCAGCTTCACGTAGTTGTAGAGCTGTTTGGCGGCATCGCTCTCTCCCTCCAGAAAGTCCGATACCGGTTCGCTCTGGGCCTGCATTGGCTGGGTGGTTTTTGTCCCCTGTGGTTTGGCGGTCGCTTCCTGTAGAGGCGTTTTCAAGGCTTCCTCCATCTTCTTCAGCAGTTCGTCGGGGTTGACGGGCTTGGCCACGTAGTCCTGTGCCCCCAGCTTCATGGCCTGTACGGCCGACTGGATGTCTGCATAGCCGGTCATGATGATGAGCGGCGTCGGGCGGCCCTGTTCCCTCATCCACTTCAGCAGGTCAATACCGTCGCGGTCGGGCAGGCGGAGATCCGACAATATCAGGTCTATGCTGTCCGACTCGACTATTTTCTGGGCACGCGCGATGCTGCTGGCCGACTGCACCTGAAAGCCTTTCTTGGTGAGCCATGTCTTCAGTATCATGCTGTAAGTGATGTCGTCTTCTACAATTAATATAGATTTCATAGCCTGAACTTTTATTTTCATTCTACAAAGGTAAGGGGTTTTGACTGATTTTAGTATATTTGCAGGCTTAAATTAAACAAAAAGATAGCATGAAACGAATATTATTTGTATTATTAACCATACTGGCTTGCTGCTTTGTGGCCTGCAAGTCGGAGAAAAAAGCCAGAAACATGAGCGAAGAAACCAGACTGAAGATTGAGACCACCGCCGGTGACATCGTGGTGAAATTGTATAACGAGACGCCGAAACACCGTGATAACTTTATCAAGTTGGCCGAGGACGGCACCTACGAGGGTACCCTCTTCCACCGTGTCATCAAGGATTTCATGATCCAGGCGGGCGACCCCGAGTCGAAGAACGCCGCCAAGGGTCAGATGCTGGGTTCGGGCGACGTGGGCTACACTGTGCCTGCCGAGTTTGTCTATCCCAAGTATTTCCATAAGAAAGGCGCCCTGTCCGCCGCCCGCCAGGGAGACAATGTAAACCCTGAGAAGGCTTCGTCGGGTTGCCAGTTCTACATCGTGACCGGCAAGGTTTATAGCGATTCCACCCTGCTGGGCATGGAGCAGCAGATGAACCAGATGCGCTTCAACAACCTGTTCAACACGCTGGCCTCCAAGCATGCCAAGGACATCTACAAGATGCGTAAGGCAGGCGATCAGGAGGGGCTGATGAACCTGCAGGACACGCTGATTGCACAGGTAGAGAAGCAGCTGGCCGGCCAGCCCGAGTTCCGCTTCACACCCGAGCAGGTGAAGGCATACACCACCGTGGGCGGTACGCCCCACCTGGACGGCGAATATACCGTCTTCGGCGAAGTGCTGGAAGGCATGGAAGTGGTGGACAAGATCCAGCGGGTGAAGACCGACCGCAACGACCGTCCTGAGGAAGACGTGAAGATCATCAAGGTGGAAGTGTTGGATTGAAAGGTGTGGGGGAGAGCAGGATATGTTCAAGATTAACCGACTGACACTGGACAACGGCTTGAGGCTGGTGCACTACGAGGATGCCAGCACGCAGATGGTGGCGCTGAACATCGTTTACGATGTCGGTGCACGCGACGAGCATCCCCGGCACACTGGCTTTGCCCACCTCTTCGAACACCTCATGTTCGGAGGCTCCCTGCACATCCCCGACTATGACATGCCGCTCCAGCTGGCGGGCGGCGAGAACAACGCCTGGACGAACAATGACATCACCAACTATTACCTCACCGTGCCCAAGACAAACGTGGAAACGGGCTTCTGGCTGGAGTCCGACCGCATGCTGGGCCTCGACTTCAGTGAGCGAAGCCTGGAGGTGCAGCGGGCGGTGGTGATGGAGGAGTTCAAGCAGCGTTGCCTCAACCAGCCCTACGGCGATGTGGGCCATCTCATCCGTCCGTTGGCCTATCGTTTCCATCCCTATCAGTGGCCCACCATCGGCAAAGAGCTGGAGCACATCGCACAGGCCACGCTCGACGAGGTGAAGGACTTCTTCTACCGCCACTATGCGCCCAACAATGCCGTGCTGGCCGTCACGGGCAACATTGCTTGGGAAGAAACCGTACGCCTTGCGCAGAAATGGTTCGGCCCCATCCCCCGTCGCGAAGTGCCCGAACGCCGTTTGCCGCAGGAACCTGAGCAGACCGAAGAACGCCGTCTCTGCGTGGAGCGTCCTGTTCCCCTCGACGCGCTCTTCATGGCTTTCCACATGTGCCGCCGCGACGACCCCGACTATTACGCGTTCGACATCCTGTCCGACATCCTCTCCAACGGCCGCTCCAGCCGCCTGAACCTTCGTCTGGTGCAGGAACGCAAACTCTTCTCCAGCATCGACGCCTACATTTCGGGCAGCCGCGATGCCGGCCTGCTTCACATCAGCGGCAAGCCATCGCCGGGCGTTTCCCTTGATGAGGCCGAAGCCGCCGTCCGTGCCGAACTGGAGCTGCTCCGTCGGGAGCTCGTGGACGAGCGCGAACTGGAGAAGGTGAAGAACAAGTTCGAGTCCTCCCATATCTTCGGAAACATCAACTACCTGAACGTAGCTACCAACCTCGCGTGGTTCGAACTGGCGGGACAAGCCGACGATATCAACCGCGAGGTGGACAACTATCGTGCCGTCACTGCCGACCGTCTGCGCCAGGTGGCCGATCGTGCTTTCCGCCGCGAAAACGGCGTGGTACTCCACTATCGCAAAGGGTGACCTTTAAGCTGGGTAAAGCGGTGCTTTAAGCTGGGCAAAGCGATGCTTTAAGCTGGATAAAGCGATGCTTTAAGCTGGGTATAGTAACGCTTTAAGCATGGTTCGTTGCAGGCTTTATTTATCCGAAGAAATTGTCTATCTTTGCTATCGTTTTTAAATCAAACCAATAAACAAAATGAGTACGATGAAATATGTATCAAGAGGGTATGGATTACTGCTCATGGCAGTTGTCCTCGTATTGTCGGTGTCATGCAAGAATGGCAACAAGACAGACCATAACGATTACAACGAAACGACGCAGGAACTGATCCGCATCGTGGAGAGCGACAGCCGCATCAAGGCCTTGCTCGAAGAGGCCATTGCGAAAGGCAAGCAGATTAATCCGGACAAGAAGACCAATCCGGCGCAATCGTTGGAAGAATATTATGCATTTGTCGATTATTCGCAGACTGCCATGCCTTGGGATGTGATTTTCTGCCCCGGCCAGCCGAGTATCTTCGGGCGTATGTATCAGGCTTTGTGTTATTGTTATTTCATCAATTGCATGCCGCTGGAGTCACTTGAAGGTGAAAACCTTTTCACCAACTCCGTGCAGTACGTCGAGCCCTATCGGAGCTGGCTTGTCAAGTATTGCAAGTCGTGGGGAAGCTATCTCTCGTCGGCCGATTCCTGGAACAAGGAGTATGAAGAGCTCATGATGCAGCAGGAGGAGCTGGGAATGACCAAAGGATGGTATGAAGACCCGTCGAACTGGCATTCGTTCAACGACTTCTTCAGCCGTAAGCTCAAGTCTGCCGACCAACGTCCCATCGCTGCTCCGGACGACAATTCTGTTGTCGCTTCGCCCTGCGACAGCGAGCCCCAGGGCGTTTGGGCCGTTGACGATCAGTCGTATATCGTCAGCTCGGAAAAAATCGCCGTGAAGTCGCGCGTGTTCAACTCCGTCCGCAACCTCATCGGGGAGGACAGCCCCTATTGCGACGCGTTTGCCGGAGGTAAGTTCTACCATGCTTTCCTGAATGTCAACGACTACCATCGCTATCACTTCCCGCTTGATGGTACAATCAAGGAGATACGCGTAATCCCCGGTGACGATGCGCTGGGTGGTACCATTACTTGGGAGCCGGAATTGCAACAGTATGTTGTAGATTGCTCCGTGCCGGGCTGGCAGAGCATTGAGACAAGAGGGCTGGTCATTCTTGATACGGAAGCTTATGGCCTGGTGGCCGTGATGCCTATTGGCATGTCGCAGGTCGCTTCGGTCAATTTTGAACCGGAGTTGCAGGTCGGAACAAAGGTCAAGAAAGGGGATATGCTGGGATATTTCCTCTTTGGCGGCTCAGACTTTGTGCTGGTGTTCCAGAAGGATGCCAACTTCGCACTCACAGCTCCTGAGAATGGCGAAGGCGGTTGGAGTCACCTGCTGATGGGCGAGGAGATTGGCCGGTTGAAGAAATAAGATTGTATGCTGCCGTCTGCTGATGGTGTGAAACCACGTTTGTGACGGCTTTCCCTCTGTGAAGTTTCAACGTAATTCTTTCTTTTCGAATGGATTGCGTTGAAACTTCTGTTTTTTAGGTATGTTTCACCTCCGTGAAACCTCATCTTTCACTGTAAACGTTTGGCTTTTAGTTTGTTGGGCTTGTTGTGAAAGCGTGAAGCCGGAATCGGACAAAGTTCGTTCACTTCTGTTCTCCAACAAGACTGGTCTTCGGTGCTAACTATGGACTTTAGGCGGCTAACTATCTACTTTAGCGCGCTAACTATGGACTTGGCTTGATTGGAAATCCGAAAAAATTACAAGAAGTTTATAGACTTTTTCTTTTCAACTTTATAGGCATCACATCATTTGAACGTTACACGCAAATAATCAGGCTGAAACCTGAGTTGTTGGGGTGAATTATGCCTGCACATCCAATTTTTACAACAAACACAAGTTAATTATTGTAAAAATTGGGGGGATAGAAAATATTCGCTAAATTTGAAAAACTAAAGCTCACAAATTGGGCAGTTAAAGAGTTCTGCTGTCTGATACAAGAGGATAAATTGAATTGATAGAACTCACCTGAAGATAAATAGAGTTATGGAAAAAGTACTTTGTAGCCTGTTACTCACCTCCCTTTTGTTGGTTCTGTCCGCCTATTCATTGGACAGCAAGGAAGAAAAGAAAAACGTGGAAATTACCTTGCTTCTGGATAAAGATATGACCGAGGTAGGGCAGAATGTGTTTGTATGGTCTTTCATATCTGGGAACGAACAGCGGATATGGGACTCTGTGTATGTGGCTCCTCATTCGGATTCGGTTACTTTGCGGGCCTATATTCCTGCGGGTAATTATTTTAAGGTCATCTTTGACAAGGTAGGACCGAGTTCTTTGAATGTATATGCCAATCCGGGTGATCGAGTGAAAATACGTGTGGGAAGCAGAGACCGGAATACGGTGTTCAAGAAGGCCGAAGAAGGTGATTTTCATAATGATTGTGTTGAAAGTATTCTGTCGAAGCGTCCCGATTGGATTAAGAAGCATGAGGCGGACGAATTGGGAAATAAGGACAGTCTTGATTATTATAATCGGAAATTGATAGAAGCTTATAAGGATGAGATTTATCATGCAAAGTCTCCCTATTTAGCCTTTTCGGGAGTTGGTATGATCGATATGTATTTCGAAGATATCGTGACTTCGGATTCCATCCGTTATTTCAAGAATTATGTAATGGAACGGTATCCTGATGATCCGCGTGCACAGTCCGATTATGCACACGATCCTTCGCCGGAAGGTCTTGTGCAAGCCAATAAGATTAAGGAAATAAATATGCGCCGTAGCATCAATGAAAATGTTCTGAGAAATACAAAGCTTGGCAACCGCTTGAAGCTTGCTTTGAGGGATGTGGACGGGAAAGTCGTTTCGTTGGACGATTTGCCGGACACGGCTTATGTGTATGTGGACATTTGGGCCAGTTGGTGCGGTCCTTGCCGGAGACAGTTCCCTACGATCAAGAAAGTGCATGAGAAATATGCAGGCTCTCTGACCGTTTACGCCATTTCCATTGACTTGAACCACACGTTGTGGAAAGAAGCGATAGCCAAAGACGGGACGGAGGATTTTGTACATGTGACGGGTGCCAACAATTTGCGGGAAGTGGTACCGGAAGTACGTTTGCTGGGTATTGAAAGAATCCCGCGCAATTTCCTGTTGGATAAACAGAAAAGGATTATTGCTGTTGATTTGACTGGCGATGAACTGATGCTGCGAATGGATAGCTTGGTGGGGAAATAAAGAAATCGAGGAAAAAGCCCTATTGTTTGTTAGTTTTTTCTTATTTTTAGATAAAATAGATGGCGGCTCGGCATAGACAGATGAAAAACTTCATTTTCATTTGCCTATGCGCTCGCCTTTTCGTATTTTTGCCTCAATATGCGCTTATGGGCGCATTGCAGAATAACTAAACAAACGGCATAGCCAATGAAAGTAATAGACTTGATAAACAGCAACCAGCATACCGCCTTCTCCTTCGAGGTGCTTCCACCTCTGAAGGGGACAGGCATCGAGAAGCTGTACGCCACTATAGACCTCCTGCGCGAGTTCGACCCCAAATACATCAATATCACCACCCACCGGAGCGAGTATGTCTATCAGGAACTGGGCAACGGACTCTACCAGCGGAAGCGCCTGAGACGCAGGCCGGGTACGGTAGCCGTGGCAGCAGCCATACAGAACAAATACGGACTGACTACGGTTCCCCACCTGTTGTGCAGCGGATTTACGCGCGAGGACACGGAGTATGTCCTGCTGGATCTTCAGTTCCTGGGCATCACCGACCTGCTGGTGCTTCGCGGCGACAAGGCGAAGCACGAGGCACGCTTTGTGCCCGAAGAGGGCGGATATTCACATGCCATCGAACTGGAAGAACAGATCAACCGTTTCAACCAAGGCATCTTCGAGGATGGAAGTCCGATGACCGTGACGCGCACGCCTTTCAGTTACGGCGTGGCCTGCTATCCCGAAAAACATGACGAGGCTCCTAACTTGGAGAGCGACCTGATGTGGCTGAAACGGAAGGTGGATGCCGGTGCGCAGTATGCCGTGACGCAGTTGTTCTATGACAACAATCGTTACTTTGACTTCGTGGAGCGTGCCCACAAGGCGGGTATTACGGTGCCTATCATACCGGGCATCAAACCCCTGAAGCGCGCTGCACAGTTGAGCATCATTCCCAAAACATTCAAGGTGGACATCCCACAGGAACTGGCCGGAGAAGTGGAGCGTTGCAAGGACGACGAACAGGTGAAGCAGGTGGGTATCGAGTGGTGCGTGCGCCAATGCCGCGAGCTGATGGCCCACGGCGTGCCGAGCCTTCATTTCTATTCTGTGGCGGCTGAAGACAGCATACGCGAGGTGGCGAGACAGATTTTTTAAATGGAAAATTGAGAATGGCATGTTCAGTTTCGGGGATGTTATAGGGCAGAAAGAAGTAATCGGCCGCCTGAAAGCGGAGGTGGAGCAGGGGCGTACGGCCCATGCGCTGCTGTTGACAGGGCCGAGGGGAGCGGGAAAGCTGCCTTTGGCGTTGGCGCTGGCACGGCGTCTGTGCTGCATGCACCCCGAGGGCGGAGAAGCCTGCGGACAGTGTGTCTCATGTTGTCAGTGGGAAAAACTGGCTCATCCGGACGTACATTTTGTCTTTCCTATCGTGAACAACAAGAAGGTGAGCGACGACTACCTTCCCTTGTGGCGGAAGATGCTCATGGAAAATACCTATACGGACTTGGGGCGCTGGATGGAACTGATCGAGGCGGGCAATACGCAGCCTCAGATTTATGCGACCGAAAGCGACCAGACGCTTCGTAAGTTGAGCCTGAAGTCCAGCCAGGGCGGATGGAGGGTCGTTGTGGTGTGGCTGCCTGAGCGAATGAACGAGCCGTGTGCCAACAAAATGCTGAAACTGCTCGAAGAACCTCCCGAGAGGACAGCCTTCCTGATGGTGAGTGAAGAGCCCGAACGGTTGCTGTCCACCATCGTGAGCCGTACGCAACGTATCTACGTGCCGCGCATTGAGGAAGAGGACATGATCCGTGTGTTGACAACCCGATACGGACAGACAGAAGAACTGGCCCAATCTTTGGCCCACAGGGCGGATGGCAGTTTCTTGAAAGTGCTGGAGCTGATGGGGCAGAGCGGCGAACAAGCCTTGTGTTTCGAACTTTTTACCCGACTGATGCGTCTGGCCTGGCAACGCGACATACGCGGTATGAAAGCTTGGAGCGAACAAGTGGCTGTCTTGGGACGTGAACGACAGAAAATGTTTCTTGAATATGCCCAACGGATGGTACGCGAGAACTTTATCGCCAATTTCCATCAGATGGGGATGAATTACATGGGACCCGATGAACAGCAATTTGCCACACGTTTTGCTCCCTTCGTCAACGAACGAAATATTGTCGGTATGACCGATCTGCTTAGTAAGGCGCAGGAACATATTCAGCAAAACGTGAATCCGCGGATGGTGTTTTTCGACGTGATACTGAATATGACGGTGCTTATTAAATTGAAAACGGAAAATTGAGAATTGAAAATTATACATTATGAATGATTTTATACTACATAACGGAAGTGGACGGCTCTGTTGCCGTAGTTGCGGGCGACAGGATAGACAACTGAATACCTACGACTGGCTGGCCGACATTCCCGGAAACGAAACCGAGTCGGTATTTGTGGAGGTACAGTTCAAGAATACTCGTAAGGGCTATTTCCGTAATTCCAATCGATTGGAACTGACTAAGGGCGATATTGTGGCCGTGGAGGCTACACCTGGGCATGATATTGGTGTAGTGACTTTGACCGGCCGTCTTGTTCCCCTTCAGATGAAGAAAACAGGCATACGTAGCGAGGCCGATATACGTCGCATCTATCGCAAGGCCAAAGCTGCTGACATGGAGAAATATACCGAGGCTAAGGCTCGCGAACATTCCACTATGATACGTGCCCGTCAGATTGCTCTCAGTTTGGGGTTGGATATGAAGATTGGCGACGTAGAGTATCAAGGCGACGGCAACAAGGCCATTTTCTATTACATTGCCGAGGGCCGTGTGGACTTCCGTCAACTCATTAAGGTGTTGGCTGAAGCTTTCAGGGTACGTATCGAGATGAAGCAGATTGGTGCTCGTCAGGAAGCCGGACGTATCGGAGGTATTGGCCCTTGTGGTCGCGAGTTGTGTTGTGCTACGTGGATGACTAGTTTTGTGTCCGTTTCTACGGGTGCTGCACGTTATCAGGACATTTCGCCCAATCCACAGAAGCTGGCCGGACAGTGTGCCAAGCTGAAATGCTGCCTCAATTATGAAGTCGATGTTTATGTGGAGGCACAGAAACGTCTGCCTAGTAAGGAAATGACTCTTCGGACAAAAGATGCCGAATGGTTTTACTTCAAGGCGGATATCTTGTCCGGACAGGTCACATATTCGAGTGACAAGTCCATTCCTGCCAACTTAGTAACCATCAGTGCCCGTCGTGCTTTTGAAGTTATCAATATGAACCGCAAGGGAATGGCGCCTGATACTTTGTCGGAAACAGGCAGTGGGAAGAGACAGGTTACAGCCGATTTGCTGGAGCAGGAGAGTGTGACGCGTTTCGATCGTAATCGTAAGAGCAAAGGTGGTAGTGAGAACAAAACAGCCGGTGGAGGTGAAGGCAAAAAGAAAAAGAAAAACAAGAGTAAGGGAGGAAATGTATCGGCGCAGTCGCAAGGACAACCGAAACAGGAAAGTATAGCTCCGCAGAATCCGGCTGAAGCCCCCAAAGCAGATAAAGAGGCTGTATCGGAGAAGCCCTCGGAGAGTGCTCGTCCGAAAAACCGTGGTCGCAATAAGTCGAAACGGAAGGGTGACAGAAACGGTGGAAAGAGTGAGGGTAAGGAAAATAATGCGCAGGGATAACGTGGCAAGGTGGGTGATGACAGGATTTGTCGTGCTCATGTTGGCAGCTTGCGGAAAAGGCATTGTGTATGGTGACTATCAGGCCGTAACGAATGAGGGGTGGAGCCGCACGGATACCTTGTCTTTTATGGCCGTTGTTACCATGCCCGATGAGGATATGGATGTTTACGTGGATGTGCGGCACGGCAACGATTATCCATACTGTAACCTGGCATTGGCAATGACCAGTATCTTCTCAACTCCGGTTGATACTCTGATCCGTACGGATACTTTGCGGCTAACGTTGGCCGATGATGAAGGCCGGTGGACGGGTGAGGGCTTTGCTAACTTCTATCACAATACGTCCTACGTTACGACGCTTCGGTTGGATACGCCTGCTACCTGTCGTTTCCTTTTGCTGCCGGCCATGACAGATTCGCTTCTGAAGGGCATCAGTGATATAGGAGTTCGGTTGACTATCTCATCCGTTTCCCGCGACCTGCATCAACCCGCAGAAACACGAATAACAAAATAGTAAATCCCCACAAGGAGGAGCCTCCGTAGCTGAAGAAAGGGAGGGGGATACCGATAACGGGAGTCAGTCCCAACACCATACCCACATTGATAAACAGGTGGAAGAAAAATATGCCTACTACGGAATAGCCATAAACACGTCCAGATACAGTGGGCTGGCGTTCGGATAGGTGGAGCAGGCGTAAAAGCAGGCACATATACAGCAACAGGACAGCTACCGAACCGATGAAACCTTCCTCCTCGCCTACTGTACAGAAAATGAAGTCCGTGTCCTGTTCTGGGACGTATTTCAGTTTGGTTTGGGTACCGTTCAGAAATCCTTTACCCCATAGTCCGCCCGAGCCGATGGCGATTTTCGACTGGTTGACATTATAGCCTGCCCCGGCCAAGTCTTCTTCCAAACCCAGTACTACTTTAATGCGGATCTGTTGATGAGGCTCCAAGACTTGGTTGAAAACATAGTCGCATGAATACAAGAAACCTACCGAGGCAATCATAAATACGGAAACAAGTGCATAGATTTTCCGACGTTCGCGTAACGCTAGATAGACGAGCCATCCGACAGCGCATATACATAACCCCCAAAGCACATAAACAACATTGAATGTCCACAACCATTCGGATATGGAACAAGCTAAGGCTACAATTGTAAGACACGTAATAGTCATTTGCCAGACTATGGTGCGGTTACGCTGATAGACTTGAAGTAGGATAGGGGCGGAAATCAGGATGAGGCACAATACTGCAAACTCACCCACAGAAGTCGAGTCATGGAGCATCGTAACATCGGCAAAGCGGATACCGACTACAAAGTAAACCACGGCACATACTCCGGCGAACAAAATTGCCCCTGGCATTCCTTCCCGATAGAGCATTAAAAAGAATGACAGATAAACCAGGGCAGAACCTGTTTCTCGTTGTCCTACGATAAGCAGCATGGGGCCGAGGATGAGGAAGGCGATGGTAAGGACATTACGCCAGTGATGGAGGACAAATCCATAAGCTCCCATGAATTTAGCCAATGCTAATGCTGTGGCAAACTTGGCGAATTCAGCAGGTTGTAAACTAACTGGTCCCAATATGAGCCATGAACGGGAACCTTTGGTGTCGGGGGCTATGAAGATTGTGACCAATAATAATATTAACATGCATGCATAGATGATATAGGCGAACGTGTCATAGAACATATCGTCCAGCATCAGTAGTACGAAACCTAACCCGAAAGAACAGATTATCCATACGAATTGCTTGCCTGCACGTGTGGAAAAGTCCAGAAAATCGCGGTCCACGTAGTCATAACTTGCACCACAAACACTGAACCAGCCCCAAATGACCAGCAGCAAATAGATGACAATAGTCATCCAGTCCAATGATTTCCAAATACTATCTCTCCTCGTTACCATAAATAATAGTCCGGTTACTGAAATCTTCGGCCAATACTTCGTTTTGCGGTGACAGCTTGCCATGCAGGTATTGGTCCATCATTAAGGCACCGATGGGAACTCCGTAGGTGGCTCCCCAACCACCGTTCTCCACGTAAACGACGATGGCTATCTTAGGGTCGTTCATCGGAGCGAATCCCATAAAGACCGAATGGTCCTTACCATGCGGGTTTTGTGCCGTACCAGTTTTGCCACATGCTTCTACACCAGGGAGCAAAGTTCCTACCATGCGGCATGTTCCACTGCCGGTGCTACCCGTGACTGCCGCTCGCATGCCTTTTACGATATCCTCATAATATTCCTTTCGGATGGTTGTAGTGCGTACCGTCTTGTAGAGGCTGTCCAGCGGATTGTCCTGTATTTCCTTGACTACATGCGGTGTGATGAAGTGTCCGCGGTTGGCGATTGTAGCTCCGAGATTGGCTATCTGTAATGGAGTGGCTAAGATTTCTCCTTGGCCAATGGAGATACTGATAATCGTCAGGCCATTCCATGACCCACGATAAATGCGGTCGTAATATTGTGAATTGGGGATGAAACCACGTAATTCGCCAGGCAGGTCTACCCCCAGTTGATAACCGAAGCCTTGGGATACCATATCATCTTTCCACACGGTAAGTGCTTCTTGGGGAGAACCGTACTTCTTGTCGCCAATCATTTTGTACAATCCCCAGCAGAAGTATGAGTTGCAGGAGGTGGCAATGGCAGGTACCAAGGGCAAAGGAGAAGCATGACCGTGACATCCTACGCGTAATCCTCGGTGAATGAAACCATGCGAACAGGGAAAGGGAGTGTCTTCCTGTATGATGCCTTCTTCCAAAAAGATGAGGCCTTGCGTTGTTTTGAAAGTCGAACCTGGCGGGTAGGTACCCATAATGGCTCGATTTAGCAAAGGCTTTTGGCGATTCTTTTCCAGAATTTGGTGGTTCTTTCCGCGTTGTCGGCCAATCATCATATGGGGATCAAAACTGGGTGAAGAAACCATGCAAAGTATTTCACCTGTTTTAGGCTCAATGGCTACGATGGAACCGATTTTGTTTTGCATCAAACGTTCGCCTAACATTTGCAGATCAATGTCAATGCCCAGTTTCAGGTTTTTGCCAGGGACGGAGGGACGGTCGAGCTGGCCATTCATGTAGTGTCCCTGTATGCGCCCGTGGGCATCGCGCAACAGAATTTCTACTCCTTTTTCACCGCGCAGATATTTTTCGTAGGAACGTTCTATGCCCTGCTTGCCGATGTAGTCGCCGCGAATGTAGTAGTCGTCTTTCTCAATATCGCGCATAGATACTTCGCCGATGTCGCCCAATACGTGTCCTGCCGAATTGTAGGAATATTGGCGGATAGTGCGTCGTTGGATGGAGAAGCCAGGGTATTTGTAGAGCTTTTCCTGAAAGACCCCACATTCTTCGGCTGAAAGTTGCGTCATGAACACTTGCGGGGTGTATTTGGAATATCCCGGATTTTTTCGGAAGTTACGGACTTCTTCCATCCGTTGCAGGAATTGTTCCCGCGTGATGCCTAATGAACGACAGAAATCGAGTGTGTCCAAATGTTCCACTTCGCGAGGTACGAAGGTGATGTCGTAGGCAGGCTGGTTGAAGACTAGCAACTTGCCGTTGCGGTCGTAAATGGCACCGCGTGAGGGATATTGGATTTTGTTGAGAAAAGCGTTGCTATCGGCATAGCGTTTGTATTTATCGGAGAATATTTGAAGTCCTGCTAGTCGGAGAATGTATATCAAGACGGTGCAAACGATGATTGTGCCTAATATGTATTTCCGTTTCTCAAATGTATAGTCTTTCGCCATTTTCAGTTTATTTTTCAGAGTTCATTCATCGTTGTTCCTTTTGTATAAGCAGCTCTGTCGCCAATACGCAAAGCATAGTGAAAAGGGTACTGGATATGATGTGTAGCAAGAGGGACGGCAGGTGGGCGAAGGAGAATGCCTCTAGCGAAAGTAATATGGCGTGGTGTAGTACTATGGCTGTAAATGCATATTTAAGGAAGGATGTTATCCCCATAGTACGGATAGAGGGAATGAATGTCTCCTGAAGATCGCGAGGAACGAAGAGTCTCAGGAGAGTGGGACGGATGAAGGCAAGGAGAACTGTAGCGGCTGCGTTTAGTCCTGGGGTATCTGAGAAAATATCGACCATTATACCAAGACAGAATGCCCACAACATCAGCCGATTGGGGGTAATGTCCGCCTCAAACTTTAATATGAGGTAAATGTATAAAAAAGGAGTGGCATAACCACCTATATGGAGGTTGTTCAGTATGAGTGCCTGCAACAAAACCAGTGCGACAAGCCATCCTGCTTTATGTAGATAAGTTATTGTCATGCGTCATTGTTTTGTATCCTGTTTTTCCAATGCTTTTTGTTCTGCTTGACCGCTTCGGGCAAGAATACGGACAGATCCCAGCTTTCCGAAATCAGTAGAGAGTTTTATTCTGAGCAGATAGGATAGTCCA
The DNA here is from genome assembly GCA_019116805.1 of Candidatus Bacteroides merdavium. GTDB lineage: Bacteria > Bacteroidota > Bacteroidia > Bacteroidales > Bacteroidaceae > Bacteroides > Bacteroides merdavium. The sequence continues at coordinate 30,791 of DXAV01000032.1, read as the reverse complement.
TCGTTCGAGTCGGCCATATCATCGACAACGCCTACCATAAGTCCTTGCGGAAAGACTGAGGAAAATCCGCTGGTGACTACTGTGTCGCCTAAATTAAATTCTGCATGCCTCGGCAAATCTTTCAAGTAGGCATAGCGAGGGTCGCCTCCTTCCCATTTCAGATAACCGAAGTACTCGCTTCCTTGTATTTTACAACTGATGCTGGATTTACTGTTAAGTAACGGAAGAACTAGAGAATAGCGGGGAGAAGTACGGTACACAATTCCCACTACACCAGCAGCTCCCACCACCGCCATATCCGGTTTGACTCCGGCTGCACTTCCTTTGTCGAGAGTGATGTAGTTGTCCGTTAAGTTCAAGCTGTTTTTGATGACGTGTGCCTTGAAACTTTGGTAAACACCAGTTTCCGATGGAAGTACGCGTTTCAAGGCCCGGCGGACAGCAGAATCGCCCACATGGCTGTTCAAGGCTCTTTCCAGTTGGGATACACGTTGCTCCAGCCACACGTTGCGGTCGAGTAAGTCCTCATTGGCATCTTTCAGATGAAAATAGGAAATGATACTTCCCGTTACCTCATAAACCTTTCCTGCAATTAGATTGGCGGATGAAAGGGCTGCGCTGTGTTGGTATGAACCAGTGTTGCACAACAAAAACAAGCTGACTGCCTCTAGTAATAGGAAGAGAAGCCAGTGGTTGTACTTTAACAGGAAGTTAAGGAGGTCACGCACGATAATTAACGGTTAGCGGTTAATGATGAACGGTTAGCAGTAAGTGGTTAGCATTGGGTGGTTCTCCGGATGGAGACACCAAGCACTAACCACTTATCACTAACCGCTGATTAAGTTATCGCATCAGGAAAGAAAAGCGGTCAACATTCTTCAGGGCGATGCCTGTACCCTTGGCAACAGCGTGTAAAGGATCTTCGGCAATGTGGAAAGGAATGTTGATCTTGTCTGTCAGACGCTTGTCAAGTCCGCGAAGCAGAGCACCTCCACCAGCCAGATAGATACCATTGTGTACGATGTCAGCATACAGCTCGGGTGGCGTATTTTCCAGCGCGCTGAGGATGGCCGTCTCAATCTTCGAGATGGATTTCTCGAGGCAGTGGGCCACTTCCTGATAGCATACGGGCACTTCCATTGGCAGGGCCGTAATGCGGTTCGGACCGTGTACGATATAGTCTTCGGGGGCATCGTCACCCAGGTCGGTCAGGGCGGCTCCCACATGTATCTTGATGCGCTCGGCCATACGCTCGCTGACTTTCACGTTGTGCTGGCGACTCATGTACTCCTGAATGTCGGCCGTGAGGTCGTCACCCGCAATACGGATGGAGTTGTTCGATACAATACCTCCCAACGAGATGACAGCGATTTCAGTCGAGCCACCACCTATGTCCACAATCATGTTGCCTTCGGGCGCTTCCACGTCGATGCCGATACCGATAGCGGCAGCCATGGGTTCGAAGATGAGGTAAACGTCACGTCCGCCGGCATGCTCAGCCGAGTCGCGTACGGCACGGAGTTCCACTTCCGTACTGCCTGAGGGCACGCCGATGACCATGCGGAGCGAAGGCGAAAAGAGGCGGTGACGTGTGTTCACCATCTTGATGAGGCCACGTATCATCTGCTCGCAGGCGTAGAAGTCGGCGATAACGCCGTCGCGCAGGGGGCGGATGGTGCGGATGTTCTCATGTGTCTTCTCGTGCATGAGCTTGGCTTTCTCGCCCACGGCAATCATCTTGTCCGTACGGCGGTCGAGGGCCACAACCGAAGGTTCGTCCACCACAATCTTACCATTGGAGGTAATGATGGTGTTGGCCGTGCCCAGGTCCATGGCTATTTCTTGGGTAAAAGAGAATAATCCCATCTTTTTAATGAAAAATTAAGAATGAAGAATTAAGAATGAAGAACGGAAAACGAGAATCCAGGCACGCACTTTGATACGTTCAAATTCTTCATTCTTCGTTCTTCATTCTTCATTATTTTTAGTGCTTGAAGTGACGGAAACCTGTCGTCACCATGGCGATGCCATGCTCGTTGCAGTAGTCAAAGCTCAGCTGGTCCTTGATGCTTCCGCCCGGCTGGATGACGGCAGTGATGCCTTCGTTGCCGGCAATCTCCACGCAATCGGGGAAGGGGAAGAAAGCATCGCTGGCCATTACAGCTCCGTGCAGGTCGAAACCGAAGCTCTTGGCCTTCTCGATGGCCTGCTTCAGCGCATCCACACGGCTTGTCTGACCCACACCGCTGGCCAGCAGCTGGTGTCCCTTGGCCAAGACGATGGCGTTCGATTTGGAGTTCTTCACAATCTTGTTGGCGAAGAGCATATCGTCGATTTCCTGTGCGGTAGGAGCCTTGACGGTCACTACTTTCAAGTCTTCGGGAGTTTCTACCTTGAGGTCGCGGTCCTGTACCAATACGCCGTTCAGCAGCGAACGGAACTGCTTCGTGGGCAGTGCACCCTGCTTGCGGGCCAGGATGATGCGGTTCTTCTTCTGACCCAGAATTTCGAGGGCGTCTACGTCATAGTCGGGGGCGATGATGACTTCGAAGAAGATTTTCGTGATTTCCTCAGCAGCAGCCTTGTCGATGACGGCGTTCGTGATGAGCACGCCTCCGAAAGCTGATACGGGGTCGCCTGCCAGGGCGTCCTTCCAGGCCTCAAGCACCGTCGGACGGGTAGCCAAACCACAGGCGTTGTTGTGCTTCAGGATGGCGAACGTCGTGTCGTTTCCGAATTCGTTGATGAGGTCAACGGCCGCATTGATGTCCAGCAGGTTGTTGTAAGAGATTTCCTTACCGTGGATCTGGTCGAACATTTCGTCCAGATTGCCGTAGAAATATCCCTTCTGATGGGGGTTCTCGCCGTAGCGCAGGGTCTTCTGGTTGTTGGCCGAGTAGCGGAAGGCGCTTCCTTCGCCACCATCGAAGTAGTTGAAGATGGCCGAGTCGTAGTGTGACGAAACGGCGAAAGCTTCCTTGGCAAACCAGCGGCGCTCTTCAATCGAAGTCGTGGCGCCATGCTCCATCAGCATGTCGCGCAGGGGCTGGTACTGTGCTTGCGAAGCTACGATGACCACGTCCTTATAGTTCTTGGCAGCGGCGCGGATGAGCGAGATACCGCCTATGTCGATTTTCTCGATGATGTCGGCTTCGGGCGCTCCGCTGGCTACGGTTGCCTCAAAGGGATAGAGGTCAACGATGACGAGGTCTATTTCAGGGATTTCATATTTTTCGATCTGTTGCAGGTCCTGCTCCATGTCGCGGCGGCACAGGATGCCTCCGAACACTTTCGGGTGGAGCGTTTTTACGCGGCCGCCCAGGATGGACGGATAGGTGGTCAGTTCTTCCACCGCGCGGCAGGGATAACCCAGCCCTTCGATGAACTGGCGTGTGCCGCCTGTCGAGAGGAATTCCACACCTTCTTCGTGCAGTTTGGTAATTATTTCGTCCAAACCGTCTTTATGGTAAACGGATACCAATGCTGTTTTTATTCTCTTTGCTTCCGTCATGACTATATGGTTTTATGCGTACTATGTTATAATAACCCTGCAAAGTTACAAATTTTGTTGGTTTACCCATATACACCTTGGCAAGAAATTCACCATAATTAAAAGAATGAGAGGTTTATGTCTTTTCCCGGCCCAGTCGCCCCTTGTAGGGAAAGCATCGTTTTCTTCCTCGAAAAGCGGTGCTTTCCGAGGAAGAAAACGATGCTTTCCTGTTCGACAAGAAATGCCCGACCTTCCACAACGGGGAGATCGGGCATTCCCAATAGTTTTCCTGCCGATACGCCATGCGTTTCGGCGATGAAAGATATTTTACCAGATGGATACGCGTTCGGCGGCGGGGATGAACATCGGATCCTTGTCGGTGATGCCGAAGGCGTCATACCAGGCACCGATGTGGGGCAGAGCGCCGTTCACACGCCATTCGCCCAGCGAGTGTACGTCGATCTTCGTCATCTGAAGTACCGCTTCAGGACGGATGTTGTTGGCCCATACGCCTGCATAAGCCAGGAAGAAACGCTGTTCGGGTGTAAAGCCGTCTTTCACTTCGAGCGGGGCACCAGCCGTGGCGTTCTTGAAGGCCTGGAAGGCAACTTGCAAACCGCCATGGTCGGCGATGTTCTCGCCAAGTGTCATCTTGCCGTTGGCATGCACACCAGGAGCCACCTCGATGCTGTCAAAGAAAGCTACCATCACGTTGGCGCGTTCTTCGAACTTTTTGGCGTCTTCTTCCGTCCACCAGTCTTTCAGGTTACCGTCCTTGTCGTACTGGCGGCCCTGGTCGTCGAATCCGTGTGTCATTTCGTGGCCGATTACCACACCGATGGCTCCGTAGTTGAAGGCATCGTCCGCGTTCATATCGAAGAAAGGCGGTTGCAGGATGGCGGCAGGGAAGCAGATTTCGTTGGTTGTCGGATTATAGTAGGCGTTCACCGTCTGAGGTGTCATCAGCCACTCGTCCTTGTCAACAGGCTTGCCGGCCTTGGCCACCATTTCGGCGTGTCCCCACAAGTTGGCGCGTTCGATGTTTGCCCAGTAGGAATCGTCCTTGATTTCCAGTGCGCTATAGTCTTTCCATGTGTCAGGATAACCAATCTTTACGTGGAAGGTAGAGAGCTTCTCCAAAGCTTTCACCTTGGTGGAGTCGCCCATCCATTCGAGGGCCTGGATGCGTTCGCCCAGGGCTGTCTGCAAGTTCTTCACGAGGCCTACCATGCGTTCTTTGGCGGCGGCAGGGAAGTATTTCTCCACATACATCTGACCTACAGCTTCGCCCAGCATGGAGCTAACCACACTTACGGCCGTCTTCCAGCGGGGTTGCATCTCTTGCGCCCCCGACATCGTACGGCTATAGAAGTCGAAATTCTGCTCCTTCATGGCATCGTTCAGGTAGCTGGCGGCGGCGTCAATCAGCTTCCATTGCAGATAGAGTTTCTGCTGGTCGAGGGGTAGCGTATCAATAATCTTGACCGATGCCTCGAGCGAAGCGGGCTGGCCGATGATGATTTCGTTCACATTGTTCAGATCGAGTCCTTTCAGATAGGCATCCCAGTCGAAAGTGGCGTATTGTTTCTTGATGTCGGCCATCGCCATCTTGTTGTAGTTGGCATGCGGGTCACGCAGCTCTACACGCGAACGGAAAGCCTTGGCCAGACGAGTTTCCACGTCCATCACGGCCTTCATACCCTGCTCGGCTGTAGCGGCGTCGAAGCCGGCCAGCTGATACATTTTCTTTACATGTTCCTTGAAGGCCTCGCGAATCTTCATGGTCGTCTTGTCGTCGAGCAGATAATAGTCACGGTCGCCCATGCTCAGGCCGTATTGGGCTATCTGTACGGCGTTCATGTCGCTGTTCATCTCGTCGGCAGCCACATAGATGGCCAGATAGGCAGCAATGCCTTTCTTGTACATCTCGGCCAGCAACGGATAAAGCTCCTTCTTGTCTTTCAGGGCGGCAATCTGGTCGAGTTCGGCCTTGATGGGAGCTACCCCTTCCTGATTCAGCTTGACGCTGTCCATTGCAATCTTATACATATCGCCCACCTTCTGTGCGACAGAGCCTGCCTCGTGTTGCGTAGCGGCCAGTTCTTCGATAAGGCCCTGAATCTGCTTGCGATTGTTTTCTGCCAAAGCGGTGAACGAGCCATACTGGGAATACTCGTCGGTCAGCGGATTGTTCTTGATCCAACCACCGCAGGCATAGCGGTAGAAGTCCGTACCCGGCAGGTTAGTTGTGTCCAGGTTGGCAAGGTCGATGCCGGCCGTCAGAGCCGTCTGCTGCTTGCCAGTGTTGCAGGATGCCAATGTCAGGCAAAGGGCTGCAACGGGGAAATAATACTTCAAATTCATAATCTCTATTATTTAAAGGTTTACATTTTCTTGCTTATCTCTTGGCTTCTTCCAGTTCAGTCGAAGCGGCGTCCCATTCTTCCATTACGCGGTCGAGCTGTTGCTTCAACTTCTGGTGCTGCTCGTAGAGCGACATGTCCGAAGCGCCTTCGGGTGTGGCCATCTTTTCCTCGAGGATGGCAATGGCGGCTTCTGTCTGTTCGATTTCGGCCTCGCAATCGGCCACGCGGCGCTCCAGTTTCTTCAGGCGCTTGTTCAGTTCCTTTTGTTCTTCGTAGGACAGGCGGCCCGCTGAGGCCTGGGGGGCTTCTGCTGCCGATGTTTTCTTGGCTCCCGTAGGCGACTCCGACAGAGAAGGTGCTTTCTGCAATTCGTTCAGGTTTTCGATCTGTTTCTTCTTCAGGAAGTCGTAGATACCGCCCAAGTGTTCCTTCACTACTCCGCCGCCGAATTCATAGACCTTAGTCGCAAGCCCGTCGAGAAAATCACGGTCGTGGCTCACCAAAATCACCGTGCCGTCGAAGTCGCGGATGGCTTCCTTCAGCACGTCCTTGGAGCGCATGTCCAGGTGGTTGGTCGGTTCGTCGAGGATGAGGAAGTTCACCGGCTCGAGCAAGAGTTTGATCATGGCCAGACGGGTGCGCTCGCCTCCGCTGAGTACCTTCACCTTCTTGTCCGAGGCCTCGCCGCCAAACATGAAGGCACCCAAGATGTCGCGTATTTTCAGACGGATGTCGCCCACGGCCACGCGGTCGATGGTGTCGAACACCGTCAGCTCGCCGTCCAGCAATTGGGCCTGGTTCTGCGCGAAGTAGCCTATCTGTACGTTGTGTCCCAGCGTCAGTTTGCCCGTGTAGTCGGAGATTTCGCCCATGATACACTTCACCAGCGTAGACTTACCTTCGCCATTCTTGCCCACGAAGGCCACCTTCTCGCCACGGTTGATGGTGAGGTTGACGTCGTGGAAAACCACGTGGTCGCCATAGGCTTTCGCCACGTCTTCGCAGATGACGGGATAATTTCCGCTTCGGCTGGAGCAAACGAACTTCAGGCGCAGGGCGGAGTTGTCTTCCTCGTCCACCTCGATGCGTTCGATTTTCTCCAGCTGCTTGATGCGGCTCTGCACCTGCACGGCCTTGGTAGCCTTGTAGCGGAAACGTTCGATGAAAGCTTCGGTATCCTCAATCTGCTTCTGTTGGTTCTCGTAGGCACGGAGTTGTTGTTCACGGCGCTCCTTGCGTAGAACGACAAACTCGTCGTACTTCACCTTGTAGTCGTAGATGCGTCCGCAGGATATTTCGATGGTACGAGTCGTGACGTTGTTCAGGAAGGCGCGGTCGTGGCTGACCAGCACCACGGCATTGGCCCTTGTGGCGAGGAAGTTCTCCAGCCACTGGATGGATTCGATATCCAGGTGGTTGGTAGGCTCGTCCAGCAGCAATACGTCGGGGCGGCGGAGCAGAAGCTTGGCCAGTTCGATACGCATGCGCCATCCACCCGAGAATTCGCTCGTGGGACGATCGAAGTCCGCACGGCTGAAGCCCAGGCCTTGGAGCGTGCGCTCTATCTCGGCCTGATAGTTGGTACCGCCCATCATCAGGAAGCGGTCGTTCTCATGCGTGAAGCGGTCGATGAGCTTCTGATAGTCCTCGCTTTCGTAGTCGGTGCGGTCGGCCAGTTCCTGGTTCATGCGCTCGATGTCGGCCTGCATCTCGAAGATGTGTTCGAAAGCCAGTTCGGCTTCCTGCATCACTGTCCGCTCGTCGCTCAGTACCATCACCTGCGGCAGATAGCCGATGGTACATTCGCGGGGGATGGATACCGTACCCACCGTGGGGTGCTGCAATCCGGCCAGTATCTTCAGCATGGTCGATTTGCCCGCTCCGTTCTTGCCCACGAGGGCGATGCGGTCTTTCTTGTTGATGACGTAGGACACGTCTTCGAACAGGGGCGTGGCGTTGAATTCCACTTTCAGTCCTTCTACAGATATCATAGGGTCAATGTCTTTTTTCGTTTGAGCCTGCAAAGGTAGTGATTAACAACGAACAATGGACATTTATCGGGTGTCAATTATCAATTATCAACATTTCTGTTTATCTTTGAAGTCTTAATTTATGGATAAATGAATCAGACAAGCATCTACTATCGCATCGGGCCGCACGTCCTCCGCATCGGTTGTGTCGCGCCGCTGGGCTATAAAAGCATTCAAATAAAATAACCAGAACAACCGTTGTAATACAACATGCATATCCTAACGACAGATTATTCAAATCCTATCGATAAGGAATATACAATCTATCAGCCCAATGTACACTTACCACTTCTGCTTTCATTCTCATGATATCTTAACGAAGCACTGCATGGTATTCTAACGAAGCACTGCGTGACACCCTAACGGAGCACTGTGTGATACCCTAACGAAGCACTGTGTCAGAGAGTCATAAAGTATTGTGTCAACATGTTATGGAATAACGCAAAAAAAGCCACGGCTGCATGTCTGCAACCGTGGCGGCTCTATAATAAAGGTATATGTACCTTGTCTGTTTAGAACAGCTTGTTGGGATATTCGCCGGCATCGACCAGTGCCTTAATCTTGTCCACCACGCTCTGGCGGTCTTCAGGATAAGTCACGCCGAACCATTTGCTGGTGGTATCGAGTACTTCAACCGTAGCCGTGCCGTCGTTGATGAGCTTGTCCACCATCAGCGGGATGAAGAATTCGCTCTTCAGGTTCTCCATGTTCTTCGGGTCGGAGAGGAAGCCTTTGAAGAATTCCTTACTGTAGGCGAAGTAGTCGGGTGTAAAGCCCCAGAAGTTCATGCTGACAGGAGTCGTCTCGGGAGTGGCGGTCCATTCGCCGTTGTCGTCGATGTACTTCACTTCACCGTCCATGCGCTGGATCTTGGTGCGCTCAACAACAGAAGTCAGCATGCGGTTGTCGTTGGTGGAGCAGATACCGCGTGATACGGTGCCGCTTTCGCTCAGCGTGTTTCCTACACGGAAGCCTACCATGGCATAAACGTTCTTCGAGTCTTCGGGCAGGGCAGACAGGAACTTGCCCATCACTTCGAAGGAGTCGCGTCCGTAGAAGTCGTCGCAGTTGATAACGGCAAACGGCTCCTGGATGGCCTTCTCGCCCATCAGCACGGCGTGGTTCGTTCCCCAGGGTTTCGTGCGGCCTTCGGGGCAGGTGAAGCCTTCGGGCAGGTCGTCGAGCGACTGGAATACGAGTTCGCAGGGGATATGTCCTTCATACTTGGAGAGGATTTTCTCGCGGAAATCTTGTTCGAAGTCCTTGCGGATGACGAAGACGAGTTTGCCGAATCCGGCTTTGATGGCGTCGTAGATGGAGTAGTCCATGATGGTTTCACCGTTGGGACCCAGTCCGTCCAATTGTTTCAAGCCTCCGTAACGGCTGCCCATGCCGGCTGCCAGTAAGAAAAGAGTAGGTTTCATGATCAATTAATTATTTAAAGGTTAGTGTTTTCTGTTTTACGGAACAAAAGTAAGAAATAAACTGCAGGATAAGGCAAAAAACGAGACATTCTTTACCTCTTGCCCGTAAATTTCCGTTAAAACGGATAACCGATGGCAAAATGCAGTGCCAGTCCGTCCTTAAATTTGGCAATGTTGTAATATCCCGACTGTCCGACGGCGGAAGGGTCGTGGAGCGCCACGCCGCAGTCCAGACGGAAGACGAGGAAGTCCAAATCGTAGCGCAGACCGAGGCCCGTACCCAGGGCTATCTGTTCGGGGAACTTCTTCAGCGAGAACTCGCCGTTGGGACGGCCCGGATCGGCTCGGAGTAGCCAGACGTTACCCGCATCAAGAAAGACGGCTCCGTGCAGGTCGCTGATGATGCGGAAACGGTATTCCACATTGGCTTCGAAACGGATGTCGCCCACGTGGTTGATGAAACCGTATTTGTCAGTCTCAGCGTTGGCTGGGGCATAACCGCCGGGACCGATGCTGCGGGCAGCGAAGGCGCGGACACTGTTGGCGCCACCAATGTAGAACTGTTCGGTATATGGGGCGGAAAGCATGTTGCCGTAAGACCAGATGCAGCCGGCAGCCACACGCGCCGCCAGCGACTGGTTGCGGTCGATGCGGTAGTTGTAGCGGAACTCGGTGTTAAGCTTAGCGAACTGGGCGAAGGGGACGCCCAGAAGCTGCTTGTCCTGTTTGCTAAAGGGTTGGCCCAGTACCTGATACAGGCAGGAGGTCAAGTTGCCTGCCGAGGTCAGGGTCGTCTGCCACCAATGGCTGCTACGGCGGTCCTTCCGCAGGGAGATGTTGTCGTAGGTGTAGGTGTACTCCATGGCAGGAATGAACTGGTTGCGCAGGCTGATATAAAGAGCCGGATTTTCTTCCTGTAGGTCGAGAAAGGCTTGTGTCGGGTCGCGCAGTACGTTGAATGTCAGCCGGAAAGGCGTAAAGCTGTGCTTGCTTGTCGGTTTGGGTTGGAAGTCGTACGTGGCGTTGCCGCCGAAAGCCAGGAGTTTGTAGTACTTGGCGCGGTTCATCTGGTCGGCGTAGAGGCGGAAAGTGGTCGTGGCAGGGAAGTCGTACTCGCGGTCGCCCATGCGGGGGAACACCACGCGGGGGAAGACGAGCGATGTGGAGATGCCATACTCGTAGCTGTTCATCAGCGACGAATGGTCGGCGCCCGTCTGCCATTCATACGAGCCTGTCAGTTCCACGTTCCAGCTCTCACCCCCGCCGAAGACGTTGTTCTTCGTCAGTGTGAACGAGGCGCCCGGACCCACTTGGTTGTTGCTCTTCATCTTGACGTTGAAGTCCAGTTCGGCATCGTAGGGCTTGTCAAGTGCCAGGCGGATGTTCAGGTCGAGCGTGTCGGAAACGAAAGCTGTGTCGCGGGGAGTGAACTGCATTTCCAGCATACGGAAGATACCAACATTGCCCAAGCGTTCCTGGACACGTGTCTGTTTATAAAGGCTGTAAAGGTTTTCAGCAGAACGCTGGCGACTGATACCCGCGCTGTCCTGCACTTGTCGCTTGCGGCGGAAGCCTTTGTAGTCGGTCCAGCGGTAGAGCATGTTGGGGCGTACACGCAGTTTGTCGTGGTAGTAGATACGCAGCCCCTTGTAGTCCACGCTGTCATTGGGAACTTCGTTGTTCTTACCCAGGATCTCGATAGTCTTTCGGCCTAGATAAAAAGGCTTCTCGGCCACGGGTGGCATACCTGGAACGGGCACCATGCGCATGCTGACATGTCCGCCCGGCGTCAACGTAGTGTCGGCCTGATAAGTTAGGTAGTCGGGTCGGAAGTAGTAACAGCCTACGTTGCGCAGCAGGGTACTGATGCGGGTGCGTTCGCCATCGAGGTCAAGCACGTTGAACTGTTCGCCCGGGCTGATGAGCGAACGGCGGCGCCCCAGTTCCATGATACGTTGGGTGCGGGGGCTGAAGCCACGATAGGTAACGGTATCTATTACGTAAGGATTGCTCATGTCCACTGTGTATTGTATTTTAGCCTTGAGCGAGTCCTTAGAATCAGTAAATGTTTCGTAGCTGACCGTCCCGTTGAAGTAGCCGTAGTCGCGCAGCAGGTTTGAGGCTGCCTTGATGCGGATGTCTGGGTTGACGGCAGACATCAGCACGGGCTTGGAGGCGAAGCGGTTGAAAATCCATTTGCCCAACCCTTTCTCATACTTCACGAAGCCATTATATACCCACAGGCCCAGAGGGAAGGGAATACGCACCGTCGAACTGCCCAACAGGGAATTGTTAGGGGCGGTGGCTAGGGCAGCTTCCACCTCCTCAAGAGCAGTTTCGCCCACCTTGGTTGGGGTAGGATTGTGCACAATCATCGCTTTCTGTCCGGTGTAGAGGATTTCTCCTTCCGGTAGGTGCTTTGTCGTGGAACAGCCTGACAAAAACAATACGATGAGTATATAGGTTATTATTTTTTTCATAAACAAAATCACAAACGGTTATCGGTTTCGGAAGTGGGGCGTGGTGCTGTGTCTTCAGAATTTTCAGGTTTGGCTTCTTTCCTTTTCTTTCTTCTGAAGATGAAGAGCTCGCCAAGCCGGTCCATCTTGCGGCGCAGTACGAGGCCTACGCCGGTTTCGGTTATCTCGCCTTCGAGTACACTCTCATAGTTCTTGTTGTGGAAAGCACGGATGTAGCGTGTGCCCGAAGCGTCAAGCCTGTATTCCAGCGAGATGTTGTCGATGAAGGATTCTACGTCGTTGGTCGCGTTGGCACCGGTTGAAACCTTACCTCCGATAATAATCTGCACGCGGTCGTTAAAGAAGCGTTGCGAGTAGCGGAAGCTGTAGTCTGTCTGCTTGTCGCCTGTCTCGGAGGAAGTACGGTCTTCAATGCCTACGCTGATGCTGGCTCCCTTCATCCCGCCTGCCAAAGCGTTTATCTGGCTTTGCAGAACGCTGTTCAAGGCACTACCCATCGTCAGACCTCCTCCCTTCCCGCTGTCGTTCAGGTAAATACCGGTAGCCATCATGGTAATGGCCTGCTTGCTGCGCTCTTCGGCACCCATGGCCTGCAGCTGGTTAGCTATGGTGGCGTCTTCTGGGGCGACCAGGTCGAACACCAACTCAGGGCTTTCCAGTTTTCCTTTCAGAGCTATTGATACGTCGAAATTTACCATACGTGATCCGCTGTCATCGTCGCCGTCGGATACGGAGGCACGCATACGTTCCTGTGCCTTTAGATTCAAGGTGGGATCCATTACGTCACCACGCCAGTCCACGTAACTACCATTTACAATCTGGAAAGCTTTCAGCGGAATGACGGGCAGAGAGAATTTCATGATGCCACCGCTGAAAGTGTAACGTCCTGTTAGGCTCATGTCACCTTGCGGGGTATATTGTAGCGTGAGATCGCCGCCTCCTTCCAATTCGATGAACTGGCTGCGGTCGGGGCTGAGGTCGGCACGGAGGCGTACGGCATCGTCAATGTGGACAGACATCAGCATGTCCAGTCCGCCCAGCGGGACATTGGACTCGGGGACTGAAGGACCACTCAGACTGTCACGGAACGATACGAAGGACACAAGTCCGTCCAGGCGGTCTTCTACTGCCAGAGGCGAATCAGTCAGCACGTAGGTGACATCTGTCGAGCCGAGGAGGTTCATGTCACCACGCATCTTTAGGGCATCGAGCGGGCCTTGTACCGTGCCTTGCAAATCGACCAGTACTTTGCCGTAAACCAGGCTTTCGCGTGTTCGCTTGGCATTGAGCAGGGTGTAGTTGCGTGCTTGAAGGGCTAGCTTGGCAGTCGGGCGTTCCATATTGCGGAAATCTACATAGCCGTCTATAGCAAACGGATTGGGACTGGTGGTATAAATGGAGAACTTGTCGAATTGCAGGCGGTTGTTGTCGAACCGGATAGGACGATGGTCCAGCCAGTACCGGGCACCTAACATCTTGACGAATACGTATGCACTGTCCAATGACATGCTACCGTCTAGCCGGGGTTGTCCCATATGGCCGCTGATGGTCAGGTCACCATTCGCTTTTCCACTTAACGTAGCCATCTGGTCTGGTATGAACGCGTTGGCGATGGACAGGGGCAAGTTGTTGATGTTTGCATTGATATCCAGTATCTCTTTGCCTCCCTGTTGGCTCAGAGAACCATCAGCGCTCAGTACATCTTGATTGTTGAAGAGCAGATAGGTACTCAAGTAATGCGTATTGCTTTCACTGGGCAGCCAAGTGACACCCAGGCCGATATCGCCTACAGGTTGCTTTTCGTAGGTTAATGACTGTACGTTGGCTTCAGCAGAAACCTGGAGGGAGTTTTCTGTTTGGATATAGTTGGCTTCGGCAGAGAATAAGCCGCTCAGTTGAGGCAGGTAAGGGATGACCTGGCTCAATTGTTCCAGCCGGAATCGACTCAGCTCTACATTGATGTTTTGCAGGGAAACGGTGTCTTCGCGGTTGGAGATCATCTTGAAACACAGACCGTCATCACTGTCCATGTCAACGTTGGCATAGACGCGCATGTTCTTGTGAAGGTAGATCCAGTTGGCCTTGTCTGCAAAGCTGAATTGGCGGTAGGCTATGATAGGATGCTCGGGTATTAGGTTCAGTAATATACCGTTCCCTTTACCATTGCCTTCGCTCAAGGGGCGTGCGTTGAGACCGAATAGAATACCTTTTTCTCCTTTGTCGTTCTCGAAGTCCAATGTCAGTTCGGCATCCTCGCTCCGTATTTCGCCTGTCAGTGTGGATCGGAACGCGAATTGAGGGTTATGCGGCTTGTTGATAACGCCACTTTGCAACTTTATTCGCGTAGTGTCTTGGTGAATGGCCAGAAAAATACTGTCCAGTTGGAGGGAGTCAGTGTGTAGTCCCTCAATAGATGCCTGTCCGTTGATGCCCCAGTCCGGCGTAAATCCGAATCCCAGTTTCAGCTCATTGAATCCCATGTGGTATTGGCCCAGCAAGGTGTTCATGGGGTTGTTCTTGCCAGCCTTAATGAACATGCCAGCCGACGGAAGTGCACGGCGTAAGGCAGCATGGTCCAGCTTGCGATCCTTAATTTGTTCCATCAGAGTTTCAGTAAACAGGTTACTCTGTGCCATTAACTGGTTGATGGTGCCTCGAGCACGTATCCACATGTTCATGTCGCCTGCTTTCGTTTCTATCCTTACCGTGTCACGCCGCACTTCGGCTTCCAAATTGAAAGCCAGTGGTTGGGTGAGTGGAGATGATATCACTCCTAATTCATATAAGCCGACATCGGCTACGTTCAGCTGTAAATGGCCATCCATGTATTTCCGTCCAAGGCGCATACTGGCATCGGCGTTCATTTTCAGTAAAGCATTGTTACTAGATAGCCGGGCGGTGGCTACGGCTGATTTCAAGTTGGCTTTTAGTGCTACATCAGACAAGTGCCAATGTCCATATTGGATACCGTCCAAATTGACAATCAAGTCGGCTTGAGTATGAGGTGAATTGAAATCTGTTCCTTTTCCTCTTGCTTTTGCATGTATGGTCAGGTTATAAAGACTATCCTTGGGCAGGAAATGGTGGAGCTGAAGGGAATCGATGGACAGGTCGGCATGGTAGGCTTCTGATTTTAGGTCATACGATGCATCCAAAGCCATGAAGCCTTTCCCTTCGTTCAGTTTCAGCAATGTAGAAAGGCGATTTCCCTCCATGCCTACATGGACAGTTAACCTCATGCTATCGGGGATGGCCAGACTGCCATTATCTGCTGGTCCAGCCAAGGCGGTAAGAAATCCGATATTTTGCGTCTGCATGTCCAGATCTAACTTGGCTGAACGTTTCAGGCTGTCTGTAAGCTGCCATAATTCGCCTCCACCCTTTAGGGAAAAAGCTCCCGGCAAGTCCACCATGAATCGTGATATCTGCATCTGGCTCAAGTTGCCTTCTGTGCCGGCTCGTATGGTCAACGGACGGAAGGGATATTCTTTTTTGAATTTTTCCGGAAGACTGCCAGCAAACAGCATGACGTCCTGCTTGCCTATGTAAGCGTTAATATAGGCTGACAGATGGCTTGTCGTAGGTTTTTCTACCAGTTCCCAATAAGTTCGTGCTCCCAAATTAATTTCGCTGTGAGGGGTGAGCAGATGGAGCTCGGGCACTCTTATCAAGCTGGAATCGGCAAAGATACGGCCATTGAGTGAGGAGAGGCTGAGGCCTGAGCGTTCGTTCATAGAACATTCCCGAATGACGGCATTCAAATTCCGCCCATAATATAGGACGGAATCAATGCCAATTCTGATGTCACGTAAAGCAATGTGGGAGGCATCAAATCCGTCGGCAGTTTCTCTCGTTCCTACATCAAAACGGAAAAACGCTCCTGAAAGTAGAAAACGTTTCCAACTATATAGCTGTTTCCCAAAATCTGCTTCAGCATTAATAATACCCAGTTCGTTGATGTGGGCAGACAGGGACATCGTATCCTGAGGTATAGCCAATGAGGTGGTAATGTCTTTCAATTGTAGGTTTTGTAAAAACACTTTCCATTTTATGGGGGCTGAGGTTGTGTCTTCTGGTTCGGAAGCGATGGTATCAGAAAGTAGAACTTGTATCTGTGATTTTTCCAGTTCTACATCGTTGAGTACCACTTCCTCGGTCAGGAGATTTATACCGTGGCTTTTTAGGAAAAAACGTCCTAAGGAACCTTTTATTTGCATGCCTTCCACTAGGTTGGAAGAATTTACGGCTACATCAGTCAGGGTAATGTTGTTTATTTCCACTTTACCATGCAACAACGGCCAGGCTTGTATGCGCACGCTCAAGTGGCCTAAGTTAAGTAAGGTATCAGGAGGAATGCTGTCCTTGTGTGAAGATGTTGCAGGCTGTACGACTCTGACGCCCTGCACCTGTAGATTGAGGGGAAAACGTAGGCCGATACGCTCTACAGTAATATTCATGCCTGTAGCTTCGGAAGCCAAGGTCGTAGCTTGTTTGCGCAGAAAGTTTTGCACAGGCGGAATGTAGATCAGCACCATCAGTAGGGTGAATAGGGTTATCGGTGTGAGTATAACCCAAAGCATTGCCTGTAAACACTTTTTCGGCTTCTTCTCCTTTTTAGTTGTATTTTCTATAGGCTTTTCTTGTGTCACGATTTTCTGAGGCTAATTTTGAATGCAAAATAAACAAATTCTGATGAGAAAAGTTGGATTATGCCTCCTAAATATAATGTTAAACACTTTGCGAAGGGACACTTTTCAAAACGTCGTTGACTTGTAACAGAACTGTATGTATCTTTTCCTCCATTTCGGTTGAAAAGGGAGTATCTGCTGAGGCTTCCAGTTCTCTTAATAGAGTCACCAATTTTTCTGCTTCTAACAAAATGAATAGTGGTATCATTTTATGGGCTACCATTGCCGCTTCTTTTGAATTGGCTTGACTCAGAGCTTGTTTCAGACGCTCCACATTCAGAAGTGTTTCATTGATGAAACTCTCGAGGATGGTGTGTGATGCTTCTGGATCGTCATCTGTGAATGCAGTTAGAGCTGCAAAATTGTATTTTCCTGTAGATGTCTTTCTTTCGGATGGTTTCATTTCTTTTTCTTTCGACGGACTTTCTTGCATCAGTTCGGTCATCAGTTCGGTTACGGTAAATGGCTTATACAGGCAGCCTGAAAATCCATGTGCTATAAATTCGTTACGTTCCATATCGCTGCGGGCCGTGACAGCAATGATGGGGATCGTACGTGCTTGCGGAATGTTGGATGCACGTAGCAGGTTCAGTAGGTCGAAACCGTTGATGGCGGGCATTTGTACGTCGGTGAGTAGTACATCGAAGTTTTGGCTGCGAAGGGCATCGAGCAACTCGTCCAACTGCTGACAGCATACTGCCTCCAGTCCGCTTTGTTTCAGCATAGCAGCAGTTAGGGTCAGTTGGATACGATCATCATCAATGAGGATTATCCTCTTTTGTATCAAAGGTAGGTTGTCGGTCACGTTTATTGAGGGCTCTTCTGTTGGGGAAGTGTCGGTAGTGCCACTATTATTGTTTGGGACTGGATAGATGGGAACACGCAATGTGAAGGTGCTGCCTTGCCCTGGTGTACTCTCCACTTCGATACTTCCTTCCAATAATTGCACCAACATACGCACAATGGAAAGTCCAAGTCCGAAACCTTCTTTTCCTTGTGCACTCGGCAGACGGGTGAATTCCTGGAAAATGCGTTCGCGGTCGCCAGATTCCATGCCTTTGCCTGTATCTATGACGGCCACTACTAATTGGCGTTGCTCGTAGCGTGCCTTCAGGCTGATACTTCCTTTATCTGTGAACTTTACGGCATTGGATAGCAAGTTGTTAATGATCTGTCGTAAGCGTAATGGATCGCAGATATAGGCACCCTCTAGTTCGGGGTCTGTTTCGTAGTGTAATGCCAGCCCTTTGGCGGCAGTCAGAGGCTCAAAGCTCACTCTTATTTCGTCCAACAGACGTGCCGGATGGAAGCTGACACGGTTCACTTCTGCCTTATTCAAATCTAGACGGTGGAAGTCAAGTAGATCCACTACCAGTTTTAGCAAGTGTTCCGATGACGTTTTCATGTTATCTAGGTAGAAACGCTGGCGCTCGTCCACGGTCAGCCGTGAAAGTAGGTCCGCATAGCCCATAATGGAGCCAAGCGGAGCTTTGAAGTCGTGTGTAATGGCTAACATCAATCTTTCGCGAGTTTCCAGAAGGTCTTCTGCTCTGTGACGTGCTTCTTCTAGTTCGCGGCGGTAACGGTTGCTGCGGGTCACGTCACGTCCGATTAGTATCAGAAAGAAAGCAGAGAGCAATACTGCTCCCACAGCGATACCGCCTATGATACGTGCCGAACGTTGTCTCACTAACTCTTGCCGCATATCCTCTTCGCGTGCTTTTATTAACATATCCTGTTCATATCCTCTCAACAGGCTGTCGATGCGTGCGTTCAGCATTTTGTCCAAATAGCGCAAGTAACGTTTGCGGCGTTGCACCGTTACGTTTTTTTCCTGTCTTTTTTGGGCTACTTCCTTCAAACGCTCTTGAAGGGAATCTACAGGATTATATGTGTCGTACAATGTGTCCATCGCTACTTCCGTCGAAGTACGTATTTGTATAGTTGTATCCTCTTTGGGGGGCGAGAAAGCCTCGCCCAATCTGCGGAAAAAACTCTTTTTTTCTTTTTTGGGTGTCCGGATGGTATCGTGTCGCGTTGTGACATGCTGCTGTACCCGTTGACGGATGATGATGGTATCGTGTTGGGCGATAATTTGTTCGATATCGTTGGTGGAAAGCATGCTGTCGTTGGCTTCACTCAACATGCGTAACAGCCTGATGGTGTTCTGATCTTTTTCATTCAGGAGAGTCATTAAGCTGTCTTCCCAATGCATATCTCTGTCCGACGATGTTACAAGATTGTCCATCTCCCGGTTAACAAAAAACAGAGAGAACAGTAGTATAGCCAGCATTAGGGCATAGCCTAGTGTGATTTTTACGCGTGATACATTTGTTTTGGTTGGCATAATCTACTTTGTTTTGAAGCGAAATCTCAGCCATAACATCAACCCGGCACTGGTTAATCCGAATGGAAAAGCCATCCATACGCCTGGTAGTCCCCAGTGGAATACGAACCCGCAGAGATATCCTACGGGCAAAGATATAACAAAATAGGCAATAAATGCAATGAACATCATCGGTTTAACGTCTGCTATACCTCTTAGCGCATTGGCAAAGTTGATTTGTAGTCCGTCTCCCAATTGATAGACCAAAAAAGGAAAAAATAGTGTCGAAACCATGGCTGTAACCTGTGAGTTATCTGTGAACCAGTTGCCCACTTGGTTTCGGAGAATGAAGATTATGCTAAGCAAGACAATTCCCATACCTACAATGAGATGGAATCCAGCATAGGCAGATCGTCGAACATTCTCAGTATCGTGTTGACCGTTGAAGTTGCTTACTCTCACTGCCACTGCTGCTCCCATGCCATAGAACATCATGAATGTAAACTGTGAGATAGTCAACATGATTTGGTGTGAGGCCAGTGCTAGTGTGCCTAGCCATCCCACCATGATTGTGCTTAGGCTGAACGAGGCTGTCTCCATACCCATTTGTAGTCCAATGGGCCAGCCCAAAGCGTTGAGACGACGGAACACCGTTGATGACCATCCCAGCCTTTGTAAGCCTGCTCGATAGTGGGTAAATCGGTTGCTATGGCCTACAATCAGTGCAAATACGACTACCATTACGATGCGTGAGATCAACGTGCTCAAACCTGCTCCCAGCAGTCCTAATTCTGGTAATCCCAGTTTACCGTTGATTAAAATATAATTTCCAACAATGTTCAACGCGTTTCCCCCCAGCAATATCCACATGGCCGTTTGTGTGTCGGTAATACCGTCTGTGAACTGCTTGAACCCATTGAAAAGTAAAACAAAAGGTAGTGATGATAGTAGTATTAGATAGTAGGGTTTGATGAGTGGCAGTAGCTCTTCCGGTTGCCCTAAGCGTCCGATATTTAGATAAAGTATGCCCATAAGTAGGATTAACACCCCTGACACCAATATATTGGCCACTAAGCTGCATGCCAAAGCCTGTCCAGCTTCTGCGAAACGTCGGTTACCGTAGAGGGATCCCACGATGGGGGTTAATCCATAACTGAATCCTGTACTGAAGATGATGCACAAGTTGAAAAGATTGTTTACGAATGAGGCTGCTCCCAATTCCGTGGTACTATGGTGACCGATCATCAGTGTATCAGCGAACCCCAATATAATCATTCCCAACTGTCCCACCACGATAGGTAGTCCCAGTCGAAGCAAGGAACGATAGTGTCCTCCATAGGTCTGTATCCAATTTCGAATCATATTTTTATTGTTTGTGAGTATGAGTAAAAAAAGAAAGCCACTGATAATTTTATTTTATCAGTGGCTCCTGTTTTCTTTCTGGTGATCCGCTTGGGGCTCGAACCCAAGACCCCAACATTAAAAGTGTTGTGCTCTACCTGCTGAGCTAGCGAATCAAACCTTTATTGCTGTTAAGCGGGTGCAAAGATAGGCTTTTTCCCCGAAACAACAAACATTTTCTTCGTATTTTATTGCTTTTTCTATTCGGTAGTTGATTTCTTTTGTTGAATATCAGGGATTTGTGCGTTTTCTGCCTTTTCTCTGTTTATGATAAAACGTTGGTAATAGGACAGCATAAGTGTTGTGAGCGGAAGAGCAATGATCATACCCAACATTCCCATCAACGATCCCCAAATAGAAAGTGAGAGCAGAATGATGGCTGGGTTCAGGCCGGTTATCTTGCCCATAACTCGGGGTACAATGAAACCGTCTTGAATGGCTTGTACTATAGCAAATACGGCAAGGGCGGCTGCTAATATAAGCCAAAAATTACCTCCTGTGTCGGCTGCTTTCAGAATTGCAAGGATAATAGTCGGTATAAAACCGATAATCTGCAGATATGGGACAAGATTAAGGGCGCCGATGAATAAACCGAGGCCGATGGCCAGTGGAAAGTCTATGATAAGAAAACCGATACAGAAGAGGATGCCTACGCATAATGCTACGAATGCTTGTCCACGGAAATATTTGTTCATTCCTTCTTTGACATCATTCATAATGCCGGTCAGGAAAGGACGGTATTTGGCCGGAAGCAGTCGTGGCCATCCCTCTGAAATGCTTTCATAATCTAGCAGGATGAATACGATGTAAAGTAGAATGATGAAGAATGTGAATATACCATATATCAAGTTGATGGATTCTGTAATCAATGACCATAGAGGTGGTACGGCTTGTTTTAGTATATCCATAAGGTCGTTTTCCTGAAAGATTTGTTTTAAGAGGATAGGATCGATGTTTTCTCGTAGGAAATCCGACAGGCTACGTGGTATGTTGCTTCCATAGCTGCTGTCTGTAAAATAGGCTATGAGTAAGTCTTTTACTCTACTGAATTCTTGCAGCATTGGTGGAACTAACAGATAAAAGGCTGCTGTGCCCACCGCTGCTAACAATAGGAGGGCAAAGAATATAGAGAGAATTCTGTTTTTCAATTTCAGTCGGTGCTGGAAGAATGTGACCAACGGATAAATCAGGTAGGCTGCCAACCATGCGACGAAAAAAGGAAGCAGTACGCCGCTAAGTCGTTTCAATAACATCAAGACGGCAATGATAATACCACAAATTATGATGCCACGTATAAAGCTGTCGAAAGTGATTTTTTTGCGTTCCATGGATGAAAAGGAAAAAGATTAATCTGTCTTGTTATTGCTTTCTTGGATAGCTTTCTGATAACAAATACGGCATAGGGGCTCGTATTGAGCAGTTTCCCCCAGTAATACTTGTTTGTCGTTTTTTACTTTTCGATGTGAAAAGGATGCCAGTTGTCCACACTTAACACAAATGGCGTGTACCTTCGTCACTTCGTCAGCTATGGCGCATAATCCTGGCATAGGGCCAAAGGGTGTTCCACGGAAGTCCATGTCGAGTCCTGCTACAATGACACGTACGCCGTTATTGGCTAGTTGGTTGCAGACCTCTATCAGGCCGCTGTCGAAGAATTGTGCTTCATCAATACCCACTACGTCAATCTCGGAAGTGAACAATAAAATGCTGCCCGAGGAGTCGATCGGAGTAGAAGATATGGCGTTACTGTCATGTGATACGACTTCGGCCTCCGAATAGCGTGTGTCAATGGCTGGTTTGAAGATTTCTACCCGTTGTTTGGCAAACTTGGCGCGCTTCAGACGGCGGATAAGTTCTTCCGTCTTGCCCGAAAACATGGATCCGCAGATTACCTCTATTCGTCCCCGTCTGCAGGTTTCCTTAATATGGTCTTCTGAAAAAACGTTCATTCTTTTTAGAATTATATTTCATGCAAATGTAATCATTTTGTTCGCTTCCTCGTTTTTTTTCATTATTTATTTCTACATTTGTACCATAAACAAGTGTGCAAGTGGATATGCAGAAATTGTTGGATGACATAAGGGGGGGAATGGACACCCTGAAAGAGTGTATCGGGCGAATGGAACAACGGCTGGACGAATTGCAGGGAAAGTTTGTTGAATTGAACAACCTGTTGCAGGCTGGACCGAGAGTGCAGACTCCTGAAATTGTGGTGGAAATAGCGGAAGAAGAGAAATGCGTTACTCCTATAGTACAGGAAGCAGAGAAAAAAGAAGAGGCAAAGGTCGAAAATCATCCTGCGACTATACACGTGTCTGAAGAAATTTCTCCCTCACTCATATTGGGTGAGCGAATAAAGCCTGCGACAGATTTGCGTCATGCTGTCAGTTTGAACGATTCGTTCCGCTTTACGCGTGAATTGTTTGGTGGAGATGCGGCGCGTATGAACCGGGTATTCGCTGAATTGAGTAGTGTCGGGTCATTTGAAGCTGCCATGGCTCTGTTTCAACGCGAGGTACAGGTGGACGAGGATAATGAGGCGGCTGCTGCTTTTGTGGAACTTCTACATAAGTATTTCAATTGAACGCTATATGGGAAAATTATACATTGTACCAACTCCGGTAGGCAATTTGGAAGATATGACTTTCAGGGCTATTCGTGTCTTGAAGGAGGCCGATTTCATTTTGGCGGAGGATACACGTACGTCGGGTGTTTTGCTGAAACATTTCGAGATAAAGAATGCGATGCAATCTCATCATAAGTTTAATGAACATAAAACAGTTGAAAGTGTTATTAATCGTATAAAGGGTGGTGAAACGGTGGCTTTGATTTCTGATGCTGGTACACCTGGTATTTCAGATCCGGGCTTTTTAATGGCTCGTGAATGTGCACGTAATGGCATAGAAGTGGAATGTTTGCCTGGAGCTACTGCCTTTGTGCCGGCTTTGGTTGCCTCTGGTTTGCCATGCGATCGTTTCTGCTTTGAAGGTTTCCTGCCTCAAAAGAAAGGGCGAATGACACGTTTGAAGGCTTTGGCGGAAGAACATCGTACGATAGTGTTTTATGAGTCACCTTACAGATTGGTGAAGACTTTGGTACAATTTGTGGAATGTTTCGGAGCGGAACGCCAAGCTTCTGTCTCCAGGGAAATTTCGAAAGTGCACGAGGAAACCATCCGTGGAACTTTGGCAGAACTGGTTGAACATTTCACAGCCAACGAACCGCGTGGTGAAATTGTAATAGTAATAGCAGGAATAGACTAAGAATATAACCTAATTAAAACGTAAAAACGAGAACGTATGAAAAAATTAGCTTTTTTGGTTGTGTGTGCGGCTGTTGTGGCTTCATGCGACAGCTTTTCTGGTGGGAGTAAAGATCAGTTGAAAGCAGAAAATGATTCTTTAAAGATGATTTTGAATCAACGTGATGCGGAACTGGATGAGATGATGGGTACATTCAATGATATTTCTGAGGGATTTCGACAGATTAATGCTGCTGAAAACCGGGTGGACTTGCAGCGGGGATCGGTTGCGGAAGGTTCGCCAAGTGCTCGCCAGCAGATTGCTTCGGACATAGAGTTTATCCGTAAGCAGATGGAAGAGAATAAACAGCAGATTGAGAAACTGCAACAGATGCTGAAGAGCAGCAAGAATAACTCTGCGCAGTTGAAACGTGCAGTTGAACAGTTGACACAGGAGCTCGTGACTAAGACTCAGCGGATTGAGGAATTACAGGCAGAACTTGCGTCGAAGAATATCCGCATTCAGGAACTGGATGCTGCTGTTTCTGATTTGACTGCTCAAAAAGAACAACTTACGGCTGAGAATACAGCTAAGGCAAAAACAGTGTCTGAACAAGATAAGGCTTTGAATACAGCTTGGTTTGTTTTCGGAACCAAGAAAGAACTGAAAGACCAGAAAATACTTT
Source organism: Candidatus Bacteroides merdavium (assembly GCA_019116805.1). Classification (GTDB taxonomy): domain Bacteria; phylum Bacteroidota; class Bacteroidia; order Bacteroidales; family Bacteroidaceae; genus Bacteroides; species Bacteroides merdavium. The sequence continues at coordinate 6,656 of DXAV01000032.1, read as the reverse complement.
CGGGCAGCGGTTTGTTCAAGAAAGGTGAAGTGTTGCAGAATGCCGAAGCTAATAAGGATTATTTTACAGAAGTGGATATTCGTACAACGAAGGAAATCAAGTTGTATTCCAAATCGGCAGATATTCTGACAAATCATCCAACAGGTTCGTATGCCTTTGAAAAAGACGATAAAGATTTGTTGACATTGAAGATTACCAATTCAAAGGATTTCTGGAGTATCTCCAAATATCTTGTTATTCAGGTCAAATAAGCATAGACAATAAAGTCATGTAGCGAACGCGGGCTTTTGCGGATAGGAATAGGGATTGTCTCTAGGACCTTCGGCATAAGCCTGCGTTTTTTCGATTCCTTTTAGGCAACTATTAATCGTATAATTGTTATTTATGTCCTGTAGATACAAAAATCTTTTCTTTGACCTTGATGATACCCTATGGGCATTCTCGGCTAATGCGCGTGATACATTTGAGGAAATGTACCACAAATATGGGTATAATCGTTTCTTTTCTTCCTTTGGTCATTTCTATCAACTTTATCAGAAGAGGAATGTAGAACTGTGGGAAGAATATGGTCAAGGACGAGTAACCAAGGAGGAATTGAACCGACAGCGTTTTCTTTATCCTTTGGAACAGGTGGGCAAGGGAGATGCATTGTTGGCTCAGCGCTTTTCGGACGACTTCTTTGCTGTTATTCCTACTAAACAGAAACTGATGCCTCATGCTCGTGAAGTATTAGACTATCTTTCGGGGCGTTATAATCTTTATATTTTGTCGAATGGCTTTCAGGAGTTGCAACGTCATAAAATGCGTTCGTCGGGGATAGACGGCTATTTTCGGAAAGTCGTATTGTCTGATGACATTGGTGTCTTGAAGCCTCATGCCCCCATTTTTCATTTTGCCCTATCTGCCACTCAGTCGCAGTTGGAAGATTCACTGATGATTGGTGATAATTGGGAAAATGATGTGGCGGGTGCTCGTGCGGTTGGCATGCACCAGGTGTTTTTTGATGTAGAGGGGCGGGATAACCTGCCTTTTAAACCAACTTATCATATTACAGATTTGAAGGAACTGCTTTCTTTCTTATAGTTTGTTTTCTTATATCGTTGACAATATTCCTATTATTATGGACACAATTTTACCTTTTGCACTATTGTGCCTTACATCTTTCTTTACGTTGACCAATCCGTTGGGGACTATGCCTGTTTTTTTGACGATGACTCAAGGGATGACCGATAAGGAGCGCCATAGTGTCGTAACCCGTGCTACATTGACAGCCTTTATTATTATCATGGTCTTTACGTTTGCCGGTCAATTCTTGTTTTGGTTTTTCGGCATTTCTACCAACGGCTTCCGTATAGCGGGTGGTGTCATTATCTTTAAGATAGGTTTTGATATGTTGCAGGCCCGCTACACTCCCATGAAGCTGAAGGACGAAGAGATCAAAACTTATGCTAACGACATTTCCATTACCCCCTTGGGTATTCCGATGCTTTGCGGGCCTGGCGCTATAGCCAATGCCATTGTGCTGATGCAGGATGCCGATACAATTGAACTGAAGAGTATTTTGATAGGTTCTATTGCCTTTATCTATCTGCTCACCTATTTTATTCTTCGTGCATCCACCCGCCTGATTAATGTGTTAGGTGAAACGGGTAATAATGTTATGATGCGTTTAATGGGTCTTATTTTGATGGTAATTGCTGTCGAATGTTTTGTAGGTGGTCTGAAACCTATTTTGGTGGATATCTTGAAGGAAGGAATGTCGGGGAGGATGTAATGTCTCCGGGTGTTGTTTATATCTGTATCTTGTTGATTCTCTAGTTACGGACTGTATTGGCTATTATGATAGGGAAAATAGTAATGGACATTCTAAGGTTGAACAATATTTAGTTGTCTTTCATAATAAGAACGATAGCACAAATTGGCCCCCCCCAAAAAGGGGGGAAATTTGTTTGACTTTTCCAATTAGCCTTTAACGTTTATAATAATGATTTTTCGGCATAATCACCTAGCGAATTCTGATCCTTGGCAGGAACCATATTTATGTTTTCCTCAAACTCTGTTTGTGGAATAGTCATTGCCCACATATAGTATTCAGGATTATTAGTTGGGCGGTTAGCCAGCAGAGCTGCAGTTGGCTAACCCATATAGGCTGTAAGACAGAAACCTTATTTCAAACGGCGGATGCCGTAGATAGACCGAATTCATCCCAAGTTCAATACGACGTTTTATAATGATTTCTTCCGGTAAGGGACCTATTTTATCACTTGTCGGCTTCCCCAAAAAACGTAGTTCCGGTCTTTGGGCAAGTATAATCAGGAATATGATAGGCCATTACAGCCGTCAGATACATTTTCTCTATACACATCCAGTGTATTCATTTGGTAAAGTTTGGCGGTCTGTAAATTTAAACTTCTCTTGTTAGTAACCATTACTTTCACTTTCAAAATTGCTGAGGATCCACCAGCACCGCAGTCTTTACCTGCGCTTCGGAAATTACAAATTCTTTCATTGCCATTGTCTATACTTTCTATACCTATATTATATATTGGCGGCAAATATAGGGATTTATCGGGAATAAATATCGAGTAGCAACAAAAAAGGGAGAACGAAATCGTTCTCCCTTCTTATCAATCATATTAAAATTACAAATCAAATCCTTCGGGGAATTCCAATGTTTCTACATAATCGCCCAATGAGCCCCAACCTCCATTATAAGAGACTATGAGTTGCATTGTAAATACCAGTTTATTGCCATTACGCACCATACTTTTAGCACTATAGTAGGTCATACCATAAGTGGCATCTTCGTATCCCGTTTCTTGCAATTCCCATGCTTCTAACGTCTGATTGTCAGCACTCAACGTAAAAATCATAGGATAACCTTCGGTTATACAATCCAGTAATTTATATACATTGGCTTCTTTTGCCCTTTGAATAGGCTGGGGCCAGCTTTGGCCAAAAGCGCTTGACGTATATACGCCCGTACCAATATTCAACCATGTATAGTCACGGGTAATATTGACCGTCACTGTATTATCGGCATAAACATAACCTTCCTCCTCGGGAATAGTAATTGTCACAGCCAATGAAGAACCGATTGGAATATCAAACGTCACCTGCACATCCTTTACAGCCTCTCCCGCTGCAAAATCCACAGTAGCAGGCAAATTAACTCCAGCTGCATCCGTAGAAAGATGCACCGTAGCAGCTTCTTCTGTTTTCTGACGAGCCACCTTTACGACAAAAGATTGTTCATCATTAGGAAGATACGTCAAACTTGTTGCGTCTGCATAAACATAGGCTTGGATACCATCTGTAGGAACAGGGGACGGTTCTCTTTCGATATCGTCCGAGCAAGCCGTCAGGGTCAAAGAGACACCGGCCAATGCGATGAGAAAATATTTATTTATTGCTTTCATATATATGCGTTGATTATATTATAAACTTTGTCATTAGTTACCACCTCCGGCATTTCCTGGGGCATATTCACCTATCGGAGTGGGACGAACAGGTATTGCATTCGATGGGTCGGGGTTATTCAAGCCCTGAAGAGCGACGTTAGAATCTATCTCATCAATAGGAATGACCAAATTCCAATTAGGCTTAATTCCCTGACAGTTAATCTTATACGTGTCAACAGGAACATTTGTACCTTCGTAATTCTGGATTACTCCGGGTTTCAGACGCTTGGCTGTAGGGAATGCATTACCTTCACCCCAGAATTCAATGCGCATCTGTTTCAATACCTCCAGTTGGAACTCACGCAAATCAGACAATGTGCAATTGTAGTCCGGCTGACGATATCCCTGCATAAATGAGTTCAGCTTGGCAACACCTGCAGCGACACCTTGGCTGACACCGATAGCTTCAGCTTCAATCAGATACATTTCTTCAACACGCATAACGGGTATATCAACGGAAGCTCCAACCGTATAAGTCTGGTAATCACCATTCGCACAACGGAATTTCAACGAGAAATAGTCAGGCTTCTCATCTAGCCATGCACTACCACGTACTGACTGATAGTTATAAAAACTTCTGTCCGGATCGAGGAAAGAATATTTACGGAAGTCCGTATCTGCAATTTCGTCATAAAGCGAGCGGGCAATCATAGGCTGAGACAATGCTGAATATCCCCAGTCTGCCTCACCAGAGACATGCCCTGTAAAGTTAGCCAAATTACCCATGTTGTCTGATGTAGGATGGAAATACCACATCCATGCCGAAGTGGCTGTATTGAATCCTGTAGTCGGATCATTCCATTGAGCAGCTGTCATAGGAGTGGCTCCAGACGTATCAATTGCCTTACGAGCATAGGCAGCAGCCTGCTCATAATTCTCGTCCCACAGATAAACTTTAGCTTTCAGACCATATACAACAGCCAAATCCGGGAAATTCTTGGTAGTGGGTGTATAATTTGCCAGACAAGCTTCAGCCTTATCCAGATCAGAGAGAATAAACTCTACCATTTCATCATGCGTAGCACGCGGATTATTCTTGGCAATATCATTCGTAGTTGCTTCGGTAACAATGGGAACCGTCAGTCCCAGAACTTTGCTACAATCCGTATAAATATTGTCCACCGGCTCGAATAGCACCATCAGCATATAGTAGTCGAAAGCACGGAAGGCATACGCCATACCAGCATATCCGCGCATCTCATCAGACAGACTCTCATCATTGATATCTACCACACCGATAACATCATTGGCAGACTTCACAAACTGATAAAGTGTAAAATACGGAAGATAAGAATAGTATCCGTTATTAGCCATACCAGTGCACACATTATATCTGTTCCACCAGTCATAGCCATAATCAACAGGAACAAAATCACCCAACAATTCAGTCTGAGCCAACATCAATGAAGGATAAGCGATATCCGTCTCATGTACCTGCTCTCCTTTATACACCAAATAACCTTGAACCATCTGTGATGGCAATCCATTGACAGAAGCCTCCAATGCAGTGGCAGACGCACCAATTTGATCAGAGGTTGCAGTACCCCCTTCTGGAAAAGTTTCTTCAATACAACCGGTCAGCACCGTAGCCGATACTGCCAAAGCCGAAAAAAGTTTGAATATATTCTTTTTCATACAATAAATCTCTTTGTTTTAGGTTTAAAATTGGAATGTCACACCACCAGAAATCGTACGCATCGGCGAATAATAGGTAGCGTTAGTGGTTGTGTCATACGACTGACGCGGGTCAAAACCTTTACGTTTGGACCAATAGAAAACATTTTCTGCAGACATATACAAACGCAAGGAGTTGATAGCCAGTTTTTTGGTCCAACTTGCAGGAAGTGTATAACCTACATTGATGTTCTGAATGTTCAGATAGCTGGCATTGGTCAAGAAGCGCGTAGATGAAGCCGCACTGTATTGGTCATGGAGCTGGAAGCGAGGAATGTCGCTACCGGTGTTCTCCGGAGTCCAAGAATTGAGCAAATCCTTGTGGAAATTGTAACCAGTGGTACCAGTCGGTGAAGACATGAACTGAGCATAGGTACCGTCATATTGCTTACCACCCAACTGGTAAGTAAAATTAATACCAAAATCAACACCATAAACTTTCAACGTAGTACCGAAACCTCCATAAACTTTTGGGATAGAAGTCTCTTCTGTCACATAGTAATCGGCTGCACTATAATCCGTGGTTGTCTCACGTCCTATAATATTCTCATTTTCATCCAAAATATTCTTATACCACATAGACTCACCATTTTCACTTACACCGGCATATTCCTTCAAACGCCAAGTAAACATTGACAAGTCTTCACCAATAAAGAAGCTGCCGCTTGTATATCCTTGGTAACCCTTACCTTCAGCAGTGTATTCCGTCGTATTCTTCTTGTCAGGGTCAAGCATCGTAATGCGGTTCTTCAATGTAGAAATGTTAAGATTTACATCCCACGTGAAATTACGTGTATTAAAGATATTTACGCCCAAATCAATTTCCACACCACTGTTGACCATGTTACCCACATTATCATAATAGCTGGAATAACCTAAAGAAGGAGCTACAGAGAAAGCAAACAGCATGTCTGAAGTCTTACGCATATAGTATTCGACACTACCGGTCAGACGGTTCCACAATTGGAATTCTGCTCCGACATTGAAGTTCGTATTGGTTTCCCACGTGATATCTTCCGTACCTTTCGAATTGAATGAAGTACCGATATTACCACCGGAATTGATGATGTTAAATACATCCGTATAACGATAATCACCAATATTGTCATTACCCTGAGAACCGAGAGAAGCCTTTAACTTCAACTCTTGTACCCAACCAAGATCAAACCAAGATTCCTTGTTCATGAGCCATGCGGCACCTACTGACCAGAAAGTACCCCAACGATGATCCGGAGCAAAACGTGAAGAAGCATCACGACGTATTGAAGCTGAACCGAAGATGCGTTCGTCATAGTTATACTGTAAACGCCCGAAGAAACCTTCATTGTTACGACGATTCTTATAGGAAGAAGCTGCTTGTCCGTCAATGACAGCACCACTCAATTCTTTGTTGTCCTGTGAAAACATATTGGACTTGCTGGCTCCCAAATAGTACAAACGATAATCATAGTATTCATGGCCTACAAGGATATCAAAATTGTTGCTTCCAAAAGAATTTGTATATGAAATCAACTGTTGCAA
>DXAV01000031.1 GCA_019116805.1 Candidatus Bacteroides merdavium | reverse complement strand
TCTCCCGGTTTGTACAACTTTGAATAAGATAGGCGGCATCTCTGAAGTAAAAAGCCTGAAAACGTTGTTTTCAGCTTTTGTACTTCTCTCGGTTTGCACTATCTTTGCACAACGATTGAAATCCATTCTTTATATAGTAATGAAAAAATATATCTTAGATTTGACAGTCACGGAGAACGTCCGCCTGCACGCCCACTATGTGCTGCTGAAGCTGACGTCCCCCCAAATGGAACTGCCGGAGATGCTGCCGGGACAGTTCGCTGAAATCCGTGTGGACGGCTCGCCCACCACATTCCTGCGCCGCCCCATTTCCATCAATTATGTGGATAGACAGCGCAACGAGATGTGGTTCCTAATCCAGCTCGTAGGAGACGGAACAAAGCGCCTGGGCGAAGCGAAAGCGGGTGATGTAATCAATGTAGTGCTTCCTTTGGGAAATGGCTTCACAATGCCTGAAAATGCCTCAGACAAGCTGTTGCTGGTAGGTGGTGGCGTAGGTACGGCTCCGATGCTTTACCTGGGCGAACAACTGAAGCAACGGGGATGCAGACCTACTTTCCTGCTGGGCGCCCGCAGCGACAAGGATTTGCTGCAGCTCGACCAGTTTGCTGCTTATGGCGATGTCTATACGACGACCGAGGACGGCAGTCACGGCGAAAAGGGCTTCGTGACGCAACACTCCATCCTGGAGCAGGTGAAGTTCGAACACATTTATACGTGCGGTCCCAAGCCGATGATGATGGCCGTGGCGCGCCATGCCAAGGCGAAGGGTATAGACTGCGAAGTGTCTCTGGAGAACAAGATGGCCTGTGGCGTAGGTGCCTGCCTCTGCTGCGTGGAAAATACCGATGAAGGCCACCTGTGTGTATGTAAAGAAGGTCCCGTATTTAATATAAACAAACTGTTATGGCAGATTTAAGTGTAAAGATTGGTGAATTACAAATGAAAAATCCCGTGATGACCGCTTCCGGGACTTTTGGTTACGGCGAAGAATTTGCCGATTTCATCGATTTAGAGCGAATAGGCGGTATTATTGTAAAGGGGACTACCATTCACAAACGTGAAGGCAACCCATATCCGCGCATGGCGGAGACTCCTTCGGGCATGTTAAACGCTGTGGGACTGCAAAATAAGGGTGTACATTACTTTGTTGAACACATCTATCCCCGGATCAAGGACATTCGGACCAACATGATTGTGAACGTATCGGGTTCGGCCATCGAAGATTATGCCGAAACGGCCTCCATCATTAACGAACTTGACAAAATTCCTGCCATAGAATTGAACATTTCCTGCCCCAATGTAAAGCAGGGTGGCATGGCCTTCGGCGTGACTGCCAAAGGGGCCGAAGAAGTGGTCAAGGCAGTACGCCAGGTGTATAAAAAAACGCTCATCGTGAAGCTGTCGCCCAACGTGACAGACATTACTGAAATAGCGCGTGCGGCCGAAAACGGTGGTGCAGACAGCGTTTCGCTCATCAACACCCTGCTGGGTATGGCTATCGACGCCGAAAAACGTCGTCCGTTGCTGTCCACAGTGACCGGAGGCATGTCTGGAGCAGCTGTGAAACCCATTGCCCTGCGTATGGTGTGGCAGGTGGCCAAGGCGGTAAAAATACCCGTCATCGGTCTGGGAGGTATCATGAACTGGCGGGATGCGGTGGAATTCCTGCTGGCAGGGGCTTCTGCTATCCAAATCGGTACGGCCAACTTCATCGATCCGACGGTTACAGTCAAGGTAGCCGAGGGTATCGACGACTACCTGAACCGACACAGATTCAAGTCTGTAACAGACATTATCGGTGCGCTTGAGGTATAACTCCTGACGGAAGCACCCTCTTCGCAACCGAAGACAATAAAAAAGGACATCAGCCGGCTGATGTCCTTTTTTATTGTCTTTACACGTCTGTTTTATTCTCCCAACAAGTCGGGACGCAACCGACGGGTCCGTTCGATGGACTGCTGCAACTCCCATTCCTTGATCTTCGCCTCATGACCGGAAAGTAAAATATCCGGAACTTTCCAGCCGTTGTAATCAGCCGGACGGGTATAGACCGGAGCGGCAAGCAGATTGTCCTGGAACGAGTCCGACAGGGCCGACTGCTCATCGGAAATCACGCCGGGAATGATACGCACGATGGCGTCGGCCATCACGGCAGCTGCCAGTTCGCCGCCCGTCAGCACATAGTCGCCAATGCTCACCTCTTTCGTGATGAGGTGCTCGCGGATGCGGTAGTCGATGCCCTTGAAGTGGCCGCACAGGATGATGAGGTTCTGCGCCAGCGACAGGGTGTTGGCCATGGGCTGGTTGAATTGCTCGCCGTCGGGTGTGGTGAAAATCACTTCGTCGTATTCGCGTTCGGCCTTCAGGCTGTTGATACAGCGTTCGATGGGCTCAATCTTCATCACCATGCCGGCAAAGCCCCCGAATGGGTAATCGTCCACGCGGCGGTACTTGTCCTGGGTATAGTCGCGCAGGTTGTGGATATGTATCTCGGCCAGGCCCTTGTTCTGTGCACGCTTCATGATGGAGCAGTTGAAGAAGCCTTCAATCATCTCCGGAAGAACGGTAATAATGTCTATGCGCATAACGTTTCTTACAATTTTTCTGCAAAGATAGTATTTTGGCACGGATTACACGGATTTTCACGGAGAAACCCGTATTTTTGCATGCAAACTATCTGTAAGACGAACTATGACACCCAAAGAAAGAATAGACTGGCTGCGTGCCGAGCTGCACCGCCACAACTACAACTACTACGTCATGAACGCTCCCGAAATCACGGACAAGGAGTTCGACGACCTGATGCGCGAACTGCAGGACCTAGAGAAGGAGCATCCCGAATATGCCGACGAGAACTCGCCCACGATGCGTGTGGGCAGCGACCTGAACAAGAACTTCACGCAGGTGGCCCACAAATATCCCATGCTCTCGCTGGGCAACACTTACTCCGAAAGCGAGGTGACCGACTTCTACGAGCGGGTGAAAAAGGCCCTGAACGAGGATTTCGAGATCTGTTGCGAGCTGAAGTACGACGGCACGTCCATCTCCCTGACCTACGAAGACGGCAAGCTGGTGCGCGCCGTGACCCGAGGCGACGGCGAGAAGGGCGACGACGTGACGGACAACGTGAAGACCATCCGTACCATCCCCCTCGTGCTGCACGGTGACTATCCCTCTATGTTCGAGATACGCGGCGAAATTCTGATGCCGTGGGAGTCGTTTGAAGCCCTGAACCGCGAACGCGAAGCCCGCGAAGAACCGCTCTTTGCCAATCCGCGCAACGCCGCTTCAGGTACACTGAAATCGCAAAACTCCTCCGTAGTGGCTGCACGCAAGCTCGATGCCTACCTCTACTACCTGCTGGGCGAAGACCTGCCTGCCGACGGCCACTACGAATGCCTGCAGAAGGCGGCGCAGTGGGGCTTCAAGATTTCGGAGCACATGAAGAAAGCCCGCACCCTGCAGGAAGTGTTCGACTATATCAACTACTGGGACACGGAACGCAAGAACCTGCCCGTGGCCACCGACGGCATCGTGCTCAAGGTGAACAGCCTGCGCCAGCAAAAGAACCTAGGCTACACGGCCAAGTCGCCCCGTTGGGCCATCGCCTACAAGTTCCAGGCCGAACGGGCGCTGACGCGGCTCAACAAGGTGAGCTATCAGGTAGGCCGTACGGGCGCCGTCACGCCGGTGGCCAATCTAGACCCCGTGCAGCTGTCGGGTACCGTTGTAAAACGTGCCTCGCTTCACAATGCCGACATCATCGAAGGCCTCGACCTGCACATCGGCGACATGGTCTATGTGGAGAAAGGCGGTGAAATCATCCCCAAGATAACGGGCGTGGACACCGATGCCCGCGGTATGCTGCTGGGCGAGAAAGTGAAGTTCATCACCCGCTGCCCCGAGTGCGGCACGCCGCTGGTGCGCTTTGAAGGCGAGGCGGCCCACTATTGCCCCAACGAAACGGCCTGCCCGCCGCAGATCAAGGGCAAGATAGAGCACTTCATCAGCCGCCGGGCCATGAACATCGACGGACTGGGACCCGAGACCGTGGACATGTTCTACCGTCTGGGGCTTATCAAGGACGCTGCAGACCTTTACCGCCTCACGGTGGACGACATCAAGGATCTGGACCGAATGGGGCAGAAATCGGCCGAAAACATCGTCAACGGCATCGCCGCGAGCCGCAGTGTACCCTTCGAGCGTGTTCTCTTTGCCCTGGGCATCCGCTTTGTGGGCGAAACGGTGGCCAAGAAGATAGCCCGCTCCTTCAAGAACATCGACGAAGTGGAACAGGCCACCCTGGAAACCCTCGTAAATATCGATGAAATCGGCGAAAAAATAGCCCAAAGCATCGTCAGCTACTTCGCCAATCCGCTGAACCGCAGCCTGGTGGAACGGCTAAAGGAAGCCGGCCTGCAGTTCAGCCGCAGCGAGGAGGACTTGAGTGGATACACCGACAAGCTGGCGGGACAGTCCATCGTTATCAGCGGCGTGTTCGAGCATCATTCACGCGATGAATACAAGGAAATGATCGAGCGCAACGGCGGAAAGAACGTGGGCAGCATCTCAGCCAAAACCAGCTTCATCCTGGCCGGAGCCAACATGGGTCCCGCCAAACTGGAGAAAGCGCAGAAGCTGGGCATCCGCATTCTGTCCGAAAACGAGTTCTTGGACTTGCTCTCCTGACAAAATTACATAAAAACGTTTTTTATCTCGGATATTTGTAGCGCAAAACGAAAAAAATCGTACATTTGCGAACTACTAAACAACGGATTATTACAAAAGACTCATGATAAGTACAAGATTGAAGGGAATGGGGGTTGCGCTGATCACCCCTTTCAAGGAAGACGAAAGTGTGGACTATGTGGCCCTGATGCGCATGGTGGACTATCTGATCCAGAACAATGCCGATTTCCTGTGCGTATTGGGGACAACCGCCGAAACGCCTACATTGACAGAAGAAGAAAAGAAGAAAATCAAGGAAATGGTGATAGAACGCGTCAACGGACGTGTTCCCATCCTATTGGGAGTGGGCGGAAACAACACCCGCGCCATCGTCAATACGCTGAAACACGACGATTTCACCGGTGTGGACGCCATCCTCTCCGTAGTACCTTACTATAATAAACCGTCGCAGGAGGGTATCTACCAGCACTACAAGGCCATTGCCGAAGCTACGGAACTGCCTATCGTGCTCTACAACGTGCCCGGCCGTACAGGTGTGAACATGACGGCCGAAACCACCCTGCGCATTGCCCGCGACTTCGAGAACGTGATTGCCATCAAGGAGGCTTCGGGCAACATCACGCAGATGGATGACATCATCAAGAACAAACCAGCCAACTTCGACGTCATTTCGGGCGACGACGGCATCACCTTCCCGCTCATCACGCTGGGTGCCGTGGGTGTCATCTCGGTCATCGGAAACGCCTTCCCGCGCGAATTCAGCCGCATGGTGCGCCTGGCCCTGCAGGGCGACTACGCTAACGCGCTGACCATCCACCACAAGTTTGCCGAACTGTTCAAGCTGCTCTTCGTGGACGGCAATCCGGCCGGCGTGAAGGCCATGCTCAACGCCATGGGCATGGTGGAGAACAAGCTCCGCCTGCCGCTGGTACCTACGCGCATCACCACGTTCGAGGCCATGCGCAAGATTCTGAGCGAGCTGAACATCAAGTGCTAAGCAATCTCCCACAAAACGATTGATAATTATTGAAAAAACTTAAGAGGGTGCATCTTTATCTTGATGCACCCTCTTTTGTTTACCTCCACACAGTACTTCGTGAACCTCTGACACAGTGCTTCCTCACTCCCTGACGAAGTGCTTCGTGAGGAGGTGACAAAGCACTGTATGGAAGGGTGACGAAGCACGGCATGAAACCGCCATGCGCCAGAAACAGAAATCCCCTGCAAGAAGCGTCTTGCAGGGGATTCATGTGATCGCGACAGGATTCAAACCTGTAACCGGCTGATCCGTAGTCAGCTACTCTATTCAGTTGAGCTACGCGGCCTTGTTTTTGTTTTACGGGTGCAAAGATACGGACTTTTTTCAAATCCGCAAGCGTTCAATGGACTTTTTTTAGAAAAAAATTATTCGATAAATCGGTAGTTGAACAATTGCCACCCAAGAGTCAACCCTACGTTCCATTCCTTTTTCGGTGAACTATAGTGATTTACGTAGGCAGATACGGCCCCGAACGGCAATTTGCAGACTAGAGACATTTCTCCCATGTATTGGAATTCCGTAAACGCCTTTCCATAATAAGGTTCATTCGTTTCATCCGCTTTTATCGGAAAAATGGGTGCAAATCCATATAATTCAACACGAAGATGAAGCATATCATTGAACACGAAAATAGGTTTTATGCCGGCAGCTATAAACTGATTGGCACGGAAAGCCTCATTATACATAATCTGGCTGTGGGGAGTCGGCGCAAATTCTCCCGCCTGCATCATTGTAGCCGTATAGTTTTCCGAAAAATTTTTCGATGAATACAGCATTTCTGTCATCCATCCTAGGGTGAAATGAGAACTCAGCCGATGATAAGCCTCCTTCATGTAGGAAATCTGCAGCCACGATTGCCGTTTCTTGTCCACCGAAGTCGAGCTTCCGTCCGAGGAAAGAGTGCCGGGAGCATACCATTCATTTCCGGTAAACACCTGTGCCACAAGTTTTTCCAAATATCCGTGCGTGGCATACTGCCTCGAGTCTATGGTACTCCCGTAAAAACCGATACTCCCCCCCAACAGTTTATAGGTGCTTTTGTCCGCACGGTCGTTGGTAAAATCGATAACGGAAGACTGGAAATAATTGTCAGTCAACACCCCATAACCGAACCCGAATTCCGCCCGCTTATTGGAAAGAAAAGGCAACGCACACATCATCTTCACGAACCGTTCGTCCTTGGAATTGAACGAGGGACGGTCATTTTTGGAAAAAAGCTTGTCCTTCTTGTAATAGTCGAACGTACTGATGGAACCCAACAAACGGAAAGAAACCGGAATGCGAGTGGGCAGGTCCAGACGTCCCATCAGTTGGACGTTGTTATAGATTTTACCGATCTGCCCGTCCAGCATCACTTCCTTCGAATAGTAATTCAGGTTCTGGTAGCCGACTCCCAAGTAAATCTGGTTGGAGCTGGTGGTGGACACACTGCCGCCTATGCGTACAAAAAAGTTCTTTTCCATCTTGACCTGGAGATGCAGTTCATACAGATCGCTGTCAGGGTCATAGACGGCATGAGGGATGGTTTCCGAAATCATGTTGTCCGCCAACAGTCGAAAATAGCCACGCTTCAAGTCCTCATAGGTGAATATCTGATGGTCGTCGCTATGAAATTCCTTCTTGATATACGATTGTTGCCGCTCATTGGCCCCCTCGATGTAAATATCGCGAAAACGAAGCTGAGGCAGGGTGTTACGATAGGTCATACGCCTCAAACGGACACTTTTGGCACTTTCACGCCGATGGATACGCATCTTGATAGAGTCCATCAAACTGATCGTCCGATTGTAGCCGATATCATGCAACTCCTGCAGACGGTCAAAATCCAGCAGGTTAACATCATCGTATTTGAAAGTCATCACAATGCCCAGCGAATCGGGAAGTGTATAGTCCGTCTTCTGCATAATCATATTCTCCAGCTGGCTCATCAGGTTTCCTTCCTGAGGCTTACCCGGATTGGCAGCCACTACACTTCCGATAATTACGTCAGGATGAAAATCATCCATCATCACGTCCGTGGGAAAATTGTTGTAAATACCGCCGTCGTAGGCCAACACGCTGTCTATCTCAATGGGTTTGAATACGAACGGGAAACTCATGGAGGCCCGGACGGCATCGCCCAGATCACCCTGCCTCATGACAAGAGGCCGTTTGTTGTAAACGTCCGAAGCGACACAACGGAAAGGAACAAACATTTTGTCGAAATCGCCCCGACAGGCTGCCGTAGCTTGCGAAAAGAGCTCTACAAACACTAGATTCATCTGAATGGGGCTCACCAAGTTGGTCGGTATAATTTGGGGACGGATATGAATGGAATCACCAAACGAGAACCGAATATTAGCAAATTCGGGCGTAGGCCTGGCCTGCTTGAAATAATATTCATACTGGGACTCAACCTGCCCGGAATACCATCGTTTGAAATCAGGAGAACGCAAAAGTGCCTCCATGTCGTCCGGCGAATAGCCCATGGCATAGAGCGATCCGATAATGGCTCCCATAGATGTCCCTGCAATATAGTCAATTGGGATATTATTCTCCTCCAACGCACGGATAATACCGATATGGGTCATGCCCTTGGCACCGCCGCCGCTCAGCACGAGTCCTACTTTCTGAGCACGGAGCACAGAAGGCAAGCAACAGAGAATGCACAACAAGGACAACAGATAGTTTCTCATACAACAGGTTACACAATGTGAATGAATGTCCAAATATAAACAAATGTTTTCAAATTTGTCACATCCGACGAAGAAAAAACCATTATTTTCGATGAAAAGGGCAAAAAAAGAGGATGTACCACGAAGATACATCCTCTTTTGGAGAGTATAGAAAAGTGTTGGAGGGGCTTTATTTAATCAGCTCGATGCTCCGTTTCACGAAGTTGTTGAGCGCTTCGCCTTTCAGCATGCCATTCTGCAGCAGGGCCAGGTCGATGAGCTGGCGGACAACCGGGTTCTGGGCGGCATAACCGGCCAAAACGGCTTCCTTCTTCGTCTTCAGCTCGTCCCACTTCTTGTTCAGCTCGCTGAGTTCGTCTTTCTCGGCTGTGGGGATTTCCTCGTCCTTCTTGCCTTCGTGGCTCTTCTTCAGGTCGTTGCGGCGCTTGTTGGTGTCGTCCATGGAGAGCTGGATGGGCACGATGTCGGCTGCGCAGGCCTGTTCTTCACCGGCCAGGACTTCCTTGACCAACGGATGGTCGGCGTTGAGCACGAGATTGAACATGTCGGGCATATCACCGTAGAAGCTCATGCCGGCCTGGATGTTGGCCATCTCCTTCATACGGCGCATGTATTCGCTCTGCGTGATCATGACCGGAGCGGCGCTTTCGCCCATGGCCTGTGCCACGACGTAGAATTCAGCCTTGTCCATCTTGGGCAACTGACTCTTGAACATGGCCGAAAGGGCTTCCTGCTTGGCAGCTTCGAGCACTTCGTTCTTCTTGTCTTCCTTCACGATGAGGTTGTCGATGATGTCGCTGTCCACACGGGTGAAGCGCACCTTGTCGAACTTCTGCTCGAGCATGCTAACGACAGCGATGTCCAGCTGGCCGTCCATCAGCAACACGTTGTATCCCTTGTTCTTGGCGGCCTCGATGTAGCTGTACTGCTCATCTTTGTTGTTGGCATACAGATAGATGAGGGTGTTGTCCTTATCGGTCTGGTTATCCTTGATGAGCGTCTTGTACTCCTCGAAGGTATATTGCTTGCCGTCGGTGTCGGTGAAGAGAGCGAAATCCTTGGCACGGTCGTAAAAGTCTTCCTGCGTCAGCATGCCGTAGTTGATGAAGATCTTCAAGTCGTTCCACTTCTCTTCGAACTGCTTGCGGTCGTTCTTGAAGATGGACTGCAGACGGTCGGATACCTTCTTGGTGATGTACGTCGAAATCTTCTTGACGTTGGAGTCGCTCTGCAGGTACGAACGCGACACGTTCAACGGGATATCGGGCGAGTCGAGTACGCCGTGGAGCAGCGTCAGGAAGTCGGGCACGATGCCTTCTACAGAGTCCGTCACATACACCTGGTTGCAGTAGAGCTGTATCTTGTTCTTGTTCAGCTCGATGTTGCTCTTTACCTTGGGGAAGTAGAGCACACCGGTGAGGTGGAACGGATAGTCCACGTTCAGGTGAATCCAGAACAAAGGCTCGTCGGACATAGGATAGAGGTCACGATAGAAGGCTTTGTAGTCTTCGTCCTTCAGTTCGCTGGGCTTGCGTGTCCAAAGCGGAGTCGTTTCGTTGATAACGTTGTCTTCAGCGGTTTCTACCTGTTTGCCGTCTTTCCATTCCTTCTTCTTGCCGAAAGCTACGGGCACGGGCAGGAAGCCGCAGTACTTCTTCAGCAGCGTAGAGATGCGGGCTTCTTCGAGGAACTCCTTGCAATCATCGTCGATGTAGAGGACAATATCGGTACCGCGGTCGGCCTTGTCGCAATCCTCGATGGTAAACTCGGGGCTGCCGTCACAAGTCCACTTCACGGCCTGTGCGCCTTCCTTGCACGACTTGGTGATGATTTCCACCTTCTTGGCCACCATGAAGGCCGAATAGAAGCCCAGGCCGAAGTGGCCGATGATGGCGTTGGCGTCGTTCTTGTACTTCTCGAGGAAGTCGTTGGCGCCTGAGAAGGCTATCTGGTTGATGTATTTGTCGATTTCTTCGGCAGTGAGACCGATACCGCGGTCGGAGACGGTGATGGTATCCTTGCCCAGGCTGACGCGGACCGTCAGGTCGCCCAGCTCGCCCTTGTACTCGCCGATGGAGGAAAGGGTCTTCAGTTTCTGCGTGGCATCAACGGCGTTGGACACCAGCTCGCGCAGGAATATTTCGTGGTCGCTGTACAAAAACTTTTTGATGACGGGGAAGATGTTCTCGGTCGTTACCCCAATGTTACCTTTTTGCATAATTCAATCAGTATATTATAGGTTTCACTTATTTTTTCTCTGACGGTAGGGGTACAAAAAAAATGCCAGCCCGTCGAGGACTGACATTTTGTCGGTATGATGGCCGGTTTACGGTCAAAGTTTCTGCCCCTCGGCAGGTATGGAAATACCGTTTTTTGAGGTTCGTTGAGAAATAGTGAGCGTTTCGCCCCACAAAGTGTTGATATAAAGTCAGGAACTTTTTTTATTTTGACCCCTCTTTTCGTTTCACCCAATACCCGTTCCCATACCGAGTATGCACCCGTCTTCCCAGTTGCGCCAGCAGGCGGCTGAACGCTGTACACGAGCAATCCCTCAGGGCGGCAGGATTCTTCTTTCTCAGCTCGGCATAGATGTCCGCCGCGGACATCAGTCGGGCGCCCTGTTCGTCCGCTTCGGCAAACTCGAAACAACTGCCAATCAGCTCCTCAGCAGGTGTCACCCGGTAGAACGGACGATTCGCCGCCTGGATCTCCGCCTCCTCGGCCTTGCTGAACCAGCAACGCTCACCATTCTTCAATTCATGTAGTAACTGGGCGTACAATTGGGCATGGTCAAGGGGCATCGTGCAATCAATGGCCTTGGTCACCTCCACGCAGATGAAGCGGCGGCTGCCCGAGAGGTCGGTCAGCAGGTCGCGGCGGTTGCTCGTGCCGATGAACGAGGCGATGCGGGGCAGGGCCTCCGCCGAGCGGCGGTAGGCACGGCGCACGCGCAGGTCCTCCATCTGCATCAGGTTCTTCAGCTGGGGCATACGCGAGGCGGGCAGGCGGTCGAACTCGTCCAGATTGATTAAGCCGTAGGAAGCCAGTTTGTTCTCCGCCGACGAAGCGTTGGTCAGGTCGAAGCTTTCCGTAAAGTAGTCGCGTAGTTCGTTGGGCAACAGCATGCGGCAGAAGGTGGACTTGCCCAACCCCTGCGTGGTGCTGACGAGCAGCGGAGCCACACTGTTAGCCCGGCGGCCCCGGTCGCCCGTGCCCGTCCATTGGGCCGTGACGGCCAGCATCCAGCGGTGGAAGGAACGTACCCATACATCCTTGTCGGAAACTCGGCGGGCCAGCTCGTTTACCCGGTCCTTGCCGTCCCACTCAGGCAAGTTGTGGAAATACAGGTCGAAGGGATGGTAGGCCTGCACGTGGTCGGACTCCACGTACCGCTTGATGTCGCGGTCCCAGCAGTCCACGCCGTCCTCCATCGCGCCGAGAGCGATGCCGTTCAGCGTTCGGTTGTCCACGGGCGTATAAATAAGGTGGTGGGAGTCGTCCAATTCTTCCGTATTTAGATGGGCGCATTCGGTGCGCTCTGTCAGCAGGTTGTAGCGGAAGGCGTAATGCAATTTCAGGTAGCGCGAGAGCCGTTGCATCATCCGGCGTTGCTTCGACTCCATGCTATCCTTTTGTTTTCTTGTCCTATCCTCTTCAGCAGGTTCTTCTATCACACCGTCGTCCTCTATCCATTCCACAGCTTCGTTCCGTCCGCTCAGACTGAAAGTCCGTTTGGCGGGTTTCTCCGTCTGGGGTTTCCAGGTGAGGCGGACGGTAAACTCGCCATCGCCCGTAATGAGCAAGGCTTCACCCTGGGGCAGGCGGGCGCACATCCGGTCAAGGTCGGAGAGAAGCTCCTTGCAGGAACGCGAGGTAGCGGGAAGAATGGTTCTCTGAGGGGAAAACAACTGCTTCAGGTTGCATAAGAAATTCATGGGCGTTTGTCGATTTTAAGGGTTGAACATCCGTTTTCGCAACGTAAAGATACAACATTTTCGGGCCTTTGTCAAGCCCCCCGGCGGCTTCAAAAGACCTCTTTAGCGTCTTTTATATCTTTCACCGGAAACGGACGGTATCCTTCGGTGAAATTTCACAGAAACATGTTGAAAATAAGACGCTTGCGGTGAAAGTAAGGAAACGTATGGATCCCGCATCAAGTGCGGGATGACGGGAGAGGGGTGCGGGATGACGGGGGGGGTGCGGGGTGAAGGGTTCACCCCGCGTGTCGCGGGCGTTGCTTTCACTGTAAATCATTCACCGTCGGCATGTTGGCTCCGCCGTGAAGCCGTGAAGGCAGAAAATAGGAAACCAACTTTCTTGTTGTTTTCCCAGCCCAAACCGGCCGTTCAAGCTGGGCAAAGCATCGGTTTAAGCTGGGAAAAGCAGTGCTTTAATCCGGGCAAACGGTTGCTTTGCCCGGCTTAAACAAACACCTTCTTCAGCCCGACAACTACCTACTTTAGCCCGCCAATGTCCCTGGTTAGTGAAATAATATCCCTGGTTAGCATGCACAAGATGGCATTTTTCAGATAACGCAACTTTACTTCCGCGGTGCCATCGGTCCTGACTGTTTTTTGATTATTTTTGCATCGAATTTGATTTCGGAGGATATGAAAGAAACGAAAACTGTCAAATTAATACATGGAAGTATGGCGGTCTTGTTGGGCATCGTTTGTGCCTTCATGGCAGGCAAGCATTATTACGATGCCCATGTATCTTCTTTTAAGGATTCAGCCCGGCAGAAGTTTGTCCAAATATTGGAACAGGAACTTGTCAAGAGGGAAGACATGGAACAGCCGATTTGGTCCAATCGGCCAAGGAGCGTGCTGTCCAAGAATGAAATGGTGAAGGATACGGTGAAGCTGATTCTTCCGAAGATAGGTCAGCGGACGTATGTCATACCGCTCCACCGCAGGTTGAATAATCTCGAAGAGGTACCTGAATATCGCATTATGCAGTCTTATATTTTGTTACATTCGCCTTTAAGAGCCGACACGCTATTGCGTTTATGGCAAAAGTCGGTATCCAACTCCGGCCACCGTTTGTCAGTCCGTGTGGGGGTAACCGACTTCTTGGAAAAGGAGACCTTTTCCTATGCCGGCGATACGGCCCGTCTGGCGGATGCCGACAGCCTGTTTTCCTGCTATCTGGGGATGCGGAGCGAGGTGGAAGCCACTGGTTTTGCTTACGGTGTCTGGTATCGCTTGCTGACGGTGGGCCAGTGGACTATCCTGTTTTTCCTCTTTGCTTTTACGGTGGGAGGCATGATGTGCATGTTCCATTTTCAGGTTGTCGGCAGCTGGTGCAGAGCCTGCCGGCATCATTTTTTCCCTTTACCAGTGCCTTCGGATGATGCGGCCGAAGCGGATCAGGAGGCTTCGTCCCCCTTGAAAGTGTTGGGACTGACGTTCTACCCCGACAACTTATGGTTGGAGGGGAATAAGG
>DXAV01000030.1 GCA_019116805.1 Candidatus Bacteroides merdavium | reverse complement strand
AACTACTTTGCCCAGACCCTGATGTTCGCTGGTTCGGTATTCGGACTGAAATTGTACGTGGATCATCGTCTGCCGAAATAGCCGGACGGATGGAATAAGAAAAAGAGAGGAGTGTCCGCATAAGGGGACATATCCTCTCTTTTCAGTTTTCTACCTCTTCGGGGAAGTGAGATATCGTCTTGGAGCTTTCCGGCTTATTTCAGGATTTCAGCCGGCTTCTCCTGCAATTCGTCACCATGCAGGCCGCGTGCCAGGATGAGGCCATTGCCGTCAATCAGCACCGTGTGGGGGAAATGCACAAATTCATCCCGCGCGAAGTATTATTCCTGATACTTTTGCAGGGAATGCTTAAAAGTTGAACCAGAAGCTATAATGCTTCAAGCATGAGGTGTCTCGTCAGCAGTAAGCTTCTTGTGCTATTTATCCTTGCTCCTATGCCTCTTTATCCTTGCTTCTATGTCGGTTGAAGCATAGCTCCTTGGCGAGAAGCATTATTGGATAAAATGACGGGCAGGACGGAGTGAATGAACAGAAGGTGCTTCTGTGGCAGGAGGATGGCCTGCCCGGGAAGCACCTTCCGTTTTTTTTATTTCCGGAAGAGGGAATAGAGAGGAGACGACTGGGTCTCGCGCGGCTTATTGGTCATAATCATTGAAGTCGAGCACTTGCCCCGCTCCACGGTAAAGCTCGATCGGCGTTTCCAGGTCTACCGCGATAACGGTGATTCTTTCGTCCAGCACGTCTTTCGGAACGTCTATATAGCAGACACCAGGTACTTGGCTCCAGGAGATGTCATTGTAGCGTACCCATTTCAGTTGGGTGCCGTTGCCCACTACGCGCACATTCTTGATCCGGCTCTTCAGGCCTTTGATTTCGATGTTCTCGGTCGGGGCGTATGGCACGTACAGGTAGAGGGTCTTGCCGTCCATGCTCAGGGCGGTGTAGGCCTGCACGTGTCCGCCCGGTATGCCCGGCTTGGTGTTGTAGATGGCCTCCTTGTGTTTGGCTGTCCAGCGGCCAAATTCCTTCAGGATGGATACCTGCTCTTCGGGGATGGTCCCGTCCGCTCTCGGACCGATGTCCAGCAACAGGTTGCCACCCAGGCTGATGCAGTCCACCAGCATCCGCAGCAGCACCATCGGGCTTTTGTAGTTGTGATCGTCCAGCCGGTAGCCCCATGAGTCGTTCATGGTCATGCAGGTTTCCCACCATTTCGATGCGGGCCGGGTGACCGGCACACCCAATTCCGGGGTGTCATAGTCGCCGTAGCCCTGGATGCGGGAGTTGACTATCACGCCCGGAGTGGTCTCGCGGAGCATTTCCACGATTTCTTTGGCCCTCCAGTCCTCGGCTTTCTGTTCCCAGTCTCCATCAAACCAGTAGAGGTCGGGTTTCCACGTCTCGTTCAGTTCCCTGAGTTGTGCGAAGTTGAAGTCCACGAAGTGTTGCCACCGCTCCGGCTCCTGATGGATGTCATATTTTGCCGGCCCTTCGCGGAAGATGTTGGGGTAATCCTCCCTGGGCCAGTCGATGAGGGAGTAGTAGAAACCCAGTTTGAGGCCTTGCTTCCTTATCTCTTCGCAGAACGGGGCGAGCACGTCCTTTTGGGCCGGGGCGGACTTCACGGCACTGAAATCGCCAGCCTTGGTGTCCCACAGCGCGAAGCCATCGTGGTGTTTCGTGGTGATGACCGTATATTGTGCGCCACTCTCCTTGATGAGTTTTGCCCAATAGGCCGGGTCATAGTTCGCTGCGGTGAATTCCTTCGCTTGGTCCATGTATTCCTCAAAGGGGACCGTTTTGTTGTGGAATGCCCAGCTTTCCGATGTCCTTCCTGTGGAATAGATTCCCCAGTGGATGAAGATACCGAGTTTGGCTCTTGAGAACCATTCCATTCGTTCGGCCTTTTGTTCGGGTGTTTCGGTCTGGGCCGGTACGGTGGCAGAGGCTATCAGCGCCCATGCGACCAGAAGTGTACTTTTTAGTTTCATGTGTGTAAGATATTAAGTTAATATTGATAGTTGTTTTATAGTAAGTAATTCAAGTTTCGCAAGTAAAAAATATAGCATTTAGTTCTGTATTTCACAGAAAATGAGTATCTTTAAGTGCCCTCAAAAAGGACTCAATTCTAAAAGCTATGGTCAAAGATAAACATATTATTTCAGAAATAGGTTCTTTCTTCCCTAAAAATGATTGTAACAGGGCCATTAATTGTTTACAGCGGATTGCATTCGCTGATGAGAGCAAGTACATCACCCTTGCTATGCGTTATTCGACGATATCGTCAGAACAGTTGATAGAGTATGCCTGCGAAAATCCGGGTACCGGTACAGGCACCGGAAATGAGGATGAAGAAGGCAACGAAGGTTCCTTTGGATAAGCACGCTTAGAAACTGTGGCTTATGAAGAACGTTCAAGTTGTAACGGCTCTCGTCACCCTGGCCACAGGGATTGTGTTAGCCTTTATCAGTTTCTTCCGGCCACCAGGCGGTGAGATTGCGGGCTCGGTGCTCAACTACTTTGCCCAGACCCTGATGTTCGCTGGTTCGGTATTCGGACTGAAATTGTACGTGGATCATCGTCTGCCGAAATAGCCGGACGGATGGAATAAGAAAAAGAGAGGAATGTCCGAATAAGGGGACATATCCTCTCTTTTCAGTTTTCTACCTCTTCGGGGAAGTGGGATATCGTCTCGGAGCTTTCCCCGGCTTATTTCAGGACTTCAGCCAGCTTCTCCTGCAATTCGTCGCTATGCAGGCCGCGTGCCAGGATGACGCCATCGCCGTCAATCAGCACCGTGTGGGGGATACTGCTCACGGCATAGAGGTTGGCGCCTTCGCTGTCCCAATACTTCAGGTCGGACATTTGCGGCCAGGTGATATTCAGTTTCTCGATACCTTTTTTCCAGGCTTCGGCATCGCGGTCCAGCGATACGCCCACGATTTCGAAATTCTTGTTCCGGTACTTCTTGTAGGCTTCTACCAGGTTGGGCATTTCCTGACGGCATGGACCGCACCAGCTGGCCCAAAAGTCTACCAAAACGACCTTTCCTTTGCCTACGTAGTCGGACAGTTTTACCGTCTTGCCATCAGGTGTCTGCATCTCGAAGTCTACAAACTTCTGGCCGACTGCCGTTACTTTCAGTTTTTCCACCTTTTCCTTAATGCGGACGATGGCTTCGTCCGTCAGTTCGGCGGGGATTTTTGTTACGATGGGTTCCAACTGCTCTACGCTCATGTTGTAGTAGTTTCGTTTCAGCAGGTAGACACCCACCGCATTGGTGGCGTTCTGGGCTATGCCGGCGTTCATGGTTTCCGTCATCTTGTCGTAAATGGCCTCGGTGTCTTTCTCCTTGAGTTCGCGTTGTTCGTCTGTCAGGGTGGAGTCCTCCAAGGATTCGTAGATGGCAGAGAGCTGCTTGCTCAGGTCGTTGAGCTGCTGGCGGATGAGCTGGTAGGCATCGTTATTCGGGGTACCGGTGACGCTGCGGGTATCGGCGGAGAGTTGTACGGTGATGGCTCCATTTTCCAGGAAGAAATCTATGCCGAGCGCATCGTCGCCGACTTGGCACGTCAGGGCGCGGACTTGGGCCGTGTCTTGGCGTCCTTCGAGGGTGAACTGGCCGTTCTGGACAATGGCCGAATCTACCTTGACGGATTGGCGTCCTTCTTGTCGTTGGAGATAAACCACGGTTCCATCGGGGGCACCGTCTATGGTGCCGGTCACGGTGTAACCCGGATTTCCGCTACATGCAGCGAGCAATGCAGCTGAAGCAAGTGCATAAGTAAACTTTTTCATTGCAGTTTCGTTATTTATTAAGTTAGCGGTCGCAAACTTACGGAAAATCTGTGGAATAACCGAAGGATTTCAGTAGATTAACGCAATATAATCTGTGGATTAATCAGTTAGAAGAATCTCACGAAATTGGGAAAAGGACCGAGAAGCATTTACTGAAACTGAACTGTCCATTCCCGTATGACATTCCGGTTTGCCCTATTGAGCAGTTTCCCTTCTTTCCAATTCAAGCTCGGATAGGCTTTTTTCAGCGCAGAAACACTATTGCTTATGCCACTGCCGCCGGAGGTGGCAAAAGGGATTATTACTTTTCCGTTCAAATCATGCTCTTCGATGAATGTATTGATAATTCGCGGAGCAAGATTCCACCAAATGGGATAACCTATGAAGATAATATCATAGTCTGATATGTTTTCTTTTTTATTTCTGAGTGCCGGACGTGAAGTTGCGTCACCCATCTCTATTGAACTGCGTGATTGCTTGTTGTTCCAGTTAAGGTCTGCATCGGTATAAGGATTCTGTGGCATGATTTCGAAAAGTTCTCCTCCGGAGACATCGGCAATATCACGTGCCACTTTGGCTGTCGTTCCGGTCGCAGAAAAATACGTTACCAATACTTTGGATGTTTCCATATTCGTTTTCTTTTGTGCACAAGCAGTAAAGCAAAGCGCACATACTACTGTAAGAGTCGATAAAAACTTGTTCATAAGTAATCATTCCTATTTAGTTTATACTATCGACGTATCTGTCATTCTGAGCGAAGCCCGTAGGGCGTAGTCGAAGAATCTCACTACATGCACTGCCCAAGGGAATCGTGTCTTTCTGGAGATGTTTCGA
>DXAV01000029.1 GCA_019116805.1 Candidatus Bacteroides merdavium | reverse complement strand
TGTGCAGCTTTCCGGCGTGCGCCTCATCAACTCACCTTTCTGGACTACACACCTCTACCGCTGCAACAACGTGAAACTGCTGGGCCTGCATATTTTCGCCCCGGCAGCTCCTGTGAAGGCGCCGAGTAGCGATGCGGTGGACATAGATGTCTGTACCAACGTACTGATCAAAGGTTGTTACATGTCGGTGAACGACGACGCTGTAGCCCTGAAGGGTGGCAAAGGCCCGCAGGCAGACAAGGATCCAAATAACGGCAGCAACCGCAACATCATCATCGAGGACTGCACGTACGGATTCTGCCACAGCGGACTGACTTGCGGCAGCGAGTCCATCCACAACCATAACATTATCCTGCGCCGCTGTACCATCACACAAGCCAGCCGCATCTTGTGGTTGAAAATGCGTCCCGACACTCCACAACATTACAACTACATCACGGTAGAAGACGTGAAAGGTGACGCCAACAGCTGCATCCTAGTACGTCCCTGGACACAGTTTTTCGACTTAAAAGGACAGAAAGAGATGCCGAAATCGTATGCCGATCAGGTGACGATGCGCAACATCACCCTGAAGTGTAATACGTTCTTTGATGTCGAAGGCTCCGACCAATATGAACTCACCAATTTCACTTTCGAAAACATGGACATTCAAGCCAAGAAAGGCGACATAGACAAGTCGCTCATCCGGAACTTCCAACTGAAAAACGTAAAGGTAAATGGAAATTTAATTAAATAGACAACGCTGAAAAACACACAACCGAGGAGCACGGAGCTCCACCAGATTCATTGCCTGCCATCTGCACAGACGTCCATAAACAGCCTGACGTCGGCCGCATGGTGGGCAATGTAGCTTATAGGAGACGTATCTCCCGAATTCAAGATATCATGAATAATCTGTTTCCGCTTCTTGCCCACTGCCAACAGCACCAGTTGTGAGACGGCGTTCAAGGCCGTTCCGGTCATCGTGACACACCGTTGCCCGCTATATGGATTAGTACAAGCAGCATACACTTGTGAGGAAGCTAAGAGATGCTCCTGTCCGGGATAAATGGATGATGCACGCCCGTCAGCCTCTACGCCCAGCAATGCCACGTCGAACACAGGCATTTCGCCAGCCAACGGCAATGAAGCACAAACTTTACCAGTGTAACGCACCGCTTCTTTCTTGGAGTCTGAGGTCATACCATACAAGATGGGAAAAACTTGGTCTGAAGGAAAAGAAACCTTATCAAGTAACAATCGGCGCAGGATACCATAATTACTGTCCGAATGTTCCATTGGTACATAATGCTCATCCGTCCAATAAATATGCATTCTGTTCCAAGGCGTGACGTTTCCATATTCATTGGCCCAAATGTCGAACAAAGGCCATAATACATCTCCTCCCGAAAAGGCAAAATTAAAGACCTTCTCGGGACAACTCTCCATCATACCAATGATATACTCTATCATAGCATGATATGTTCCTGCAGCAGTTTCCCTAATATATATTCTCATAATCCATTACATAGAGTTGCAAGAGAAGCATACCCCAAACAGTACTATCTTTAGAACAAAACGCCACACACGTTTGTTCATACGTCAAATGGGAATTTTTTCTTAATTTTGCGATTGCAGTAAACAAGCATTGTCCAATTCGCCAAAACATTACAGACGGATGAAAAAGATACATATCGGCCTCCTGCCCCGCATCGTAACAGCCATCGCAGCAGGCATCGCATTCGGAAACATATTACCTATGATGCTAGTCAGGGCATTTGTCACGTTCAACGGCATCTTCAGCGAGTTTTTAAACTTCTCCATCCCGCTCATTATTGTCGGTTTGGTAACTGTCGCCATCGCCAATATCGGCAAAGGAGCGGGCAAGATGTTACTGGCCACCGTACTGATAGCTTACGGTGCAACGCTTTTTTCAGGTTTTCTATCTTATTTCACCGGTACTACCTTCTTCCCATCGCTCATCCGGCAAGACGTTCCACTGGAGCAGGTAAGCGAAGCCCAGGGTATCATACCCTACTTCAACATATCCATTCCTCCACTGATGAATGTCATGACAGCCCTCATACTGGCCTTCACATTGGGACTTGGACTGGCTCATCTGAAAACTGACGCTTTGAAGAACGTTGCATTAGATTTCCAAGAGATCGTCGTGAAAACTATTAGTACCGTCATCCTACCTCTGTTACCTATTTACATTTTCGGTATCTTCCTGAATATGACACGTTCGGGGCAGGTGTTCGGCATCCTCAGCGTGTTCGTCAAGATTATCGGCATCATCTTCTTGCTGCACATCTTTCTGCTGGTCTTCCAATATTGTATCGCCGCAGTGTTCGTCCGCCGTAATCCTTTCAAGTTGCTGGGACGGATGATGCCTGCTTACTTCACAGCACTAGGTACACAATCATCGGCAGCTACTATCCCCGTTACCCTAGAACAGACCATTAAGAATGGCGTATCGCCCGGAATAGCAGGATTTGTCATCCCGCTCTGTGCTACCATTCACCTATCGGGGAGCACACTGAAGATTGTAGCCTGTGCCCTGGCACTAATGATGATGCAAGGCATACACTATGACTTCCAGTTGTTCGCCGGCTTCATTTTCATGCTGGGTATTACAATGGTTGCGGCACCGGGTGTCCCCGGAGGAGCCATCATGGCCTCGCTCGGCATCCTCCAGTCCATTCTGGGTTTCGGAGAATCGGAACAGGCCTTGATGATAGCCTTGTACATAGCTATGGATAGTTTCGGGACAGCCTGTAATGTTACGGGCGACGGAGCCATCGCACTGGTCATTGACAAGATTTATAAAAAACGGCAAGCAAGGAAAAACAAACAGGAACTTGTTGCCTAAACAACATAATTTATACTAATTCGTTTGTGTTATATAGAGAAAGAGCTATATTTGCACAAATCTAATAAAAATGTGCAATAATTATGGAACAAAGTTTTATCGCATACATTGAGAAGAGTATCAAAGACAACTGGGATCTGGACGCCCTGACCGACTACAAGGGAGCAACCCTACAATACAAAGACGTTGCACGAAAAATAGAGAAGCTGCACATTATCTTTGAAGCGAGCGGCATCAAGAAAGGAGACAAAATAGCAGTCTGTGGTCGTAACAGTTCGCACTGGGGAGTCACTTTTCTAGCTACACTGACCTATGGCGCAGTCGTTGTCCCCATCCTACACGAATTCAAGGCAGACAACATACACAATATAGTAAACCACTCCGAAGCCAAGCTACTTTTTGTAGGCGATATGGTATGGGAGAATCTGAATGAAAACGCCATGCCGCTGCTGGAAGGTATCTTCATGATGACAGACTTTTCGATACTTGTCTCCCGAAGCGAAAAAGTGGATTATGCACGCGAACACCTCAATGAACTCTTCGGCAAGAAATATCCCAAGAACTTCCGCAAGGAACACGTATCCTACCATAAGGACCAACCGGAAGAACTTGCCGTCATCAACTACACCTCGGGAACTACCAGCTACTCCAAAGGAGTAATGCTGCCCTACCGCAGCCTTTGGTCGAATACGGCTTTCGCTTTCCAGGTCCTTCCGTTAAAATGTGGCGACAAGGTAGTTTCCATGCTTCCTATGGCCCACATGTACGGACTGGCCTTTGAATTCCTGTATGAAATCGCCGTAGGTTGTCATATCTATTACCTAACCCGCATGCCGAGTCCGAAAATCATTTTCCAGGCATTTGCCGAAGTGAAGCCACGCATTGTTGTTGCCGTACCGCTCATCATCGAGAAAATTATCAAGAAGAACGTGTTGCCTAAGCTGGAAACACCGACCATGAAATTGTTGCTGAAAGTACCCTTTGTCAACGACAAGATCAAGGCTACCGTACGTGAACAAGTAGTACAAGCATTTGGCGGAAACTTCGAAGAGGTCATTATCGGCGGAGCAGCCTTCAATCACGATGTGGAGCAGTTTCTCAAGATGATAGATTTCCCCTATACCGTAGGTTACGGCATGACCGAATGTGGTCCCATCATCTGCTACGAAGATTGGAAACGTTTCAAGCTGGGATCATGTGGAAAAGCCGCCCCTCGCATGGAAGTCAAGATAGCCTCACCTGACCCGGAAAATATCCCCGGCGAAATCATTTGCCGTGGTCCCAATGTAATGCTCGGTTACTATAAGAACGAAGAGGCTACCCAAGAGGTATTGGAACCGAACGGTTGGCTGCATACGGGCGACTTGGCTCTGATGGACCATGAAGGAAATATAACCATCAAAGGACGCAGTAAGAATATGCTCCTTGGCCCTAGCGGACAGAATATTTACCCGGAAGAAATTGAGGACAAACTGAACAACATGCCTTATGTAGCCGAAAGTATCATCGTGCAACAAAACGAACGACTGGTAGGGCTGGTTTATCCAGACTTCGACGATGCCTTTGCCCATGGTCTGACCAACGAAGACATCGAACGGGTTATGGAAGAGAACCGGGTAGCCCTGAATGCCGAACTTCCAGCCTACAGCCAGCTATATAAAATGAAAATCTATCCGGAAGAGTTTGAGAAAACTCCCAAAAAGTCAATCAAACGATTCTTATATCAAGAAGCAAAAGGATGAAAAAAATATATTTCAGTACCTTGTTTATGTCCCTGCTCATGGCAGGGACTCTTTTTGTGCAATCCCAGCCATCCATCTCTAATATCCGCAAACCAATAGGCATCAATTTGTCCTTATGGAAACGAATCTCAACGCAACCTAACGACACTACGAGGAGTACCTTTCTCAACATCGGCTTATTCTCGTCCATAAATAACTTGAACGGACTGGGTACAAATGTCATCGGAAGCATCACACGCCATAATGTCTGCGGACTACAAGTGGCCGGTTTCTCAAACATGACAGGGGGAATAATGAAAGGAATACAAGTGGCCGGTATCACCAATATCAACGGAAATTACACCCGAGGCATATCCATTTCCGGACTGGTAGGCATAAACGGAAGTCAGAGCTACGGCCTGCTCGTATCGGGGTTGTGCAATATCCTAGGAGACGCCAACAAAGGAGCCACTCTAGCCGGCCTACTTAACTTTGCAGGTAAAGACATTGCAGGTATTCATATTTCGGGATTGGCAAATATATCGGGAGAGAATTATAAAGGAACCGCCTTGTCGGGAGTACTAAACGTCGTAGGAGGCAATATGAAAGGCTGGCAAGTAAGCGGGATAGCCAACATCACAGCTACAGACATGAATGGCCTGCAAACGGCTGCCATAGGAAATGTTACGGGAAATGAATTGAGGGGAGTCCAAATCGGCTTACTGAACATGGCTCAAAAAGGGAAAGGAGTACAAATCGGATTATTTAACTATTACAAGGAAGACTTTGATGGATTCCAGATAGGACTGGTAAATGCCAATCCACAAACACGAGTACAACTGATGGTGTTCGGAGGAAACCACACGAAAGTGAATGTAGCAGCCCGCTTCAAAAACAAACTATTCTACACCATTTTAGGAGTAGGTACACCCTACTTCTCCTTCAGTGACCAATTCTCCGGTTCCCTATTCTACCGTGCCGGTATGGAACTTTCTCTCTATAAATCGTTGTCTGTCAGTGGTGACTTGGGCTATCAACATATAGAAACTTTCCAAAACAAGAACAACGGCTGCCCCAAACGCTTATATGCCCTGCAACCCCGCGTCAATCTGGAATATCGATTGAACGAAAAGATGGGATTTTTCGTCACAGGAGGTTATAGTTGGGACAGGCCCTACACGGTAAACCGCAATTACAGCAAAGGATGGATTATAGAAGGCGGCATCATATTATTCAAATATTAGCCTCCTTCTTCCACACGATTATATGCAAGGATTATACCCGCTCCTTAATCAAACCCGTACGATAGGCAACCAGCAGCTTCTTCAAATCTTCTATCTGAGTACGCAATTCGATTCCTTTATCCGTATCCTTCACCATCATACGTTGGGAATTGAACTCCACGAGGAAAGTAGTAGATTTGATGTCCTGTCCTTCCTCGATAGCCTTCTGACGACTTTGGAAAGGTTCATGCTGTACAAGCTGCAAACCATGAGAATGATAGACCAATGTATATCCAGCTATACCTGTTTCTGGCTGATAAGCTTTCGAGAAACCTCCGTCAATCACCAACAATTTTCCTTCGGCCTTGATAGGTCGTTCTCCCTTGATTGTCTTTACAGGCACATGTCCGTTGATGATGTGAGCATGAGGCCCAGGCTCCACACCAAATTCTTTCAAAATACTGTTGCAAACTTCAACCTCATTTCTTAGTGTGTAATAATGCCCCTTAGTCTCCTTATGCAGCGATTTATCGGCCACAAAATAGCGTTCAAACGTAGCCATTTTGTCCTTATCAAACGATGGAGCATCCGGACCACACCACATATACCACATGTAATCGAGCGCAAAAGCCTTCTCTTCCGAACCGTCCTCACCGAAATAAGCCGTACGTACCAACTGATCCACCTTCTTCAGCAATTTTTCGCCCCAATATTCTTTCCCGTTAATCGTCACATGCTTAAAGCTTCCATCAGCATTTAATGGTACTGAAGCATGGTAGAGTAAATTACTGTTACATACCAGATACATACCACCATAAGTGAACAAACAGCGCATATGTTTCTTCAGCTTCTCGCTGTTCATAAAGGAAGCATGAATTTTTTCCATAAGGTCATGCTCCTCCTCTGTCAGTTTATAGGGATTGGCAGGATCAACAGTGGGAAAATTCGTGTCGCGTAACGGATATTCCTTGCCTTCATAAACGAAAACGCCCCGTTGGAAATCTATCAGATGCAACAGTTTCCGATTGTCCATAGCCAGCTCAGAACGACGGTCGATGATGGCAGCCTCCAATTTCAACTGAATTATAGTAATAGCCTTATGCATCTGCGTAATAAGCCGTAAGGTCTTTTCGTTATAGCGTCCGTCAGCAAAATTCATCTTTGGCTCGAAGATGCTACACGGATCGTCACCATAAACTTCCATGGCAAACGTAGCAAGCGGCAACAGATTGATACCATATCCATCTTCCAAGGTAGCCAAGTTGGCGTAACGCATAGACATTCGGATAACGTTAGCCATGCAGGCATCGTTGCCCGAAGCGGCTCCCATCCATAAAAGATCATGATTACCCCACTGGATATCGAAGTTGTGATAATCGCAAAGCGTATCCATAATAATATGTGCCCCCGGACCACGGTCATAAATATCACCAACAATATGCAAGGAATCAATGGTAAGACGCTGGATCAAATTACACATGGCTATGATAAAGTCATCGGAACGCTTGGTCGAAATGATGGTACTGATGATGACATTAATATACGCATGCTTATTAGGATCTATAGTAGATTCATGCAACAACTCCTGAATGATATAGGAAAAATCTTTCGGCAAAGCTTTCCTCACTTTGGAACGGGTATATTTGGATGATACGTTCTGACACACCTTAACCAACTGATTCAGCGTAATCAAGTACCAGTCATCAAGATCCTTCTCTTTTTCCTTGATAAGTTGTAATTTCTCTTCCGGATAATAAATCAGGGTACAGAGTTCCTTCTTTTCGCTCTCGCGCAACGTATGACCGAAGATTTCATTTACCTTACGTTTCACGGCTCCCGAAGCGTTCTTCAACACATGCTGAAAAGCTTCATACTCCCCGTGCAGGTCAGTCAGAAAGTGTTCTGTCCCTTTCGGAAGATTCAAAATGGCTTCCAAGTTGATAATCTCAGTACTGGCATCAGCTATCGTCGGAAAACTATGAGACAACAACTGCAAATAGCGCAAATCACTGATGATACTTTCAGAAGTAATGTTTCCCATGACTTTATCGTTTTAATACATTCTTTTCTCTATTCTGTCTCAATATATACCCCTATCATCCCAATAGGAACATCAGCAGCACTTGGGCTATGATGACCCGCAGAAACATGCAAAGCGGATAAACCGTAGCATAAGATACGGACGGATTATCCCCCGGGATGGTATCATTGGCATAATTCAATGCCATCGGGTTGGCCATACTACCACACAACATACCTGTCACAGAACCGAAATCCACTTTCATCCATTTAAAAGCCACCACCCCCATGATGAATACAGGCAACAATGTCAGTACAAAACCCACACCAATCCAAAGCAGACCTTCAGGACGGAATACAGTCTCAAAGAAATGAGCTCCTGCATCCAACCCCAGGCAGGCCAGATACAAAGACAACCCCAAAGCACGAAGCATCAGATTAGCACTGCGAGTGGTATAAGTCACCATGTGCAAGCGCGGGCCAAACGTACCTATCAAGATACCGACAATAATGGGACCACCGGCCAATCCCAATTTCACAGGCGCACTGATACCGGGAATGGAAATGGGAATAGCTCCCAGAATAAGCCCCAATATAATGCCAATGAACACTGCCACAAGGTTGGGTTCCTTCAGACTCTTGATAGCATTACCCAACACCTTTTCCACATTATGTACAGCCGCCGCTTCACCAACAATTGTCAAGCGGTCACCCAACTGCAACGTCAGACCAGCTGTAGCCAAAAGTTGTACGCCGCTTCGATAAACACGCGTAATGTTGATACCATAATGATTGCGCAGGTGGAGGGAACCTAATTTCTTACCGTTCAATTCGGGACGGGTCACCACAATACGCTGGGATATCAATTTGCTGTCAATGGCATCCCAGTCAATATCCTCCTTATTCCAATCCGTATGTTCCTGTTCACCGAAAAGCACCGTCATCGCAGCCGCCTCTTTCTCTGAAGTAATGACCAGCAAGCGGTCACCTTCCATCACGACCTTATCCGATGTTGGAATAATTACCTTTCCATCACGCCACAAACGGGAAATCACAAACTTGGAATGGCTCAGATCCGCAATCTCTTTCACACTTTTGCCAAAGATGCCCGGATTATGCACTTGGAAAGCACCAATATACGTCTTGTTATCATTATCCTTTTCCGATATTTCCAAATCTTTGTCCTTTACCATCAGCTTGCGGATGACAAGGATTGCCAATATGACGCCTATTACTCCCAAGGGATAAGTGACAGCACAACCCAAAGCCGGCGTGCTGGCGTCCATACCCATCTGCTTCAGCGTCTGTTGAGCGGCTCCCAAAGCCGGTGTGTTGGTCGTGGCACCACAAAGAATGCCTGCCATATCGGGCAAGGAAATGCCTGTCAACCAGCAACCTGCCACTGCCATAAAAGTACCAATCAGAACAACTCCGATACCCAGCATATTAAGACGGACACCTTCATCACGAAAAGAACTGAAAAAACCAGGCCCCACCTGCAGTCCCAAAGCATATACAAATATCACCAAGCCAAAACTCTCGGCATAGTTCAGCATCTGAGGGTCTATCTTCAACCCCAAGTGTCCAGCCAATATGCCGGCAAAGAAAACAAAGGTG
Source organism: Candidatus Bacteroides merdavium (assembly GCA_019116805.1). Lineage (GTDB taxonomy): Bacteria > Bacteroidota > Bacteroidia > Bacteroidales > Bacteroidaceae > Bacteroides > Bacteroides merdavium. The sequence continues at coordinate 1,106 of DXAV01000029.1, read as the reverse complement.
ACACCCAGCGATATGCCTCCTATACGTATTTTACCCAATCCGAGTCCAATGGCACAGATGAGTGATAGTATCACCACCGCCTGCAAAGCCGATGGTTCTATAAACAAATTATACAGCCAGTCCACGGTCAGTTCTTATTTGGAGTTCAAGCTTGATGTTTATTCCTTGCGTTTTTGAACCGCACCCGCAGCACTTCCAGCACGGCCGGCAAAACAGACACGACTATAATAGCCACTACCAGCAACTTCAGGTTTTGTTGTACGAAAGGAAGGTCTCCGAAAAAGTAGCCCGCATAGCAAAACAAGGCTACCCATAGCAAACCGCCCGACACGTTGTAAAGCATGAAATAATAGTAGTGCATTTTGCCCATACCTGCCACAAACGGCGCAAAAGTACGTACAATCGGGACAAAGCGGGCTATAATAATCGTTTTTCCGCCATACTTCTTGTAAAATTCATGCGTTTTATCCAGATGACTCTGCTTAAATATCTTGGATTTAGGATTACTGAACAGTTTTTTTCCGAAAAAATGCCCGATGGCATAATTGCTTGAATCCCCCAGGACGGCCGCAGCAAATACGATGAGTACTAACACGTTGACCTCCAGAGGTATGTCGGGCTGTGCGGCGATAGCCCCCGCCACGAATAGCAAGGAGTCTCCCGGCAGGAAAGGGGTAACCACAAGACCGGTCTCGCAAAAGATAATGAGAAAAAGAATGGCATACGTCCACAAATGATAAGCTTGCACGATATTAATCATGTGCTGGTCAATGTGAAGGATGAAATCGATGATGAAATCCATAACAATGTCACATTTTACAATGAATTCAACCAAAACAGGCGACCGCAGATATTATTGCAGCCGCCTGTTATTCAAAAGTAGTGGATACGAGAATCGAACTCGTGTTCCATGCGTGAGAGGCATGTGTCCTAGCCGCTAGACGAATCCACCCTAAAAATTTTGTACACCCTCAGGGATTCGAACCCTGGACCCACTGATTAAGAGTCAGTTGCTCTACCAACTGAGCTAAGAGTGCATATCACGCTGCGGAAGCTGGGGGATTCGAACCCCCGGTACGGTAACCCGTACGGCAGTTTAGCAAACT
>DXAV01000028.1 GCA_019116805.1 Candidatus Bacteroides merdavium | reverse complement strand
TCGACCGTCTTGCCCTTGATGAAGCCCATCTCCACAATGCGCTTGCGGAAACCTCCGTGGCCCATCACCTTGACAATCACGCCTTTCTCGCCTGTATTCAATTCGGATAAACGCATAGTATTTGCCTTTCTCTATGATTATTCGGATGCAAAGATACGAGATATGCCGACAACCCGCAAGCAATTTAGAATGTTTTTAAATAACAAGGCATAAGAAACTGATAGCAAACCCCGTCCGCATCGCGCTACGCGCAATTCGGAAAGCAATGTTTTCAAAGGGAGAAAGCAATGCTTTAAAGGTTGCAAAGCAGTGCTTTCCGAAGGAATACTGACCCGCTAATAATACAACGGCACCTCGGAAATAAAAAAGCCCGAAAACGTTGTTTTCGTCTTTTGTATTTCTCTCGGTTTATACTACCTTTGCAGGTATGGAAAAGAAGAAAGTTGCCCAATACATTGCCCAAGAACGTCTGCTGGAAGCAGGCGGCAAAGTCATCGTGGCCCTGAGCGGCGGTGCCGACTCCGTAGCCCTCCTGCTCCTGCTGACGGAGCTGGGCTATGCGTGCGAGGCGGCACATTGCAACTTCCACTTGCGCGGCGAGGAGTCCGACCGCGACGAACAGTTCGTCCGCCACCTGTGCGAGGAGCGGCACGTCGCCCTGCACGTTGTCCACTTCGACACCACCCAACACGCCGCCAACCGGCACATCTCCATCGAAATGGCCGCGCGCGAGCTGCGCTACCAATGGTTCGAAACCCTCCGTCAGGAGCTGGAAGCCGACGCCGTAGCCGTGGCCCACCATGCCGACGACAGCGTGGAGACCTTCCTGCTCAACCTGATGCGGGGCACGGGCATCAATGGTTTGCGAGGCATCCGCCCACGCAACGCCCGCATCGTCCGCCCCCTGCTCTGCCTCACGCGCGATGACATCCTACACTACCTCGACCGCCAAGGCCAGACATACGTCACCGACAGCACCAACCTGCAGGACGAATACACGCGCAACAAGATACGCCTGAACCTCCTGCCCCTGATGCAGGAAATCAACCCGTCCGTCCGACGGAGCATCCTCCGCACAGCCGCCCATCTGGACGAAGCCGCCACCTTATATAATATAAGTATAGCCGAAGCCAAGGAAAGGGTACTCTGCCCCGAAGGCATCCGCATAGCCGCCCTACTGAAGGAAGCGGAGCCGCAGGCACTGCTCCATGAAATTCTCCACCCGCTGGGCTTCAACGAAGCGCAGACGGACGACATCTTCCGCTCGCTCGACAGGCAGGCAGGCAAGGCCTTCGAATCGGAAGGCTGGCTGGTGGTGAAGGACCGCGACCTGTTGCTGATGCAAGACAAGCAGGCCATGAGCCGCCCGCCCCGACTGGAAATGACGGAAGTGGAGCTGACGCCCGACTTCGTCATCCCCCGCGACCGACTGACCGCCTGTTTCGACACCGCCAAGCTGCACCACGCACTGACCCTGCGCCTGTGGCAGACGGGCGACACGTTTGTGCCCTTCGGCATGAAAGGGCGCAAAAAAATAAGCGATTATCTGACCGACCGCAAATTCTCCCTCCTGCAAAAACAACGCCAATGGGTGTTGTGTTGCGGCGAAGACATCGCCTGGCTGGTAGGCGAACGGACAGACAACCGCTTTCGGGTGGACGAACACACACGCAAAGTGACGCTCGTCCGTATGGTCAAAGAATAATGCGATTTTCCTTCGGGCGCTGGAAGCAATCATGCAACAAAGCGGCGAAAGGGGTATCGAACGTGCGTGCCTTCTGAGGGCACCCCTTCAGGCAGGCACAACAACGGATACATTTCTCGGCATTCGTCACGCACTCCTCCCCTTTCACAATGGCACCTGCAGGACAACGCTTCACGCACAGGCCGCAATGTGTACAGAGATTCTCGTCCACCTGAGGCGTACGAGGCATGGGCACACCGTTCTTACGCAACTTTATCACCCGACGCAGGAAACGGAGCAGGGGAAGGAAAGGCTGCTTCGGCCGCTGAATCTTCTGCACGTCCACGCCATACAGATGCTCCGCATCGGCGGCATTCTCCAACTTGGTGCGTACCTTGGCACCAAACTCTTCGGCAAACTTCAGGTCGTCGTCATCGGGACGGCCGGCCGCAATGGGATAACGGTCGCTGCTGTATGAATGCTCACCCACAAACGTACCGCCGGCAATTACCTTGAAACCTAACCCGCTAACAAAAGCGTCCAACTCCGTCAAAGCCTTCTCGTAGGCACGGTTGCCATAAACCACAACTATCACGACCGGCGTACCGTCGGCACGGAGGTCTTTCATCCGCTCCAAAGCCAGAGGAGCCACATGGCCGCCATATACAGGTACCGTTATCACCGCCAGAGCATCGGAACTAAACTCCTTTTGCTCAGTCGTCTGCAAGGTCAAATCTACAAAATTCACTCCGGTAATACCCGTACCGCGAACAATCGCCTCACCAATTTGTTTGGAAGTACAGGTAGGCGAGAATGTAATCAGATTAATTTCAGTAATAGTCATAACTAAACGTTTATTACGAAACAAAGATAGGATATTCTGCTTAAAAAAACAGGATATTTGTATATGAAAGCCCAAAATATTTTCCTATCTTTGCGCCGTTGAAAAACGTCAATAGACAATTTATCCCTATTTAAATATAGATTTCAATAAAAGGTGGTTCAGCTTAATTGTCGGCAACGGCTGCTTTAAGTAAGCTACCCCCTCCTATACAATATAATTCATACACGTATATATGTACAATATTATTCAACTGAACGACAAAAGTTTGTCGGAACTTCAAAGTATTGCGCAAGAATTAGGTATCAAAAAGACCGAGTCACTCAAAAAAGAAGAACTGGTTTATAAGATTCTTGATGAACAAGCCATTGTAGGTGCAACCAAGAAAGTTGCCGCCGAGAAACAAAAAGAAGAACGAAAGAATGAACGCCAGAAGAGGTCGCGCGTAACCGTCAAGAAGGAAGCGGTTGACAAGGTGTTCTCAGCCGACAAGAACGGCGAACTGAGCAAACCCAATCCGAACGAAACTCCCACTATCGAGAAAAACGTTGCCGCTCCGGCCCAGCCGAACACAGAAAACACAGTTACGGAAGAAAAGACTGAAGCAGCCAAACGCAAGCCGGGACGTCCACGCAAGACCAAGGCCGAAGGGAAAAAGCAGAAGGAAGCTACACCCGAAACAGAAACAGACAAGAAAGCAGAAACCGCTTCTCCAACAACTGCGACAGAAGAAGGAAAGCCCGCTAAGACTGAAGCACCCGAAGCTCAAGAAGAAATATCACTTCCCATCAGTGCAGAGAACGACTTCATTCCCATTGAAGACCTTCCGACTGAGAAGGTAGAACTTCCCTCTGAACTGATCGGCAAGTTTGAAGCGACTCGCGTGGAAGCACCAACTCCCACACCCGCACCCACCCAACAAAAACAAGCTCAGCAACGCCAGCGCATCCGCCGCGACAATAATGCTGAAAACAAAAACAATAACCAACAGCAACGCCAACCCGTACCGCAACAGCGTGCCATCCAGCCCTATAACCCGGCCAACAACGCCCAGCCGCAACCCGAGAACAAGCCGGCTGAACGCGAAAAGGCCTACGACTTCGACGACATTCTGAGCGGAACCGGCGTACTGGAAATCATGCCCGACGGCTACGGATTCCTCCGCTCGTCGGACTACAACTACCTCTCCTCACCTGATGACATCTATGTATCGCAATCGCAAATCAAGCTCTTCGGCCTGAAGACAGGCGACGTGGTGGACGGTGTCATCCGCCCGCCCAAGGAAGGAGAAAAATACTTCCCGCTGGTGAAGGTATCCAAAATCAACGGCCGCGACCCGGCTTTCATCCGCGACCGCGTACCCTTCGAGCACCTCACACCGCTCTTCCCCGACGAAAAGTTCAAGCTTTGCAAAGGCGGATACAGCGACTCGCTCTCGGCTCGCGTAGTGGACCTCTTCGCTCCCATCGGTAAAGGCCAGCGCGCCCTCATCGTGGCACAACCCAAAACCGGTAAGACCATCCTGATGAAGGACATTGCCAACGCCATCGCAGCCAACCACCCCGAGGTATATATGATTATGCTGCTTATCGACGAACGCCCTGAAGAAGTGACCGACATGGCCCGCACCGTCAACGCCGAAGTCATCGCTTCGACCTTCGACGAACCGGCCGAGCGCCACGTGAAGATTGCCGGCATCGTGCTGGAGAAAGCCAAACGCATGGTGGAATGCGGTCACGACGTTGTCATCTTCCTCGACTCCATCACCCGTCTGGCCCGCGCCTACAACACCGTTTCGCCCGCATCAGGCAAGGTATTGTCAGGTGGTGTGGATGCCAACGCGCTTCACAAGCCCAAACGTTTCTTTGGTGCCGCCCGCAACATCGAAGGCGGCGGTTCGCTCACCATCTTGGCTACGGCTCTGATCGACACCGGCTCCAAGATGGACGAAGTGATTTTCGAGGAATTCAAGGGTACAGGTAACATGGAGCTCCAGCTCGACCGCAACCTGGCCAACAAGCGTATCTTCCCTGCCGTCAACATCGTCGCTTCGAGCACACGCCGCGACGACTTGCTGCAAGACAAGCAGACGTTGGACCGCATGTGGATTCTGCGTAAGTACCTGGCCGACATGAACGCCCTTGAGGCCATGGACTTCGTGAAGGACCGTCTGGAAAAGACCAAAGACAACGACGAGTTCCTCATGAGCATGAACAGTTGAGAATAATGAACCTTTTACAATGAACCATAGATAAATTGATAATACCATATGTTCGATAACTTAAGCGAACGGCTCGAACGGTCGTTCAAGATATTGAAAGGTGAAGGCAAAATCACCGAAATCAACGTGGCCGAAACCCTGAAAGACGTGCGCAAAGCCCTGCTCGACGCCGACGTCAACTACAAGGTGGCCAAAAACTTTACCGATACCGTCAAGGCCAAGGCCATAGGACAGAACGTGCTCACCGCCGTCAAGCCCAGCCAGCTGATGGTGAAGATTGTCCACGACGAGCTGACCCAGCTGATGGGTGGTGAAACCTCCGAAATCGACCTGAGCGGCAGGCCGTCGGTCATCTTGATGTCGGGTCTGCAAGGTTCGGGTAAGACGACCTTCTCCGGCAAGTTGGCCCGCATGCTCAAGACAAAGAAGAACCGCAAGCCGCTGCTCGTGGCCTGCGACGTCTATCGTCCCGCCGCCATCGAACAGCTGCGCGTGCTGGCCGAACAGATTGAAGTGCCCATGTACTGCGAGCCGGACAGCAAAGACCCTGTGAAGATTGCCCAGAACGCTATCCAGGAAGCCAAAGCCAAAGGTTACGACCTCGTTATCGTCGATACCGCCGGTCGTCTGGCCGTGGACGAGGAGATGATGAACGAGATAGCCGCCATCAAGCAGGCCATCAATCCCAATGAAATCCTCTTCGTGGTTGATGCCATGACCGGTCAGGACGCCGTGAACACGGCCAAGGAATTCAACGACCGCCTGGACTTCAACGGCGTGGTACTGACCAAACTCGACGGTGATACCCGTGGTGGTGCGGCCCTCTCCATCCGCTCGGTGGTGAACAAGCCCATCAAGTTCGTGGGTACCGGCGAGAAGCTCGATGCCATCGACCAGTTCCACCCCAGCCGTATGGCCGACCGTATCCTGGGTATGGGTGACATCGTGTCACTGGTAGAGCGCGCGCAGGAGCAGTACGACGAGGAAGAAGCCAAACGCCTGCAGAAGAAGATTCAGAAGAACCAGTTCGACTTCAACGACTTCATGAGCCAGATCCAGCAAATCAAGAAGATGGGTAACCTGAAGGAGCTGGCCTCCATGATACCGGGTGTAGGCAAGGCCATCAAGGACATCGACATTGACGACAACGCCTTCAAGAGCATCGAAGCCATCATCAACTCCATGACACCGAAGGAGCGTACCAACCCCGAAATCCTGAATGGCTCGCGCCGCCAGCGCATCGCCAAGGGTAGCGGCACGAACATCCAGGAGGTGAACCGCCTGCTGAAGCAGTTCGACCAGACCCGTAAGATGATGAAGATGGTGACGGGCAGCAAGATGGGCAAGATGATGATGCCGAAGTTGAAGAAATGATACATACCGCTTCGTAGCGTCACGCCGCCGTAAAAGTACGGAGACGGACGACCGAACATCCGACGAACGCAGACGATGACTGCCTGGAAAGGCGCATCGCCTGCGTTTGTCTTTTCATATCCGTATATACAAGATTATCAGCAACATCGTTTTCCTCACCCTGTTTCATAAACGGGGAAAGGCTTTCTCTCCCTGAGGGAAAGGTCTTCCCTTTAAAAGGGAAAGGCTTTCTCCTTTAAAGGGAAAAGCTTTCCCCTACCGGGTGAACAGGGGTAGAAAAGCCCCGCCTGCCGACAGACGCCGCCCGCGACCGGAGCATCGGCGCAACATTCTACCCACTCCCTCCCCCGCTCCGGGCAAAGCAAAGCGAATGCCACCCTTTCCTTTGAGGCAGGAACCGTCAGCTGAAAAACTCCGTTCTCGCCTGACGCTTCTCTCCGTTTGCCCCATTATTGGATTAGACAGGATGCGGTTCGGGATAAAAAATATCTGAAACAAGTTTCAATATTTTGTTCTCCTCTCACCTTTCACTATCTTTTCATAAAACAGGATGCGGTTCGGCATAATCAAATTGAAAAACTTATTTTTCATTTGTTTCTGCGCTCACCTTTCACTATCTTTGTAAGCAAACAAGGGATTGTCCCCATGAAGAACAAGAACCTGAAAAACGAATTATGAACCTTCAATAAAAAAAGAAATTATGACACTGATAGACGGAAAAGCAATTTCAGAACAAGTGAAGCAGGAGATTGCCGCCGAAGTAGCGGAAATCGTGGCTCGCGGAGGCAAGCGCCCCCACCTGGCCGCCATCCTGGTGGGACACGACGGTGGTAGTGAAACTTATGTGGCCGCCAAGGTAAAGGCCTGCGAAGTATGCGGCTTCAAGTCAAGCCTCATCCGCTACGAAGCCGATGTGACCGAAGAAGAACTGCTGGCCAAGGTGCGCGAACTGAACAACGACCCAGACGTGGACGGCTTCATCGTGCAGCTCCCCCTGCCCAAGCACATCTCCGAACAGAAAGTAATCGAAACCATCGACTACCGCAAGGACGTGGACGGCTTCCACCCCATCAACGTGGGACGCCTTTCCATCGGCCTGCCCTGCTACGTATCGGCTACGCCGAACGGCATCCTCGAACTGCTGAAGCGCTATAACATCGACACGAAAGGTAAGAAATGTGTCATCCTGGGCCGCAGCAACATCGTGGGCAAACCCATGGCCATGCTGATGATGCAGAAAGCCTATCCGGGTGACGCCACCGTAACCGTATGCCACAGCCGCAGCCGCGACCTGGTGAAGGAATGTCAGGAAGCCGACATCATCATCGCCGCCATGGGCCAGCCCAACTTCGTGAAAGCCGAAATGGTGAAGGAAGGCGCCGTCGTGATTGACGTAGGCACCACCCGCGTGCCCGACGCCACCAAGAAATCGGGCTTCAAGCTGACGGGCGACGTGAAGTTTGACGAAGTGGCCCCCAAGTGCTCGTTCATCACCCCCGTGCCGGGCGGCGTAGGTCCCATGACCATCGTCTCGCTGATGAAGAACACCCTGCTGGCCGGCAAGAAAGCCGTGTACAACGACTGATCCACCTCCCAACCCTGAAAGGCAATGAAGACGTGGGCGCTCCTTACCTTAATCCTCTATAGCGTAACCCTCTCCGCACAGGAGCGGATTACGCTATTGTTTGTGGGCGACCTGATGCAGCATCAGGCGCAGATAGATGCCGCCCGCACGCCACAGGGCACCTACGACTACACGCCCTGCTTCTCCCTCGTCGGCCCGCAGATACAGGCGGCCGATATCGCCGTCGGCAATCTGGAAGTGACGCTGGGCGGACGTCCCTATAAAGGCTATCCCGCCTTCAGTGCTCCCGACGAATACCTCCATGCCATCCGCGACGCCGGTTTCGACGTCCTGCTCACCGCCAACAACCACTGCCTGGACCGCGGGCAGAAAGGGCTGGAGCGCACGCTCCACCTGCTCGACTCCCTGCAGATACCTTCGGCCGGTACCTACCGCGACTCCACCGACCGCCACCACCGCTATCCGCTGCTCCTGCAGAAGAAAGGTTTCCGCATCGCCCTGCTGAACTATACCTACGGCACCAACGGCCTGCGCGCCAAGGCTCCCAACCAAGTGAACTACCTGGACCGCCGCCAGATGCTGAAAGACATCCACACCGCCCGTGCCTGGCAGCCCGATGTGCTCATCGCCTGCCTGCACTGGGGCAACGAATACCAGCAACTGCCCAGCCGCGAACAGCAGGAACTGGCCGACTGGCTGTTTGCCCAGGGCGTGGACCACATCATCGGCAGCCATCCGCACGTGGTGCAGCCCATGGAGGTGCGCACCGACAGCCTCAGCGGCGACCGTCATCTGCTGGTTTACTCGTTGGGCAACTACATCTCCAACATGAGCGCCCGCCACACCGACGGTGGTGCCGTCGTCAGCCTGACACTTGAAAAATCAATCCCCGACGGTAACCACCATCCCCACACCCGTCTGGTGTCATGCAGTTACGACCTTGTATGGACAGGCCGCCCCACACTGACCGGGAAAAAGAATTTCATTCTCTATCCCGTCACCACTCCGGCAGACAGTCTGGCCCCGGCAGCCCGTAACCGGCTGAAAATCTTCACAGAAAACACCCGCAAGCTGTTATCCCGATACAACAAGGGAATTGACGAGCAGGCAAAATGATGCAGAAAAACAAAAAATATTTTCGGAAAGCTTTGCCAGTTCAAATATAATCCATATCTTTGCACCGCATTTAGGAAATGCGCTAACATGGTGGCTGTAGTTCAGTTGGTTAGAGCGTCAGATTGTGGTTCTGAATGTCGTGGGTTCGAGTCCCATCTGCCACCCACTAGTGGTAATCCTCATAAGCAAAAGCTTATGGGGATTTTCTTTTTATAAGCAGTTACAACATCCGCATGAAACAGGAATTGAAAGAAAATGGCGGCCTCCCCGCCCATATCCTCTGGACCCTTGCCATTGTGGCAGGCGTATCTGTAGCCAACATCTACTACAACCAGCCCCTGCTCAACCTGATACGACAGGAGCTGGACATCACGGAGTTCAGTGCCAACCTCATCGCCATGATCACGCAAATGGGTTATGCGCTGGGACTACTGCTCATCATCCCGCTGGGTGACCTCTACCCGCGCAAGAAAATCATTCTGGCCAACTTCGCCCTGCTCATCTGTTCCCTGCTGACGATGGCCGTCAGCAAAGACATCCATGTCATCTGGGGCGCGTCGCTGCTCACGGGTGTAGGTTCCATGATTCCCCAAATCTTCGTACCCATCGCCTCTGTCTTCTCCCGGCCGGAGAACAAGGGGCGCAACGTGGGCATCGTCATCTCGGGGTTGCTGACGGGTATCCTGGCCTCGCGCGTGATTAGCGGCTACGTCGGTGAACTGCTGGGCTGGCGCGAGATGTACTACATAGCCGCCGGCATGATGGTGGTGTGTGCCGTAGTGGTTCTCAAGGTACTGCCCGACATCCGTCCTACCTTCAGTGGACGATACTCCGAACTGATGAAATCACTTTTCCGGCTGGTGAAAGACTATCCCGAACTACGCATTTATTCCATCCGCTCCGCCCTGGCATTCGGCTCCATGCTGGGCATGTGGTCGTGTCTGGCCTTCAAGATGGGCGGCGCACCGTTCTATGCCGACAGCGACGTCATCGGCTTCCTGGGCCTGTGTGGCGTGGCCGGCGCCCTGACGGCCTCGTTCGTGGGCAGCTGGGTGAAGAAGGTGGGCGTACGCAACTTCAACTACATCGGGTGCGGGCTCATCCTCCTGTCCTGGTGCTGCTTCTACTTCGGGCAGAACAGCTTCGCCGCCATCGTGGCAGGCATCCTGCTGATAGACATTGGCATGCAGTGTATCCAGCTCAGCAACCAGACGAGCATCTTCCACCTCTGCCCCTCGGCTTCCAACCGTCTGAACACCATCTTCATGACCACCTACTTCATCGGCGGCTCGCTGGGTACCTTCCTGGCCGGCAGCTGTTGGGAACTGTGGGGCTGGGGCGGCGTGTCGGCTGTCGCTTCCCTTCTGACACTGGTTTCACTGGGTATCACGATCATCACACAAAAATAAAAAATCAAGCTGCAATAGGAAGCACCGTTCGTTTTATCCTGCCATACACATAAATGAAAGCTGGAATAAGGAAGATATCGGCAAAAATCCAAGCAGTAGGATCACCGAAACAAACAGCAATGTACCCCCAGGCAGGAACAGCAATTACGCTGACCAGGATACGGGCTATCATCTCGGACACACCTGAAAGCATGGCCAGATTGGTGAAGCCGGCACCTTGAATGGTATAACGCAAAATGCAAAGCAAACCTAAAACAGGGAAGAAAGAAACTGCGGCATGAAGAAACAGCACGGCATCGGCTAATATCTCAACTTCGGAGGCATCCACAAACAACCTCACAAACATACGAGAGCCCAACATGAGTACGCAGAATGTAAATACCCAATAAATCATCATCATCAGCGTACTCGACTTAACGCCCTCCCAAATACGTCCAGGTTTACCCGCTCCGTAATTCTGACCTGCAAAAGTAGCCATTGCGATACCTAAACTTTCAAAAGGACACATAAAAAACATTTTAATGCGGATGGCAGCAGAATAGGCAGCTACACAAGCTGTACCTAATGCATTGTTGGCACTTTGGAGCATGATACTTCCAATAGCCGTAATGGAAAACTGAAGTCCCATAGGCACACCGATGGAAAGTAGTGTACGAGCCAATCGTCCATTAAAACGACGTTCAGTCGGTGAGGTGCGAAGAATGTCAAAATGGCGCATCATATAAAAATAACAAAGAACGGCTGATACACCCTGGGCAATTAACGTGGCAATGCCTGCACCAGCTACACCCCACCCTAACACAAGAATGCAAAAAAGATCGAGCAAAATATTGAGCACAGTGGAAAAAAGCAGAAACCAAAAGGGAGTCTTACTATCGCCCAACGCACGAATGATACTTGATAAAAGATTATAGAAAAAAGTACAAGGGATGCCAATGAAGGTAACTAACAAATAGGCATAAGCATCGTCGAAAATATTCTCCGGAGTACGTATCAAACGTAAAATCCAAGCACATAGAATACTGGTCAAGACAGCAAGTGTCACCGACATAATACCAGCCAGTTTCAAACTGACCGCCACGTAACGACGCATAGTAGTATAGTCACGCGCACCAAACTTCTGCGCCACAGGGATGCCAAAACCTCCACAACAACCATTGCAAAATCCCAAAATCAGAAAAACCACTGAAGTGCTGGCACCTACCGCCGCCAGCGGATTGATACCCAGAAATTTACCAACGATAGCAGCATCAACCATCGAATAAGTCTGCTGCAACAGGTTACCCATCAGCAAAGGTAACGCAAAATAAAAAATTTGCGGTAGGGTGCGTCCCTCCGTCATTTCTACCGACTTGGCCATGAATGTATCCTCCTGAAATCGAGCGCAAAAATAGCAAAAAAAGAAAAACAGACGAATTGATTTAAATCAAATACATTCTCCACATCTTGATAAGTTTGCAACCAAGTTGCACCCCAAAAATCATACCTTTGCAACTAGTAAATCAATATATGAATAAAAAATGAGTTGCCAATGTTGTTCGCACGAACATGCACACACAGCCTATTGTAGGCAAAAGAGCTTTATCCAAGAATATGGCCGAATGTTATTGTCAGGATCATTGTTGGCTGCCGGTATGATTCTACAAACCACAGAGACACCCCTGTTCCAGTATCGAGGTGCGGTTCTCGTCTGGTACCTCATGGCCTATCTGCCTGTGGCTCTTCCCGTACTGAAAGAAGCTTGGGAGGAACTGAACCGACGGGAATACTTCAACGAATTTACACTGATGTTCATCGCTACCGTCGGGGCCTTTGCCATCGGTGAATATCCCGAAGGCGTAGCAGTGATGCTCTTCTACTCGCTGGGGGAACATTTCCAGGACAAGGCTGTAAGCAAAGCCCGACGAAATATCCGTTCCTTACTCGACATCCGCCCTGAGAAAGCTGCCGTTATACGCAACGGCCAACTCGTAGAGGTTTCTCCACAAGAAGTACAGACAGAAGAAGTGATTGAAGTAAAGGCGGGCGGACGAGTACCTCTCGACGGAACGTTGTGCAACGAAAGCGCCACCTTCAACACAGCAACCCTGACCGGAGAAAGCCTTCCTCGTGATATAAAAAAAGACGAAGATGTGCTGGCTGGCATGATTTCAACCGGTCGAACTGTACGAATCCGAGTCACACGCCCCTTTGCCGACAGTGCCTTGTCGCGTATTCTGCGTCTGGTACAAGATGCCGCAGAGCGAAAAGCTCCCGCCGAACTGTTCATCCGCAAGTTTGCCCGCATTTATACACCTGCAGTCACCACCCTGGCAGTTCTCATCGTGCTGCTTCCCTGGCTCTATTCACTATTTAGCGGAACTTTCGTTTATCTGTTTGATGACTGGCTCTATCGTGCATTGGTCTTTCTGGTCGTATCATGCCCTTGTGCATTAGTAGTCAGCATTCCGTTAAGTTATTTCGGAGGGATCGGAGCCGCATCACGACAAGGTATCCTATTCAAAGGGGGGAACTATCTGGACGCTATCAGTAGCATCAATACCGTTGTGTTCGATAAGACCGGTACTCTGACCCGTGGAGAGTTCGAGGTACAAACCTGCGTACCTCAACCAGGTATTAGTAAAGAACGTCTTATCCAGCTGGTTGCTTCAGCCGAACAAGACAGCACTCATCCACTGGCAGTCGGTTTGATGCAATACGCCAAAGCCAGACAGGTGAAACTGCTACAGGCTACAGATGTCGAAGAAATTGCTGGCTGTGGCGTACGGGCTGTTATGGAAGGTCAGACAATACTGGTAGGAAACACCCGCCTGTTAGCCTGCGAAGGTATTGTCTATCCGCCCGCTTTACAAGAAGCAAGGGAAACGACCGTAGTATGTGCCGCCAATGGCTGCTATATCGGCCATCTGACATTAGCCGATACATTGAAAGCAGATGCCCGACAGGCCATTAATGATCTGAAGACATTACAAATTAAAAATATTCAGATACTTTCGGGGGACAAACAGTCCATTGTAACTACCTTTGCAAAACAATTGGGTATCGGACAAGCCTATGGGGACTTGCTGCCCGAAGACAAGGTAAAGCACATAGAAAATCTAAGGCAGGACAACACTTGTCGCATAGCTTTTGTCGGCGATGGCATCAACGATGCACCCGCCCTGGCTTTAAGCCACGTAGGTATTGCTATGGGAGGATGGGGAAGCGATGCCGCAATCGAGACAGCCGACGTCGTGATACAAACCGACCAACCCTCGCGCATCTCCACTGCCATCCGGGCCGGACGTCAGACGCGGCGCATCGTCTGGCAGAACATCCTGCTGGCATTAGGGGTAAAGATTGCAGTACTGGCATTGGGAGCAGCAGGAATGGCAACCTTGTGGGAGGCCGTGTTCGCCGACGTAGGCGTAGCCTTGCTGGCCGTACTTAACGCCATACGGATACAGAAACTGATAAAATGAGAAGAATATGGAAAAAAACACTTATCTGGAGTTATTGGCTAAACGCGAAATACAACCAACCGCCATACGGTTACTGGTATTGAAAGCCATGATGCAGGCCGGGCAGTCCGTTTCGCTGGCCGACCTGGAAGCCATGCTCGACACAGTGGACCGTTCAAGCATCTTCCGCACCCTCACCCTCTTCCTGTCACACCACCTCATCCATAGCATTGACGACGGGACAGGCTCGTTCAAGTATGCCGTATGCAGTTCATCGTGCTCATGCGAAGTGAACGACCTGCACACCCATTTCCATTGTGAGAAGTGCAACCGCACCTTCTGCTTCACCAATATCCCCACACCGATGGTGAAACTGCCCGAAGGATTCAGCCTCCACAGTATCAACTACGTGCTGAAAGGTATTTGTCCGGATTGCGCTGCGAAAGAACATCAAAAGGGCCTTTGAACAACAAGTCCAAAGGCCCTTTCTATAAAAATTCCGAATGGTGGAGCTGGAGGGAATCGAACCCTCGTCCAAACGAGGAAATCATAAGCTTTCTACATGCTTATCTCTGCCTTCGGTTTTCGAGCGCAGGCAAGACCAGAGCCACCAACCTGCACCTTATCCCCTAAAACTTCGCAAAGGCCGCGGAGAAAGACCCGAGCTATTCCCGATTTTGCTGTGCCACTTTACCAAACGCTTCGGAACAAGAGCTTTTGAGTGACATCCCGTTTCCACCACTTTGGCGGAAATAAAGCTAATCTACTGTACTTCGATTAAGCAGCGAGAGCATAATTTTCGTTGCCAGATAATTGTTTGATAACTGAGATTAAAGTGGAAATTACCGACCCACTGCATGCTTACCTACCATTTCTACCCGCTGTCAAATCCAGTCAACCCCGGTATATTAATAATAAGCTCCTCTACAAACACACCGCTCATTTTCACCAGCGGAGTGATGCAAAGGTACAAATTCTTTTGTTTTCAACAACAATATATTTGCAAATATTAATTGATGCCATTTATCTAATGGTATAAACAAGCATATCAAACATTAAGAAATTTCCATACAAACAGAAATAATCCGAACATTGTTCGGGAAAGATCCGCATAAACAGGATTCAACTCCAAGGCTCCTATGTTTGAAACATAAGGGCCGAATGTTTCAAACATACCCCCCGAATGTTTCAAACCTAAATAAAGCAGGGCTATAAGACGGTTTATAAAAAATATAAGGAGAAAAGCTTATTGAAAATCAGAATAGTTTACAAACTGATTTCCCAGACGCCTTGAGGATCCTTGATAAAGGACAGAATGCCAAATCGGAAAGATCAGTAAAATCCTTCCTTTCAAGCAAAATAACAAGCGAAAAACAGTAAAAAGGAGATGTTTTGGAAAATATTATCCACCGAAACGGACGATATTACCACCAAACTTTAAGGGGAAATGTCTATTTTTGCAAAAACAAAAATCTGAGTATCCATGAAGAAACTGATTGTAACCACCCTACTGGCCGGAGGATGCCTGTCCGCCTTCTGTGCCCAAACTGACAAAAAAATCCCGAAAACGTATAAACCTGCCAAAACGGAAATGTACCGCAAAGGCTGGATCGACTTCAATAAAAACGGCGTTAAGGACGTCTATGAAGACCCTAACGCCCCAATCGACGCACGCATCGAGGATCTGCTGGAGCAGATGACGCTCGACGAGAAGACCTGCCAGATGGTGACCCTCTACGGCTATCAGCGCGTACTGAAGGACGACCTGCCCACACCCGAATGGAAGCAGGCGTTGTGGAAGGATGGTATCGGAGCCATTGACGAGCACCTGAACGGCTTCCGTCAGTGGGGTCTGCCGCCCTCGGACAACGAAAACGTATGGCCGGCCTCGCGCCACGCCTGGGCCTTGAACGAAGTGCAGCGCTTCTTCGTCGAAGAGACACGCCTAGGTATCCCTGTGGATTTCACCAACGAAGGCATACGCGGCGTGGAGAGCTACCGCGCCACCAACTTCCCCACCCAGCTGGGTATCGGACACACATGGAACCGAGACCTCGTACGCCGTATCGGCGAAATAACGGGACGCGAAGCCCGCATGCTGGGCTACACCAATGTCTATGCCCCCATCCTCGATGTGGGCCGCGACCAGCGTTGGGGACGCTATGAAGAGGTGTACGGTGAGTCACCCTACCTCGTGGCCGAACTAGGTATCGAAATGGTGCAAGGCTTGCAGAAGGACCACCAGGTGGCCGCCACGGCCAAACACTTTGTGGCTTATAGCAACAACAAGGGTGCTCGCGAAGGCATGGCGCGTGTAGATCCGCAGATGTCGCCGCGCGAAGTGGAGATGATACACGTCTATCCCTTCCGACGCGTCATTCAAGAAGCAGGATTGCTGGGCGTGATGAGTTCGTACAACGACTACGACGGCATCCCCATCCAGGGTAGCTTCTACTGGCTCACCACCCGCCTGCGTGGCGAGATGGGTTTCAAAGGATATGTTGTATCGGATAGTGACGCCGTCGAATACCTTTACACCAAGCACGGCACGGCCAAGGACATGAAGGAAGCCGTACGCCAGAGCGTGGAGGCAGGGCTGAACGTGCGTTGCACCTTCCGCTCGCCCGAATCATACGTGGAGCCGCTCCGAGAGCTGGTGAAAGAAGGCGGCCTGAGCGAGGACGTGATAGACGACCGTGTGCGCGATATCCTGCGCGTGAAGTTCCTCGTTGGCCTCTTTGACGCTCCCTACCAAACAGACTTGGCCGGAGCCGACGAAGAGGTGGAGAACCCAGCCAACGAAGACGTGGCTCTGCAGGCTTCGCGCGAAAGCATCGTTCTGCTGAAAAACGACCAACAGACTTTGCCCCTTGATATCGACCGCGTTAAGACCATCGCTGTCTGCGGCCCCAATGCCGACGAAGAAGGCTATGCACTGACCCACTACGGCCCGCTGGCCGTTGACGTGACAACGGTGCTCGAAGGCATCCAGGCCAAAGTGGAAGGTAAGGCCGAAGTGCTCTACACCAAGGGTTGCGACCTGGTAGATGCCCACTGGCCTGAAAGCGAACTGATAGAATATCCGCTGACCGATGACGAACAGGCCGAGATAGACCGTGCCGTGGCCAACGCCCAACGTGCCGACGTGGCCGTGGTCGTATTGGGAGGTGGCCAACGAACCTGCGGCGAAAACAAGTCGCGCAGCAGTCTTGACCTGCCTGGTCGCCAGCTGAAACTACTCCAAGCCATACAAGCCACAGGCAAACCTGTTGTACTGGTACTTATCAACGGTCGCCCACTCTCCATCAACTGGGCCGACAAGTTTGTGCCCGCCATCGTCGAAGCCTGGTATCCCGGCTCCAAAGGTGGTACGGCCGTGGCCGATGTGCTCTTCGGCGACTACAACCCTGGCGGCAAGCTCACCGTCACTTTCCCAAAGAGCGTGGGGCAGATACCGTTCAACTTTCCCTGCAAACCTTCATCGCAAGTGGACGGTGGCAAGAATCCAGGCCCCGACGGTAACATGTCGCGCGTCAACGGCGCCCTCTACCCCTTCGGCTACGGCTTAAGCTATACCACCTTCGAATACTCCGACCTCAAGGTTAGCCCCGCCCTCATCACTCCGAACGAGACAGTCACCGTCACCCTGAACGTAACCAATACTGGCCAGCGGGCAGGCGACGAGGTAGTGCAACTCTACACGCGTGACGTCTTGAGTAGCGTCACGACTTACGAAAAGAATCTGGCAGGTTTCGAACGTGTCCATCTCGAGCCAGGCGAAACAAAGGAAGTCACTTTCCACCTCGACCGCAAACAACTGGAGCTGCTCAACGCCGATATGAAATGGGTGGTAGAGCCGGGTGAATTCGTCGTCATGGCCGCCGCCTCGTCCGAAGACATCCGCCAGACCGCTGTGCTCCGCGTGGAAGACTATGCCACACGTAATGCCCGCCTGGAGGCGGAAAAGCCTGAAAGCCCCGTAACAGCCAGCACCAATCCCGAAAGCGCCCTCCATATTTTGGACGGCGACAATCAGACCTTCTGGCAAGGGAACAAAGGCGACTATCTGACTTTCGCCCTGAAAGGTAATCCGAAAGTGGATGAGGTAACCGTAACCTTCACCCGCGACAACAAACTGCCTGCCAACTTCGAGATACAGCTTTCGGGTGGCGGAGGCCAGTTCTTGACCGTCTATTCGGGCACCGTCAGCGAGTATGGGAAACCGCAGACCTACACTTTCCGTGGCACGACAGCCAGTGACCTGCGCATTCTGCTGAACGACGACCGCGTGGGCATCGCCGAAGTCGGCTTGAAGTTGCCGCAAAACGTAGGCAAATAACTCCCGGGTACGGATGGTACAGGCAGCGTCGGGCTAAACCGGCGCACAAATCCCGTCCCATCCGTACCCGCTTCTTTTGTTAATTATGGCAAAATCCGTTCACGACACCGATAACTTCCTTATCTTTGTTTAATTAAAGAAGTTACTAACCAAAACCTAAGAGAAGCATGATGAAAAGTATATTCTTATTGTCCTCCGCACTCACCCTAAGCCTTTTGGCATCGGCTCAGACAGAAGTGACAGTCGGCGTGACGCAGGGCAAAGACTATGGAGTAACCTATATGCTCCCAAAAACTGAAATTGAAATCAAAGTTTATGCCACAAAGCATACCTATACTCCTGGCGAATTTTGCCGTTATGCCAACCGATACCTGCGTCTTTCTGGCATATCTGATGAACCCGAAATCTATTGGACAATAGATAAAATAGAAACGGGAGTGATCGGAGTGCCCGACAAAGACAATGTCTATTTCGTAAAAATGAAAGACAAAACCGTAGCTCCTCTGATGGAACTGACAGAAGACGGTATAGTACGCTCCATCAACCTACCATTCAGTGGTAAGAAAAACAATACGCCCGACAAGCCTCAAGAGGAGAAACCCACCAAAGAAGTTGACGTGCGCAGTTTCCTGACCGAAGAAATCTTGATGGCAAGCTCCAACGCTAAGATGGCTGAATTAGTTGCCAAAGAAATCTATAACATACGAGAAAGCAAGAATGCTCTGGTGCGAGGCGAAGCCGAGAATATGCCCACCGACGGTAACCAACTGAAAATCATGCTGGACAATCTGAATATACAGGAACAAGCCATGACGGAAATGTTTGCAGGTAAAGAAAAGAAAGAGTCGAAGACTTTCAACATTCGCATCGTACCACAAGAGCAAGAAAACGAAGTAGCCTTGCGATTCTCGAGAAAACTGGGGGTTATAGACAAAGATAATTTAGCGGGCGAACCTGTGTATATCAGCATCAAGAACATGAACGTTCCAACCCTGGCGCCAACAGAGGAGAAAAAGAAACTGGAAGGAATCATCTACAACGTGCCTGGCCGAGCCAGAGTGACACTTACATATGAAGGGAAAGATTTGTTTGACAACGAACTACCCGTCACACAATTTGGAACCCAAGAATACTTGGCTCCCGTACTGTTCAACAAAAAATCAACAACCAAGGTATTATTCGACGTCAATACTGGCGGCCTGTTGAAAGTAGATAGGGAAGGAGAATAAAAGTTATTCCCTAGCAAGCAACCGAATAAATCCATCCTTCTGTAGCTGCATCAGATAAGCAGCTACACGAGAAGGATAGGTCTCATCCCCCTCAAAATGCGATACCAATAACCCAACAATTTCACGCACCGTACGCTTTCCGTCAATCAGCCTCCATACAGCCGTTCCATGTTCCTCAAGTTGCATGCGTACATACGGCGACAAAGACTTGGGCAACAACCAACGCTGCATCCATGCTTTACGAAAACGGGGGAGGATGAGCACTGCGTACTCACCCTCCCATTCCGTACGGACATCGCCAGCACATACTGGAATCGTGTCCAGAAGATTAAATTGAGCTTGTGCTCCTGACATATAACATCACCCTTTAATGTTAGGCTCTTCCAAACCGAGTCCTTTCTTCTTGTCAACCACCTTTAGAACCAAGCCCAAAATCAAAGCTGCCACTCCCAAACAGGCAAGCATAACGAGCGGAGCTGTATAATCATAAGAAACGGCAGCCTCTTCGGGCGTAATCACCCCGTTCTTCAAATCTGTCACAAGCTGAGGATTGGTCTGATCAAGCACCTTACCAATAAGGAGTGGAAACAACCATAAGCCAATGTTCTGAATCCAGAAAATCAAAGCGTATGCACTACCAATAATCTTGGCATCCACCAATTTGGGAACACTCGGCCACAAGGATGCAGGTACCAACGAGAAGCTGGCTCCCAAAACCAGAATAGTAAGATAAGCGACAATTATTCCTCCCACGGCATCAGCCTTCAGTGTCGGAAGCACAAAAGCAAAAGTCAGGTGGCAGAAGATAAGCAACAACGAACCAATTACCAACATGCTGGCAGCCTTCCCCTTATGATCAACATAATTACCCAATATCGGCGTGATACCTACAGCCAACAACGGGAATACAGCAAAAACCGTTTCAGCACTCTGGCGCATATAGCCCATATAACAGAATACAATCAAAGCGATTCCTGCCAATACCAGTAAACCCGATTTCATGGCTGGCCGCTTCGAAAAGTTGCTAACAAAAGCCGCAACAGCAACCACTAACATAATGATGTACTGGATTACTGTCACTGTATTAGTTGCCCAAAAAGAGTCGGACGGCACTTCCGTAAAGACCAAATTACATTGCAACATATTGACCGCATACTTTTGGAACGGGAATATGGCAGAATAATAAAGCACACACAACAGGGCCACCAACCAGAAACCTCCACTTGACAGGATACTTCCCAAATCACTGATCTTAAACGGATCATCCTTTTCTTCGGCTTCACCCGTCTGCGCATCCAACTTCTTGTCCATGAAGAAATAGACAATGAACATGATCATGGCTATCATCAGGAGCACAACGCCAAAGGCAACAGAGCGGGAAACGTCGATGACACCGCCCAACTTGGCAAACATCGGAGAAAATATCATACAGGTAGCCACACCCAAACGTGCAAGGGCCATCTCAGATCCCATAGCCAATGCCATTTCACGCCCTTTGAACCATTTAACAATACCACGAGATACAGTAATACCCGCCATCTCGACTCCACAACCAAATATCATAAATCCCACAGCCGCAAACTTGGCAGAAGCAGGCATACCTTCATAGAACGGCGAAATACCCAACTCATCAAATCCTGGAATATAATTCAAATTATTGGTGAACCAATTTTCAAGACTACTTCCCTGAAAACTTTCGGTTACAGCATACCAATTGATAATAGCGCCCACCAGCATCACAGCTCCCGACAGAAGCGCCGTAAAGCGAACTCCCATCTTATCCAATATGATGCCTGCAAAAATGAGGAAGAAAACAAATACATTGAGGAATGTTTCAGAACCCTGCATGGTACCAAAAGCCGTAGAATCCCACCCTCGAGTTGACTGCATCAAATCTTTGATAGGCGACAGAATATCCATGAAGATATAAGAACAAAACATGGCAAAAGCCAAAAACAGCAATACCATCCAGCGTACGCCAGCCGAATCACGCAAAGTTTGTTGGATTGAGGAAGTTGCATTCATAACATCAAGTTTCATGACAATAAACAAAAACGGGATTGCCCACACCATGCATGCGCAATCCCGCTCTTACAGAATATTTAAAATATATCAAATCAATTTACAGAGTCTGCAGGAGCATTTGTCGCAGGAGCATCGGTCTGCGGAGCTGCAGTACCTACAGGCATATTATACGGATTGGTTGCTTCCTGCTGTTGTGCCTGCTCCATGAGAACATCACCTTCACGTACAGTTGCAGAAGGCAAGACATAAGCAGTGGCAATACTAAACACAACCATAACTGCCGCCAATGTCCACGTGGTCTTCTCCAGAAAATCTGTAGTTTTACGTACACCCATAATTTGATTGGACGAAGAAAATCCGGAAGCCAAACCGCCTCCCTTAGAGTTTTGAATTAAAACAATGAAGCACATCAACACAGATGCAAGCAACATTAAGATAACTAATAATAAATACATTTTCTACTTATTTTGATTTAGCGTTAATAATCAATTTCTCCAAAAATCGGATTTGGTCTGCAAAGTAAGCATTTTTTTTTGGATAATTCAAACTTAATTTTTTAATTATTTCAAGAGCCTTCTCATATCGGTGCTGTTTTATATAAATTTTGGCCAAAGTTTCAGTAAAACAACTATCATCCACACCTTCTGTAGGTGAAATCGGTTCTTCGTCTCCAGCTTCGTTACTTTCAACGTCTGCAAAACCCGATATAGAGTTAGGCAAAACATCCATTCCCAATTCTTTCTTTTCATCCCCTTCTTCTCCACTCATCTTATTCAGAAATCCATCAATCAATGCCTGCCCCCGCAGCGGTTGAACCGCCTCGGTACCTGAATCAGAAACAACCGAAACTGAATCCGAATCTTTCTGCAATAAATAGGCAGTATAATCCATGCTGTAATCCAAATCGGATGGTTGAGACTGTTCATAGGGCATCGTGGAAAGAAAAGCATCAATAAGAAACAAGGTACGATCCACTCCTGGTTCCTCTTCCATTTCTTCCAAAGTTGGAAGAGACTGTTCATCCCGTCTTAACGTATAACGTTCTCCCTCAATAAAATAGAACAGCAAACGTCTGTCGGCTATATAAAGGACTGATTTTCTCAGTTCGGCACCAAAACTGATGTCATGAAGTAAAAAAAGATTCTTCAGATACAGCAAACGGGCTGTCTGAAAATAAGGATAGCGGGCTACCAGCGTTCGCAATTCATACAAAGACTCTTGATTTAAAGTCTCCGGATGATGGACCCATTGTTGTAATTGTACGGTCGTCATACCATTACCAATTAGCTACCGTTGCATTAAAAATTTGCTCCGTAATATCCTTTACCATCAACGAAATTAGACCGTCTTGAACATCTGTCAACAATTGACCGGAATCATAAGTTTGGAAAGCTGAAAACTGTTGCTCAAAATCCTCTTCATGATTAGTGTTATTAACATATCTTACATTTACCGTCAAAGTCACCTTCACTTTGGAAGCAAAACCACTGGCATCTACCGATTCATTATACTGGTTATATCCAGTAATCTCACCGTCAATCTCCAAATCACCTCCTGAATTGACAATCTGCAAACGGGTCTGCTGGATAAACATGTCTTTCAGTTTCGTATTAAACTCCACTGCCAAAGGTGCATAGACATACTCCGCCCGATTTTGAAAATCAGCAATCGAAATGGTTTTCACCTTTGTATAATCAATCGAACTAATGGGAGCCAATCCCAAAGAGATGCGACATGAATAAACTACAAAAGCCAAACACGCGCAAACAACAACTATCACTACTTTCTTAATCCAATCCATATTCTTTAATTTTCCTATACAAGGTGCGTTCGGATATATTCAAATCCTGAGCCGCACTCTTTCGCTTTCCATGATGCTTCTCAAGCGCCTTGCGTATCATATCCTTTTCCACATCATCCAAAGCCAATGATTCTTCCACATATTCTTCCGTATCCTGAATATCATCATCACCAGCCGAAGAATGTGAAGCAGTAGGTTGCACAGCAGGATGAATGATTGTCGGAACATTCGCCCCATCTGTTGCTGGAGTTACCAATTGGGAAGTCGGCACATAGTAAGAGGAAGAAATATTAGTTCCTCCCACATTAGAAGCCGCCCGTTCGGTCATAATCTCATGTACGAGTTTTTTCAATTCCGTTACGTCCTGACGCATATCAAACAAAACTTGATAAAGGATTTCTCGTTCACTACCAAATCCTTTACTTTCTTTACTTCCTAACAAAGCTGGTAAACGCTGTGCATTGTTTTCTGGCAAATAGTTTCTCAATATGCTTGCATTGATTTCCCGATTAGCCTCAATGATGGATATTTGTTCGGTAATATTCTTCAATTGGCGTACATTGCCCGGCCAGGAATAGGCAACCAGCATCTGGCGAGCATCCTCGGTCAGTTGCAAAGGAGGCATGTGATATTTTTCCGCAAAATCAGAAGCAAACTTACGGAAAAGCAAGACAACATCCTCACCTCGTTCGCGTAAGGGAGGTATTTGAATGGGCACTGTATTCAAACGATAATACAGGTCTTCACGAAAACGTCCTTCTGCAATAGCCTGCGTCAGGTTAACATTGGTTGCGGCAACAATACGGACATCCGTCTTTTCAACCTTGGACGAACCCACCTTAATAAATTCGCCGCTTTCGAGCACACGAAGCAACCGAGCTTGTGTAGGAAGGGGCAATTCTCCGACCTCGTCTAAAAAAATTGTTCCTCCATTCGCTTCACCAAAATAGCCCTTTCGCTCACTAATCGCACCTGTAAAAGCCCCTTTTTCATGCCCAAAAAGCTCCGAATCAATGGTTCCTTCAGGAATGGCACCACAGTTTACAGCAATATATTGACCGTGCTTGCGACGACTATATTGATGTATAATCTGTGGAAAACTTTCCTTTCCCACGCCACTCTCTCCGGTAATCAGTACAGACAAGTCCGTAGGTGCCACCTGCATGGCTATATCTATACCACGCACCAAGGCTTCATTGTTTCCAATAATGCCAAAGCGCAACTTGACTTGCTGTATTTCTGCCTTTACCATATTATACGTCTTCTTCTGTTGTATCCAACTTCAATTTGTCACTATCATCACGTTTCTCATAATACAGTTTGCGAAGAGGACTGGAACGGGCCTGTTTCTCACGCTGACGGTTACGAAATACGTCAATAGCTACGTAAATGGCCTGTCTAAAAGAGTCTCCGGAAGCAATACCCTTCCCTGCTATATCATAGGCTGTACCATGAGCTGGTGACGTACGCACCACAGGAAGTCCTGCCGTGAAATTCACACCTTCGTCCATTGCCAAAGCCTTGAACGGAGCCAAACCTTGGTCATGATACATGGCCAATATACCGTCAAAGTGAGAGAAACTACCAGCTCCCATAAAACCATCAACAGGGAAAGGGCCGAAACAAAGCATACCTTCTTCGCCCGCTTCTGTCATGGCCGGCACAATAACATCCTGTTCCTCGGTGCCCAACAGGCCTTCATCACCCGCATGAGGATTGAGAGAGAGCACAGCAATACGAGGCGCCCCAATACCGAAATCCAACTTCAATGAGCGATGGAATATCCGTATCTTTTCCTTTATCAAGTCTTTGGTTATCGTTGAAGCAATCTTACTCACAGGAATATGTCCGGTGACAAGAGCCACACGAAAATCATTTTTCATCAAAATCATCAAGGCCTTTTCACCTTCCCCCAACGTCTGTTCAATGTACTCTGTATGGCCAGGGAAATGAAATTCGTTAGATTGAATAGTGTGCTTATTGATGGGAGCTGTCACTATCACATCAATAAATCCTTTCTTATACTCTTCGACCGCTTTCTCCAAAGCAGCCAATGCTGCATGGCCAGCTTCTGCACTCGGATTAGCAAATTCAACTTTCACTTCATCATCACTACAATTCACAATACTCAAACGATCAGGAACAGCACTCTCTGCCGACTCCACAATACTGAAATTCGTCGGTAAGTCAAGAGCCTTACGATGATAGGCTGCCACTTTAGGAGAGCCATATACAATGGGAGTACACAATTCCAACATTGTCGATTCGGCAAATGTCTTTAAAATGACCTCATAACCTACACCATTGATATCGCCTTGAGTTATGCCAACTCTTATCTTATTATCTTCCATTGTCAGTTTTTCTTATTAATCGTTTCCACTTCCTCGGACGTTTTTACATTTTGAGCTGCTTCCATTTGCTCTACCTTAGCAGGTAAACGCAACGTATAGAGAGAAGCTTCCATCTGGCGTACCAAATTCCGTTTCAACTTATCAGGTGAATAAATAAAAATCTCAGAAACGATAATGCGCTGATTCTTTTCATCCAAACGCATATGGGAAACAAACGGACCTCCCATAAAATCCCCTTTAATACGCCACAGACCACGTGCCTCAAGCGCATAAGCATCTTGTACCGAAATGGGACGTACATCCGTCAGCAATGTATCAGTTGCCATATACATTCCTTCTCGGGCACCAGGAATATTCACTTTCATCACCGAATCACGTTTTTCCATAAAATACTCTTTGGTGAACGTATTCTTGTCCCGATAGGGGAAAGAGTAAATGACGAAGTTCTGATCGCCTGTAGCGGCATTAGTTCCTGCCCACAAGAAATTTTCTCCAACTTTATGAGAAACCAGTTCGCCAGGTACCCAGACTTCACAACCGAACATTTTTTTCACTTCATTATACACAAAATTGTTATGTTTGGTCTCCAGTACCGTAATTTGACGGTTCATTTCAGCGCGGGTAAAGAAATCGATTATGGCTTGTCGATGTTCGGTCACGTGTTCTGCGAAGGATTCTTCATCCGGCGCCTGTATAGTCAATATGGCCTGCGGAGAAGCATAAACATCTTTGCTGTACTTCATCTTGGGCTGGGTATAGATATCACGTACATCGGCCACAATAATGTTACGGATCAGCTTCAGAGTAGCGTCATAATGAGTGGGATCAGTGTACATTATTCTGAAAGAACGCTCAGATTGGGGTAAACCGGGAACATCTGAATCAAGAACATTGTAAAGAGCACGCCCGGCAGGACGCTCCCACATCTGCTGATCTATAACAACCAAAACCTCATATGCACGGCCACTAGAAGTGGGTGTCAGCAATCCTTTTCCACTTTTCTTGCCTCCACAAGATGAGAAAATCACCAATGCCACAAGCATACAGAAGTAAAACGAATATCTTTTCATATCTTCATCATTTAAGTTTCACAAAACTACAAAGAATGCCTTTATTTGCCATGCCGAAGTTAATAATTTATATTAATTCTTGCTATCTGCTTCCTGCTTGGCCGTGGTCAACATACCACATGCGGCAAAAATATCTTCTCCACGCGAGGCACGTATGGTCGTGAACAAACCGTGTGATGTCAAATAATCACGAAAACGAACCATCGTTTCCATGTCCGCACCCTCCAAATCCACACCAGGAATGGCGTGAAAACGAATTAGATTGACACGACAATCCAAGCCACGCAACAACTTCAACAATTCTTTCGCATAAGGAAAAGTATCATTTACGCCCTTGAAAACAATGTATTCGAACGACAAACGGCGTTGTTTACTGAAATCATAGCCATGCAGTAAATCTACAATTTCAGTAATAGAGAAAGCCTTTTCGGCAGGCATCAATTCCCTACGTTGCAAAGGCAACGGAGAATGGAGGCTAACAGCCAAATGACATTCACTCTCTTCAATGAAACGCTTCAAGCCCTTCCGCAATCCAACCGTGGAAAGGGTCACCCGCTTGGGGCTCCAGGCATAACCATAAGCAGCCGTCATAATCTCCAGTGCTTTCAACACTTCGTCCAAATTATCAAGCGGCTCGCCCATCCCCATCATCACCACATTAGTGAGCTTCTCTCTTTCAGGCAATGAATGGATTTGGTTCAATATCTGATTGGCGGTCAGATTGGCAGAAAAGCCCTGCTTGCCGGTCATACAGAACTTACAACTCATCTTACACCCCACTTGAGAAGAGACACACAAGGTTGCCCTTTCATCATCAGGTATATAGACGGCTTCCACATAATGGCCGTCACCAACCTGATACAGGTATTTCACGGTACCATCCACCGAACGCATGGCATCCACAGGAGCACATGTACCAACTTCATACACCTCCTTCAACAATTCACGATGCTTCAAGGAAAGATTGGTCATCTCATCAATGGAAACCACTTTCTTGTCGTACAGCCAAGAAGCAATCTGCTTGGCCGAAAAGGAAGGCATCCCCATGCTTTTTACAACGGCTTGCAACTCCGAGAGGGTCATTCCCAAAAGAGGTAGTTTCTGCATATCGAGTTTTTTAAAGAATTATCTTTGCAAAGGTAGAAATAAAGTTGCACAAAAACAACAAGAGCCACCCAAGCTCTTGGGCAGCCCTTGCATAATTATAAGAAGTTCCTATTTATCAGAAGAACAAATAACGCTCATCTTTGACATCCGCTTTCAGATAGAGGTCATTAATAAACTGTCTTACCGCCAAGTTAGTGTACATACCTTGCAGTTTCTCAATTTCTGCACCCTCTTCATAAGTTTCGTTGAGCTTATCCTTAGCATAAGGCTGGAGTACAAACACGCCCGAATTACCTTTAATAGGAGCACTCAGTTTGTTCACTTCGCCTACTGGCACGTATGAACTAACCAACGGCTCGCTATTACGCAATACAGAAACAAACGCAGGAGCATCAAATGTAACATGCTTCACAGAGTCAGAAACAGCTCCAGCCAGGCTCTTATACTGCTCAAATGATGACGCATTGGCAGTTTTCATATCAGCCATAATTTTCTCAGCTTTCTTGTCGCGTACCAGTTCCATTCTCAGCTCATTGTGTACGGCAGACAACGGACGGTAACCTTCTGGATTTACAGAAACCAAACCAACAACCATCATGTGATCGCTTTCACCACATTCGTATAAACCAGAAACTTCACCCGGCTTTGCAGAGAATACCCATCTCAAGGCTTCCTTCGTGCCACGAACACCACCGATGTTGTGTTCAGCGCTGTAAAGATCAACACGATCAAGCAGTCTGTAGCCGGCATCTTCCGCATTGGCTACGAGTTTCTCCAACGTACCATTGGAAGCTATAAACTGGCTGAAATCATTGTAAGCCTTGCTATAAGTTTCCTTACTGAATTCTATAGTACGCTTCACAACAGCTACTTTATATTTATCCTTAACGGCTTTCTTGGCTGTTACCTGCAGGATTACATTACCTTGTGCCAAAGCAACATTTTTCAACTCGTTTATTTCAGCTGTTGTAACGGCTGTAATGTACTTCAAGTTGTCGCCATCCACCTGAGCTCCCTCATAATTAGCGGAAGTAATCCAAACAGGTTCACCTGTCTGTCCATACTTTTTAGCCAATTCAGCAAAATCAGCTCCATTCTTAATTGCACCATAGATACTGTCAGCCAAAGTTTGAGCAGCCTCAGCTGTTTCTCCTACAACCTGTATCTGACGATATTGAATAGAATCGGGCAAAGAAGCTTTCGCCAATTTCTTGAAAGAGTTCAACGTATTGTCTGTCACATTATAATAAGGACCAAAGACATCACCAACAGACACAGAGTCCAAACGAGCTACAACGTCAGCGGGCAAAGCTCTTGTCGTATAATATAAATCAACGTAAGGTTGTTCTGAACCAGTCGAACGAACCAAAGAAGCATATTCTCCAGTAGCAGCGGCAAGTTGAGCGGTATATTCATCCATTTCCTTACGCAACTCTGCCTTATCTTCCTCGCTGGCCGTCACCTGAACATCTATATATTTGATATTACGTGTTTCGACATACTGACGATATTGCTCTTTCTTCTTGTCGTATGCAGCCTTCAACTCTGCGTCCGTTACTTTAACGGTAGAATCGGCAACCGTAGAATAAGGAACGGCAGCCAGCAACAGGTCCATCTGATTAACACGACCATCGAAAGCAGCCTGAGCCTCTACCGGATTAGAGAGCAGAGACTTTGCAATGAGTGTACTATACTTTTCCTGCAAACGAGTCTGTACAAGCGTTTTTTCAATGAATGACCAGAACTTATACATAGATTCATAATACTCAGCATACTGAGCGGGCATTTGTCCCTTGTTCATTTTGGCATAATCAGCCAAGAACTTCATCAGCATATCCTTGTCAAAAGCACCAGTCTGAGGATTACGGAAAGGAGTCTGAGCCAAAAGAGGATGCGTACCTTCATTAATAATGGACTTGATTTCTTCCTTAGAAACCGTCAAACCCAATTTTTCAGCTTCAGCTTCTATCAGTTTGTTGTTAACATAAGTTCTCCACACTTCGTCTCTCAACTGATTCAGCTGATCGTCTGACAATGCATTCATACCACTTGAGAACTTAACCACTTCTGAATACTCCTCAACTAAAGACTGATAATCCTGAACAGAAAGTACTTCTCCATTCACCTCGCCTACGTCTTGTGATTGATGCGGCTGCAACACTCTCCATGCATCACCTGCGATGAAGGCGAACAATGCCAAGCCCACAGCAATCACCAATAAAGGTCCTTTAGACCGAATGTTTTGTAATGTTGCCATTTTTTATTAATTGATTTATTTGTTTATTATTCTTTTTGCAACGCCAAACTATTTTTAGCGCACGAAGATACAAAAAATGCTAATACGCATGCATTTATTCTAAGAAAAATTATGCATTATGAGAATTATTCGGTCACTTTCAACTTCACAAGCTCAATTTTTGTAGCCGTAACCTTGATAATTTTAAACTGAAACTTTCCGATAGAAACAACTTCATTCAAATTAGGAAAGCTTTGATAACTACTTAAAATCAAGCCACCTATTGTCAAATAATCGTCCGACTCAGGCAAATCAAGCATAAAAGTCTCGTTCACTTTTTCTATCTCGAGACGGGCGGACAACAAATATTCATGCTCAGCAATCTGCCTACACACATAAGACGTATTGTCATGCTCGTCCTCAATATCACCAAATATTTCTTCTACCAAGTCTTCAAGTGAAACAATCCCTGAGGTACCTCCAAACTCATCGACCACTACTGCCAACGTCTTCTTCTGCTGCATAAAAAGTTTCATTAATTTATGGGCAGGCATCGTTTCGGGCACAATAGGAATTTCCTTCACATTGTTACGCCAATCTGTCGGATTGCGAAACATCTCGGAAGAATGGATATATCCCACCACATTGTCTATATTACTTTTATACACAATAATCTTAGACAACCCCGATTCAACAAACAAATTTTTAAGTTCCTCAAGAGAGAGAGCATCCTCCATATTAATCGCAACAATCTCAGTACGAGGAACAATGCAATCCCGTATCTTGACATTCGAAAAGTCGAGTGCATTCTGAAAAATTTTCACCTCCGCATCCAAATTCTTCTCATCCTCAGCATTTTCAATGCCTGACTGGACAAAATAGTCCAAATCTACCTTGCCAAAAGCCTTATCGGAAGCATCTTTATTGACGCGTACTCCAAACAAACGCAAACAAAGGAATGAAAGGCACGAAGCGAATTTAGATACAGGAAAGAGGACCACATAGCAGACAAACAACGGAAAGGCACAAATCCGCAACATCAAATTTGGATTGATCTTAAAAAGATTCTTGGGAAGAAATTCACCTGTCACAAGAATGATTAACGTTGAGATGACCGTCTGAATCAAGACTTCCAGAAAATGGTTATCAATAATCCCCGCCAGCAAATAGCCTTCAATAATCTGAGCCATCAAAATACCATAGATGACCAATGCAATATTATTACCCACCAACATCGTGGATATAAAATTATTGGGATTTCTGAAGAAATAAGACAACACGGCAGAAGCCCCACCCGGCTTTTTCTCCATCTCAAAACGAAGCTTGTCCACAGACACGAAGGCTATTTCCATCCCCGAAAAAAAAGCAGAAAAAGCCATCGTCACTAGCAAAGAAATCAATATTCCCATAACTCAGAATTCAATTGACCGTATCGGTTTGCAACGAATCTGCAGGAGCAGTACCGTCTTCTTCATCTATATAAAAAATACCATTTGTCTTGAAGAAAACATATTTGCTCAATTGCTCATCCGATTCAAAACCTACAGCATAAATAATTTGGTCGGGCTGCTCAATACGCACCTCCTTATCAGAATAGACTTTCTTCTTGTTCTGATCCCAATACAAGAGTTCTGTATCAAATTTTTCTCCCTTCAAGTTCTGAATATGTACATTACTCATCAGTTTCCACAAGCGCTGTTTATCATAATAATAAGCCGTATCCGCTTCAATACTGGCTTCGACCTGAAACAAGGAATCAAACTTTTCGACGTACACCCCTTTCTCAAAAGACCAGTAAGAAGGCGATTTGCGGTCATAAACTTTCCATTCCTCCGCATTGATGCGATAGCGAATAACTCCCGAATCGGATACCAGCGTAGTCACGCCACGCGTATCCATCACGGGCAAAGAATCGCGCTCGGTGATGGCCGCACCCATTTCTTTTTTACGGCCCGAGCAAGAAGAAAATAAAAGAAGCATAACCATTGCCGTAATGGCAATGGTTATGCTTAATATCTTATGTTCTACGACTTGAAAAGGTCTTGAAGACATAAATCCTTATCTGATGGTTGTGCTCTCACCAATCCAACCTTCAACGGTGATACGATCACCAGTCTTGTAACCCAACATGAAAAGGTCCTTGGTTTCGGGCAGGTGAGCAGAATAGGTCTTAATCAGTTCATTAGCCTGATCTGTAACAGAAGAGTCAACTGATTTTGCTCTCTGAAGTTTATCGAGCACTACATAATAAGTACACTTATTCAAAGCAGGTTCATCACTCCAACGGGGATTTGAACCGTAGGCCTGAGCCAACAGGATGTAAGCATTGCCATAGTTTTCGTTGAAACCAAGAGCTTTGTAGCAATAACTACGTACTTGAGCCCACTTCTTGGCAAGGAACATAGCACCAGCAGCAGCATAAGCCATTTCAGCCTTCTTGGCATTGTCAGTTTCCATACCAAGAGCCTCGTCAAAGTATTTCACAGCTGTCTCATAATCCCCTTTCTTGTATGCCTGATAACCACAACCTACAGCAGCATCGGCAGTCGGATTAATCTTATACATATAATAAGACGCCTGGAAGTAAGCTTCACTTTCTGTACACTTCATCATCTTCAATACATTGATAGCCTTCTTCAAGAAAACGGAGTCTGCCTGATTGGCCTCTACCTGAGGACCATAAATTTTCTGAAGAGATTCACAATCAGCTACACCACTGTTGATAAAGATAGCATCGACTGTTTGTTTCATCTTCTCCAGATTGTCTTTCTTGGCTGCACTTGTCTCGGCAGCAAGTGCATCATTCAAAAACTGGCCCACATTGAGGTAGTCCTGGAAGAACTGGTCTGTATGAGAAACATCAGCCTTCACGATGCGCATGGAAGCATCCATGAAATAATAAAAAATAGGACTCCACGTATCAGCCTTGTCTGTTTCAACTGATTCCTTCAACCAAGCGTATGCCTGCTTCACATCTGGTTTCGGAGCATAAGTCAAATAATCAATAGCCTTACGACCTAATGCACCAGCTACCGAATAAGTCAGCTTAGTACCTTTAGCCACGAATTCGGGCATATACTTCATTTTCTGATCGTGTACAAACATCAGCTCGTCGAAATACTTCTTGTATTCAGCCGAGTTGCGATCCTTGATAGGCTTCATCAAGCCAGCCAAAATATCCTCAGCATCTGTAAAAGTGTAAAATCTCAGTGTCGGACAATCCTTCAATACTTCCATACAGGGAGCATAGGCATCCTTCCAGTTCTTCGCCTTAGCAGCTTCGTGAGAAATACTACTGTTGGCTTTACAGTCATTTTGTGCGTAAGCGCCGGTCGCTCCACCTGCGAGGAGCAATACAGCTACAAGCGTCTTAATTTTCATTGTATTCAAATTTTTAGTTGTTATATTTCTTTCGTCTATTCCTCTTAATCTACCTTAAACTTGTAGAACCAGCGCTCATTGAAGGTCACGCCAATCACAATCCTCAACGTATTTTCATCTACAAACGAGATTTTCGACCCCTGCGTCCTTGCATATTGAGCCGTCACGCTCAGCGTAGAACGGGTACGCGGTATAGGCAAGCCAAAACCGGCAGAGATTCCGAATTCTTTCGCGGCACGCTCATTTCCTATCTTATAATAAGGAAGCGAATAATAAGCTCCCACACGATACTTGACATGAGCTAAGTAACTACGCCCCATCAAATTCGGAATGTATTCCGCTCCTACTCCGACACGCATCCGTGAGCAGTAGGCATCCGCATTGTTCATATATTCCACCTTGTCCCACGCCTGCCACAGGAAATCGGCACCAACGGTCAGACGGTTGTCATATACATAAGCCAAACCTGCACCCACGGACATCGGAATGCCATATGTAGCCACAGTGTCGCGCGAGGTGTAAGTGGCACCCGTTGTCGAGTTTCCCACCGTTTCAGCAATCGAAGTCGTACCACCCAAATCATGTTTGGGAGAGAACACGGCACCCAACGTCAATGCATTTTTCTTTCCCCACTTCTGCGTATATTGCAAACCGAAATCAAGTTTGTAGCTTTTCCAGGCCGCATTCACCGTCCTCACATAAGGGAACTTAGTCGCATCCGAGGGAAATCCCAGTTCCGACGTCCTTGCAATATCTCCCCAAAGATACGAAATATTTGCGCCAACGGAAAGATTTTTAAATATTTTAAGGCCTAATCCCACATAAGCCTGATGCAAACCGCCTTCTCCCGAATAGGTCACTGAACTGGAGTTGGAAGAATTGTCAACATCTTCACGATATTCTCCCATGCTATAACCCACATTCGAATAAGGCAGCAAGCCGACGCTCATGCCACACCAGCGGGCCAATCGGAACTGCATGGTTATGTAATCGAAACTGGAGTTTTTGGCATTCTGTTTCAAGGTACCATCACTGAAATTGGTATTCTGCAACGAAACCGCTCCATCGAAAATGAAAGTCAAAGAATCAACCGCCGTATAGGACGCCGGATTGGCGAAGTTCACCTGACTCCCGTCGCGCAAGCCGTAAGCCACACCGCCCATCGCCTTGCTATTACTCGACCCTTGGTCTGCCAGATGCCCGAATCCATACCTCGTATATGGTGAATTTGTATTGTTTTGGGCTGTCGCTACTCCGCCAAACAGGCCGAGCAGAAGCGCCAAGAGTGTCAGCTTATATCTTATCATTATTGTATATCAAAATTCGGTTTAATCCTTTCAACACTAAAAATCTGTCTGCAAAGATGATACTTTTTAAGTTTGTATCAAAAGAAAATTCGTCGCCCCCCGTTAAAAAAACCAAAAGTTCAGGATATTTAGTTCTCATCTCCCCGATATAACCTTGCATTTCATACTCAATGCCCCGTAACACCCCTGCGCGGATGGCGGTTTCCGTATCTTTCCCCATCGGCAGCAGGCGTCCTTCGGCTTCCACAAGAGGCAGACGCCCCGTAAAGTGGTTCAAGGCCTTGAAACGCATCTGCAAGCCGGGCGAAATGTTTCCGCCATGATAACGGCCGGCGGCATCTACAAACTCATATGTGATACAAGTGCCCGCGTCTATCACCAGCACATCCCTGCCAGGAAAGCGGTCGGCGGCCCCCACCACGGCGGCCATGCGGTCGTACCCCAGCGTACGGGGCGTTTCATACAGGTTTTCAAGAGGCAGAGGCGTATCGGCTCCAAGCCTCAACAAGGGACAGGGAAGCTCGGCCAGGCGGGCTTCAACCTCATCGGTCAGGTCAATGACCGTAGCCACAATGGCCTGTCCGACGGGATAGCGACTACAGACCTCAGGCAACGAAGCCAGCGTACGGTTGGAGTCATAGGACACCTCCAGCAGCTCCGTCCCCTCGAAGAGGGCTATCTTAGCCATCGTATTCCCTATGTCAATAATCAAATTCACAACAAACTTTCATTTTTTCGCGTGCAAAGATACGACTTTATTCTTTTACTCCGCACAAGGAAAGCAATGCGTTCTTGGAAAGAAAACATTGTTTTCCTCCCGACAAAACGGCCTTTTACCGCCAAAAGGCCACTGAAGAGCTACACACTCTGCCCAAACTCCCCCAAACAAGACGTATCTTCAGACAAAAAAGCCAGTTTCTTGTGACAAAAGAAAAAAGATGGCGACAGATAAGGTAAATATCAACCTTATTATTTATCTTTGTTAACTTGAAAAAGTTAGCATATAAAACGTAACAACAAATATGAAAGATTTCTTTAAATTCACCTTTGCCACCGTGACCGGCATCATCCTGTCGTTCATCGTCTTGTTTTTTGCAGGCATCCTGATATTCTTCAGTGCCATCGCCTCGTCGGAAGCCGAAACGCAAGTAAGCAAAAACTCCGTCATGATGCTGGAACTGAAAGGCGAACTGAGGGAGAGAAGCCAGTCAATACCTTATGAGGCCCTGTTCAGCGAAGACTATCAGATATATGGCTTGGACGACATCCTGTCTTCCATTCGCAAAGCCAAGGAAAACGAAGACATCAAAGGCATCTACCTCCAACTGGACTACCTGACCGCCGGCTATGCCGCCATTGAGGAAATACGCAACGCTCTGCTCGATTTCAAGCAAAGCGGTAAGTTCGTCGTAGCTTATGCCGACAACTACCAACAGAACCTGTACTACCTGGCCACAGCAGCCGACAAGGTATTGATGAACCCGAAAGGTTCTCTCGACTGGCGCGGCCTCGCCTCAACCCCCGTCTTCTACAAGGATCTGCTGGAAAAGATAGGCGTGGAGATGCAGATTTTCAAGGTAGGCACCTACAAGTCGGCCGTCGAGCCCTTCATTGCCACCGAGATGAGCCCCGCCAACCGCGAACAGGTGACGGCCTACCTCCAGTCCGTTTGGGGAGAGATAACCTCAGCCGTATCTGCTACCCGCAATGTCAGCGAAGACAAGCTGAACCAATATGCCGACCAGATGATGACTCTCCAGCCTTCGGAAGAAGCCGTCAAGTACGGTCTGGTGGACACCTTAATGTATAAGAATGACATCCGCGACTACCTGAAGCCCCTAGCCGGCATCGACAAGGACGACCGCCTGCCCCTTCTGGGCCTGCAGGATATGATCAACGTCCGCAAGAACGTACCCAAGGACAAGAGCGGCAACATTGTGGCCGTCTATTATGCCAGCGGCGAAATCATCGATTATGAGAGCTCCTCGTTCAGCGACCAACCCACCATCATCCCCTCCAAGGTCATCCGCGACCTCCGCCGCCTGCAGGAAGACGACGATGTCAAAGCCGTCGTACTCCGCGTCAACTCACCCGGCGGAAGCGCCTATGGCTCAGAGCAGTTGTGGTATGCCGTCAGCCAGCTGAAGAAAGAAAAGCCCGTCATCGTGTCCATGGGCGAATATGCCGCTTCGGGCGGATACTACATGGCGTGCAACGCCGACACGATTGTAGCCCAACCTACCACTCTGACAGGCTCCATCGGCATCTTCGGCATGTACCCCAACGTGAAGGGACTGACGGACAAGATAGGACTTGATTTTGACGTGGTGAAAACCAACGAATACGCCGACTTCGGAGCGACAGGACGAGCCCTGAACCCAGGCGAGCAGGCATTGATGCAAAACATGGTAAACCAAGGCTATGAACTCTTCCTGACCCGTTGTTCGGAAGGACGCGGCATCGCCAAGGACGAACTGGACAAGATAGCCCAAGGACGTGTATGGACGGGAAGTACGGCCAAGGGACTCGGCCTCGTCGATGAGCTGGGCGGATTGGATCGTGCCCTGGAGATAGCTTGTCAGAAAGCGGGCATCGACTCCTATACGATAGTGTCCTATCCGGCCAAGCAAACCTTCCTGGAAATGCTGCTGGAGACCAATCCAGGCACTTACCTGAAATCACGCTTCCTGAGCGGCAAAGCAGGTGAGCTCTACCGTCAGTTCAGCTTCCTGGAGAACTTCGACAAATGCGATCGCATCCAGGCCCGCCTGCCTTTCGAACTGAATGTACAATAAACCAGACTTTCGCAGATGACAGAACGTTCCGTCTCGATAAACCGCTGGCTTCTCCCCTTCTCGTGGCTCTACGGAGGGGGAGTATGGCTCCGCAACAAGCTCTTCGACTGGAGATTCCTCCACTCGAGGAGCTTTGACATCCCTGTCATCTGTATCGGGAACCTGACCGTGGGCGGCACGGGCAAGACCCCCCACACGGAATATCTCATCCGCTTGTTGCAACAGGAAGGATTGAATGTAGCTGTCCTGAGCCGGGGATACAAGCGCAAAACAAAAGGCTATATTCTGGCAGATACGGGCAGTAACGCATCGCAGATAGGCGACGAACCCTATCAGATGAAGAAGAAATATCCCCAGGCACGTATCGCCGTCGATGCCAACCGTTGCCACGGTATCAACCAACTCCAACATTTGGACAACCCGCCCGTTGACGCCATTCTGCTGGACGACGCTTTCCAACACCGCTATGTGAAAGCCGGCTTGAATATCCTGCTCACCGACTATAACCGTCTGTTTACTGAAGACGCTCTGTTGCCCGCCGGCCGTCTGCGCGAACCCGCCTCAAGCAAGAACCGCGCACAGATTGTCATCGTCACCAAATGTCCTGCGGACATCAAACCGATAGACTTCAACATCACCGCCAAGCAGGTCAACCTGTATCCCTATCAGCAGCTCTACTTCACGCAAATACGCTACGGAGTTCCTACTCCCCTGTTTCCTGAGGTTATCGGAAGCGACAATGTTTCCAACGCACTGAGCGGCGAGGAACATGTCCTGCTGGTGACAGGCATCGCTTCGCCCCAGCCTTTGGTGGAAGAAGTAAACTTATACGCCAAGCAAGTAAAATTGCTCCCGTTCGCCGACCACCACAACTTCAGTGCCAAAGACCTGCAACTCATCGAAAAAGAATTTGCTCGAATGCAGGGATACAGACGGCTCATCATTACAACTGAAAAAGATGCTGCCCGCCTGAAGGAACATCCGTCATTGAGTAATGAACTAAAATCCTATATCTATGTTATTCCTATTGAAATAGAGTTTCTGCTGAACCAACAAGAATCCTTTAACCAAAACATTATCGGCTATGTTAGAAAAAATTCAAGAAACGGCAGCTTACCTCAAAAGTAAGATGCACACGCAACCTGAGACAGCTATTATTTTAGGAACCGGACTAGGCAATCTGGCCGGCGAAATCACCGAAAAATACGAAATCAAGTATGAGGATATCCCTAATTTCCCCGTTTCGACGGTCGAGGGCCATAGTGGCAAACTCATCTTCGGCAAACTGGGCAATAAGGACATCATGGCCATGCAGGGTCGTTTCCACTACTACGAAGGCTATTCAATGAAGGAAGTGACCTTCCCCGTCCGCGTCATGCGCGAACTGGGCATCAAGACTCTCTTTGTATCTAATGCCAGCGGCGGCACGAATCCAGCCTTCGAAATCGGTGACCTGATGATTATCACCGACCACATCAACTACTTCCCTGAACACCCCCTGCGTGGCAAGAACATCCCCTACGGCCCCCGCTTCCCGGACATGAGTGAGGCGTATGACAAGGAGCTCATTCGTAAAGCTGATGCTATTGCCGCCGAAAAAGGCATCAAAGTGCAGCATGGCGTCTATCTGGGTACCCAAGGCCCCACATTCGAGACACCTGCCGAATACAAGCTCTTCAACATCCTTGGTGCTGATGCCGTCGGCATGTCCACCGTGCCCGAAGTCATCGTGGCCAACCATTGTGGGATTAAAGTATTGGGTATCTCCATCATCACTGACTTGGGCGTGGAAGGCAAAATCGTAGAAGTTTCCCACGAAGAAGTGCAGAAAGCTGCAGACGCCGCCCAACCCC
Organism: Candidatus Bacteroides merdavium; assembly: GCA_019116805.1. Taxonomy (GTDB): domain Bacteria; phylum Bacteroidota; class Bacteroidia; order Bacteroidales; family Bacteroidaceae; genus Bacteroides; species Bacteroides merdavium. The sequence goes on along the minus strand of DXAV01000028.1, from coordinate 1,306 downwards.
GCATGACCGCCATCATGCGTGAACTGATAAACCAAGCTTAAAAAACGAGATACGACTGAATGAGAACTGAAATAGCAACAATCGGTGAGTTCGGCTTGATAGACCGCCTCACCGAAGGCATAGAACCCAAACATAAGTCAACCCGTTACGGCATCGGCGACGATGCCGCCGTACTCTCCTACCCTGCCGACAAGGAAGTACTGGTCACCACCGACCTCCTGCTCGAAGGCGTACACTTCGACCTGACATACGTCCCCTTGAAGCACCTGGGCTACAAGGCCGCCGTGGTCAACTTCTCCGACATCTACGCCATGAACGGCACGCCCAAGCAGATTACCGTCTCGCTGGGCCTGTCCAAACGCTTCTGTATCGAAGACATGGAAGAATTGTACGCCGGCATTCGCCTGGCTTGTGAAGCCTACGACGTGGACATTGTGGGTGGTGATACTTGCTCATCCTACACGGGCCTCACCATCAGCATTACCTGCATTGGTGAAGGCGAAAAGGGCAAGACCGTCTATCGAAATGGAGCCAAGGAAACCGACCTGATATGTGTCAGCGGTGATTTGGGTGCCGCCTACATGGGCCTTCAGCTGCTGGAGCGCGAGAAAGCCGTGCTGAAAGGCGGAGACAAGGACATGCAACCCGACTTTGCTGGCAAGGAATATCTGCTGGAACGCCAGCTCAAGCCCGAAGCTCGCAAAGACATTGTAGAGCAGTTGCGTAAGGCGGGTGTACAACCCACAGCCATGATGGACATCTCCGACGGTCTTTCGTCCGAACTGATGCACATCTGTTCGCAAAGCAAAGTGGGGTGTCGCGTTTATGAAGAGCACATCCCTATCGACTATCAGACGGCTGTTATGGCTGAAGAGTTCAACATGAACCTCACGACCTGCGCCTTGAACGGTGGCGAGGACTACGAACTTCTGTTCACTGTGCCCATCGCCGATCACGAAAAGGTGGCCAACATGGAGGGTGTCAAACTGATTGGTCACATCACCAAAGCCGAGCTGGGTTGTGCCCTTATCACCCGCGACGGCCAGGAGTTCGAGCTGAAGGCACAAGGATGGAACCCACTGAAAGATGGAGGTAATGCCACCTATTCAGCCGAAGAAGAAACTTCCGAAGAGGAAAAATAAAAAATATTCTATTCATTAAACACTGGCTATAAGGCAGATAAGCCTCAGCCAGTGTTTTTTATTCCCCGACCGCTTGCAAAATCCAAAACTTTCACTACCTTTGCAACCGCAAACCAAAATGATGGTGTCATAGCTCAGTTGGTAGAGCAAAGGACTGAAAATCC
>DXAV01000027.1 GCA_019116805.1 Candidatus Bacteroides merdavium | reverse complement strand
ATGTCTTATGAATCAATATCCTCTGATTACGGCAAACACGTAAGGGAGTGGAATCAACAAAACTGATGCCGGTACAGGTTCCTAACAGGACTTTCTTGATGAAAATGGTCAGGGGAAGCAGTACTTCCTTTTCCAGTTCAACAAAACGGTTGTAGGACACCTGATGCGGAAACAGGTATTTCAGATGTTTGCAGATATACTCCTTGTAATAATGCTTGAAGCAACGAAAACCACCGGAATGAAACAGGATAAGAATCACTATAACTTCAGCATCGCTCATGCGGTTTGGTTTGTTTCGATGCTTGGTATTCTTATCTTCAATCATATATTTTTCCTGTTGTAACGCAAATTCCTTGCAAAAATCATCTGCCATACAATAAATCTCTGTAATTTTAGACTCTGTGAACATAGTGGTAATCGTTTAAATGTTATAATTGGACACTATAGATTTAATACTTTTACCGCTATGTTCTTATTTTTCAATAAATTATATTTATTCTTATATCGAACTCACGTTAAATACAGTTACAGATAACGACTTTCAATAAAAAATCAAGTAAAACACATCGAATAGACAAGAGCATACTACGTGGGAGAATGGATATTTACCCAGCTCAAAGCATCCGTTTACCCAGCTTAAACCATTGCTTTACCCAGCTTAAACCGTCGCTTTGCCCAGCTTAAACGATCGCTTTAAGCAGGGTAAACGTTTGACGGAATACAAGGGAAGCGGGGATGCTTCTGCCACCCTGCTTGCAAAACCCCGATAATATCCCTACATTTGCAGAAAACAAGAACGTATGCAAGACCCATTCAACCTCCGTTTCTCCCCCCTGCAGGGATATACCGACGCCGCCTACCGCCAGGCGCACGCCCGATGCTTCGGCGGTGTGGAATGCTACTATTCCCCCTTCGTGCGGGTGGAGCATGGCGAAATCCGACGGAAGGACGTGCGCGACGTGGAGCCCGACAATAACCGAGGCCTGCGGCTCGTCCCCCAGCTCATTGCCTCCGACGCAGAAAAAGGGGAACGCATCCTGTCGCTTTTCTCCGACAAGGGCTGGCAGGAGGCCGACGTCAACCTGGGCTGCCCCTTCCCCATGCTGGCCAAACGGCACAACGGAGCGGGCATGCTGCCCTATCCCGACGAAGTGGAACAGCTGCTGACAACCCTTTGCGAGAAGTTTCCGCAAATACGTCTGTCCGTCAAGCTACGTTTAGGATGGGAACGGCCCGACGAATGTCTGGCTCTGCTACCGCTTCTCAACCGCCTGCCGCTGGCAGACATCATCATGCACCCACGCCTGGGCAAGCAGCAATACAAGGGTATGGTGGATATGGAGGGATTCCGAACATTCTACGAAAGCTGTGAGAAGCCGCTCTTCTACAACGGCGACCTGCTGACGACGGACGACATCGACCGCATCCGCCAGGAGTTTCCGCGGCTGGCAGGCGCAGTCATCGGCCGAGGACTATTGGCCAATCCGGCACTGGCACTGGAATATACGCAGAGGAAGTCCCTGACGGAAGATGAGAAAAGGGAGCGGATCAGGCAGATGCACACCGACGTGTTCTGCCGCTACGCCGACCAGCTGGAAGGCGGCGACCAACAACTGCTGATGAAGATGAAGAGTTTCTGGGAATATCTGCTGCCCGACGCCGACCGCAAGGCCCGCAAAGCCATCCACAAGGCGACGCGTCTGGAAGCTTATCAACAAGCTGTCAACAATTTGTTGAAGCCCTGAATACAGGTTGCAGACAACATTCAGGCACGGAGTGCACAGCCTCAAAGGGCCATGCAGTCCGTGCCTGAACGTTTATTATATCTTTACAGACAAGGAGTGAATCTCAGCTTGTAGGAATGTTCCTCCTGAGATACACGATAGATGGGGAGCGTGTCGACATCGCTGCCGCAGCTGGCGTTACCCACACCGCGCATAACGGCATCCAGATGGAGCACGATGTACGGACGGGCTGTCAGTTCCCACATGTGCTGTCCCTTCATCAGGTCCTCGTCGGTGTAGCGCAGAGCCGAGAAGGAAACGTTGCCTTCCGTACGGATGCAGACACCCTTGCCCGAAGCGTCGGTCAGCTTCAGTTCGCGCAGGCCTTCACGGTTGCCCATAGACTGCGGCTTGACATACTTCTCGGCCATATCGTCCACGGTCGTCGTATAGCGGCCCACCATGCAACCGTCCTTGCGGTCGTTGTAGTTCTCCCACGGACCGTAGGCGTAGTAGTCCACCTGGCTCAGCGAGGGGTTGATGCCACACACCAGGCCGCAACGGCGCAAGTCGGCCGTATGAGGCTGGAACACGGCGTCCATATCCATCGTACCGTCGGGGGCAAAGGTGTAGGTAATCTGCGTGTCGCAGAGCGAACCCTTACGGACGGTCTTCACTACAACTTTCGCACCGTCTTCCGTCACCGTGCATTCGCCTTCGGCCTCAAGTCCGTTCTCTGTACGGGTAAACTTGTCGTTCTCTATCCAGCGATGGTTGTCATAGACAAAGCCCTGACCTTCGCTGACAACGGCCTGGCCGTTCATCACCAGCGACATCATCTGGCCGTTCTTGCGGTTGAACACGGCTTCTACGTTGGCGTTCTTCACGCGGACGGTGCTTTCTGTCTCTTCCACCTGTAAGGCCAGCTTGCGGCCGCCCTTGGTCGAGAGTGCGGGCAGCGGGTCACGCTCCAGCAACGTGTATTGCTGCTGTGCCACCACATGGCCTGCCGGTGCCCAGGGAGCAGCTTCTTTCTTGCATACCTGGAGGTTGAGCATCACTTCCTCGCCTGCCTTCTGTGCCTGGCGCAGCTTGAGGGTGTTCAGTTTCAGTGTTACGGCCAAAGAGTCGTCGGGCATTACGCGGTCCAACATCATGCTGTCGGCCGCCAGAGCCACACCGTCCTTCACGACCTGCCAGCGCAGGTAGAAACCGTCGAGCGGCAGGAAGTCGTAGGTATTCTTCAGCAGTACGCTGGCCTCATCTTTCTTCACATCCATGCCCAGGAAACCGAAATGCACATACTGATATACAGCCTTCACTTCCTTCAGCTTCGGTGACTCGTCGCGCGTAGCAGGAACAATACCGTTGGAACAGAAGTTACCCTGATGAGGGCCAGGGAAGTCATAACCCGTGTGCAGGCGGTAAATACCTTTCTTTATTTCATGAGGCTCGTAGATGGCCTGGTCCACCCAGTCCCAAATGGCGCCGCCAATGGTCGACGAACTGCTTTCGATGCTCTGCCAGTATTCCTTCAGATTACCGATGGCATTACCCATGGCATGAGCGTATTCGCAGATGAACATCGGTTTGTCGAACGAGTTGACATACTTGTCCATCCACCGCATGCCCGGATACATCTTCGAATAGAGGTCGCTGAAGCGGTTGCCACCAAATTCTTTTCCGTCGCGCGTTCCTTCGTAGTGGATGGGACGGCTGTCCAGACGGCGGGCCGCATCGTAACAGGCCTGGAAATTGCTGCCACCTCCGGCTTCGTTGCCCAAGCTCCAGAAGATGACAGACGGATGGTTGCGGTCGCGCAGCACCATGCGGTCGATGCGGTCCACAAAGGAGGGAATCCACGACGGCATGTCGCTGATGGACTGGTTGGCATGATTCTCAAGGTCGGCCTCATCCATGGTATAGAGTCCGAAGTAGTCGAACATGGCGTACATCTTGGCCGCGTTCGGATAGTGGGACGTACGGATGGTATTGATGTTGTTCTGTTTCATCAGCAACACATCACGCAGCATCGACTCTACAGGCACGGCACGGCCGTAGAGAGGATGCGTATCGTGACGGTTCGTACCCTTGAAGAACACACGCTGACCGTTGATATATACCAGCGAACCACGTATTTCAATATCCCTGAATCCATATTTCGTAGAGAAGGCCATCTCATCCTTGCCTCCCTCACGCTGGATGACGTGCAGTGTGTAGAGGTTCGGCGTCTCGGCCGTCCAAAGCAGTAAGTCCTTCAACGAAGAAAACAATGCTTTCGTCTCCACTTCGCGGTCTTTTTCAGTGAACGAAACAGTGAGTTCCTTTTCAGCTACCAATGAGCCGTCAGGAGCCAGCAGGCGGAGGGCTATGTCTTTCTTGCCGTTCAGTCCGTCGCGGTTGTCGAGTTTCAGGGCAACGGAGAGCTCACCGGCCTTGTATCCGGCCTGCGCATCGAGGCGGGAGGTGATGTAATGGTCGCGTACGCTGACCTTCGGAGTGCTGTACAGACAGACGTCGCGGAAGATACCGCTCATGCGGAACATGTCCTGACACTCCAGATAGGAACCGTCGCTCCAGCGGAATACCTGTACGGCCAGGCGGTTGCGGCCCGTACGCAGGTATGGAGTCAGGTCGAATTCGGCCACATTGTTGGCTCCCTGCGTATAGCCCACGTATTTACCGTTCAGATAGACCAGTGCGGCACTGTAGATACCTCCGAAGTGGATGAAGGTGCGACGGCTCTCCCAGCCCTTCGGCAGGTCGAAGAAGCGCACGTAGGAACCCACGGGGTTGATGCCGTAGTTCTTGCCGCCGTCGTTGAAACCCTTGCGGGCATCGATGTAGGGAGGCGTATTGGCGTGCGGATATTCCACATTGGCATAGATGGGACGGTCGTAACCCTGCATCTCCCAGTTGGATGGCACGGGGATGGTTTCCCAGCCCGACACGTCGAAGTCTTCCTTGTAGAAGTTCAACGGGCGTTGCGAGGGTTCAGGTACAAAGTGGAAAACCCAGTCGCCGTTCAGCAACAGGTAACGCGAACTGTGGTTATCGACCCACGGCGTGCGGTAATATTCGGCATCGGCCGTCATTTCGGCCTCGCTGGCGTAGGGCAGGTAGGTGGCGTGACCTACTTCCTTGTTCTCTTCAAAGCGGGTTTCGTCTTCCCAATAGGTGCGCGAACGCTGTACCACCTGTTCAGCCATGCCTTCGGGCATCGGCATCGGGCTGACTTCGATGGAGAAGAATGTTTCCTTCTCGTCCTTCAGTCCGTCTTTTGCTACCAGGGCCAGCTGGCCGGACTTGTTGCAAACCATAATCAGGTCGGGACTGTTGGAGGGGAATATCTGTACATACTTCCCGTTCTCGCGGACAATCCACAACTGCGACTCGTCCGAGCCGTTGTTCTCCGTAATGCCCACCGTCTGTCCGGCCTTGTTGTGGACAGCCTTGTTCTCGAATGGATTGAGGATACGAAAACTACCCGACAGATTGCTGAGGGCCCATTGCTGTAGCTGGTCGCCTGCACGTTGTTTCACAAGCAGGGCTTCTCCGCCACCCGCCTTGTAACCGATCACTTTTCCTTTTTGCCCGGCCGGCGCTATATTGTATAGCTTGTCCTTGGCAAAGTTGACCTGCGCACAGGCCACGCCTATGGCCCATACGAAGATACACGCTAAACTTACTAAGATTTTTTTCATCGCACTTATTTATTTACTATATTATTATCAATCAATTTAAGGATACGCCCATTTCTTCCATCTCTACCACAGCTGCCGAAGCATCGGGTGTGGTAGCATCAAGCTTGATGAAACGGGCCTTCTGAGACTGGGCAAACTTGACGGTCTGCGGCAACGGATTGTGCATGATGTTGCTGAACTCACCGCTGGCAGGCACTTTGGTCCATTCTTTTCCGTCCAGGCTGACATAGAATGTATAGCGGTAGGCCATGGTCGGCTTGGCCTGCTCGTTGAGGGGAGCATAGGTAAAGCCTTTCAAGCTCACTTCCTTACCCAGGTCAATGACAAGTGGCCGGGCAGACACTTTCTTCCAGGAGTCGCGGGGCAGGTCGTTCCACTTGGAGGCCGCCTGCTGTTCTTCTACATCGGGAGCATAGTAGGCAGCCACGTTGCTGATGTGTGCCTCAAGACGGGCGCTTCCAATGGTTATCCGCAAGGCCTCGGCCTCTACCATGGGGAAACGGAGCATGCGCTTGTAGCCTACCGTCGTACCTTCGCCCAACAGTTGCCACTGCCCTTCTACACGGGCCTCCACACGGAAGCTCTCCACACGCTGTCCGCGGGCAATGTCTTCCTGCAGAAGTACCACATTGATTTTCGACGAGGGCTTCAGCTCATATTCCCGCTGGTCGCCCGAGGCGGCATCCCACATTTTCTGCCCCTTCTTGACGCGATTGTCGGCAAACACCTGCTGACGATAGGCCGCAAACTCCTTCAGACGGGCCACGTCGGCTTCATGAATACGACCGCGACGGTCAGGCGGAATGTTCAGCAGCAACACGGAGTTATAACCAACCGACTGGAAATAGATATCGGCCAGGTGCTTCAGGCTCTTCACCTTACCGTTCTCGTTCTCATGCCAGAACCACCCCGGACGGATGGACACATCGACTTCCGAAGGATACCAGAACAGCTCGGTCGCATTCTTCAGCATCTCGCGGCTTCCCAAATCCTGCGACTTGTTATCGATACCCAACCGCTGCTTGCTTTCCGCCGAACGGGCATAGATACCCGGAGCCAGCACGGTGGCACTCCACTCCGTCTCACGCCCGAGACCACGTTCGTTACCCACCCAGCGGACGTCATCGCCCATGATGGCCATCACAGCCTTGGGTTGCAGGCGCTGGATGGTCTTGTAGAAAGCATCCCAATCGTAAACCTGCTTCTTGCCGTTGGGACCTTCGCCATTGGCACCGTCGAACCACACTTCGTGCACTTCGCCATAGTTGGTCAACAGCTCAGTGAGCTGTTCGATAAAGAATTCGTTGTAGCGGGGAGAGTCACCGTAACATTCGGCGTTACGATCCCAGGGAGAGAGATACACACCAAACTTCATGTCATACTTCGTACAGGCGTCACGCAGTTCCTTCACCACGTCGCCCTTTCCATCCTTCCAGGGAGAAGAAGCAACCGAATGTTTTGTGGTCTTGGTAGGCCACAGGCAGAACCCGTCGTGATGTTTGGCCGTCAGCAATACCATCTTGAAACCGGCTTCCTTCAACTCGCGAACCCATTGTTCGGCATCCAGATCGGTGGGATTGAATAAGGCCGGATCTTCCTTACCATCGCCCCACTCTCTGTCAGTAAAGGTATTGATACCAAAATGCAAAAAGGCCGTCAGTTCCATCTGTTGCCACTCCAACTGCTGGGGAGAAGGCACCAGACGGGCAGCCATCGACACTTTTTGCTCCAACGTCGCATGCTCGGGAAATTGTACATGCTTTACAAATAGTTCTGCGTCTTGCCGGGTCTGACTACAAGAGGAAGACAGTCCCAACAGACACATCAAAAGCAGTGATTTTAATTTCATAAGATTAGGGTTAAACATTATTTCAACAAATATAGAAAAAACCTGTAAGATTACCAAACGAACAAGTAATCTTACAGGTTTTTATCAGTTAAGCCCTATATCCTTACCGACCCGATCTCAACGTTTCAAATCTACCTCAAAGCTGGCGGCATCCTTGCAGACGAAGCGAAGCACCGTCTGTTTCTTGTCTGCGGAAATAACCTTGCAGAAAGGAGTCTCCTCCACTTGCCAATACCCTTTCAGGGTAACGGTCAGCGGTATTTCGGCACTCTTGTTCTTTATCCACGGACGGGAATAGATACTGCGCTCCTTACGCTTGCCCTGTTCGTCAAAAGCTTCATCGCTGGGGCCGCTATAGAGAGCCAAGTCGGGTTGGGCCACGGTGAGCCGTACTTTGCTGCCTTCCTGACGCACCATGACGAGGCAGGAAGTGTCAGCCGCCTGTACCAATCCATCCTTGGGCAAAGCTTGAGGTGTTTCAAAAAGAACATAGGAAGTCAATATGCCGTCAGTCGTACGCACGATGTGGGCATTACGATCCTGCTGGAGTACCTTATAATCAGGCTTGCGGGCATATCGCTCCAAGGCATCAGCAGCGGTACGAGGCAGAACGACATATTCGTAAGAAGCGCCTTTCGGTGCCAAGCCGTGCTGTAAGGTGAGCGATACCCAATCACCCTTTGTTGGCTTCACACTGCGTTCGCCTACAGTGGTCTGCGGGAAGTTCTTCTCAAATTTAGCCCATTTCACCGTTGTTTTCGGTAAATAATATCCCACACCATTGGGATCGAGATAGGTTGTACCATTGCTCTGATAAGTTTCCCAATACTTTCGGAACTCAGGAGTAGTGGCCGCCAACTGAAAGACAGTGGTCTCCGTGGGATAGTCCGTATTTGCATTCTCAATGTCCGAACCAAGGCAAACGATGGTCCCGTTCAGGAAGTGGTAAGATTTACGGACACGCAAAGAGCCGTTATACTTGTCATGTTCGTGCAATTTCATACCGAAATTGCCGTTTTCACCGTTCTGTGAGAGTCCACCGGCAAAGGTTTCGTCAGAATAAAGCATTTCTTCCATGCCCGAATAGATATCTACATTCAAAACGTTGGCACGCAACTGATCGAAAGGCAAATGGATGCTGGTGACACCCGGTATGCGATTCCAGTCGAAACCTGCTTCCTGCCAGCCACTAGTCGTGAAAGTTACCATTTCATCGGGTTTTCCCGTCAAGATCTGCATACTGCCGTGAGCCAGGTAGCGACCATAGAAGTTGGCATCCAAATAATGTTCAGCTGCCCAAAGGTAACGAGAATGGCCACGTACCACAGCTGCCCAATTGTCTCGACGCTGCACGCTGACACATCCATAGCCTAAAGCCAAATTACCTTGCGGATCAACCTCTGGACGGAAGCCCTGCGTTTCCAGTTCCTGTTTCAGCTGCAGTTCCTTTTTGCTCGACGTACGAGGCAGGTAATCAGGAGCACTTTCGTTCACCCGACTGGTGTATTCCATCAAGCGAAGGTAAGCAGCAGCCATATCGGCATCGTAGGCTTGCTTGCCGTCGGGCGTACCGGCAAGAGCCATCATGGCATATTGTACGGGGATAAGTTGTCCCTTACCATTGGGATGACGGCCCGACATAGAGAGCGCCCATTGGCGAGTATTACAATAAAAACGCATCGTGAGCAGCACTTTCTTCACCGTTTCATGTGCCAGTTCAGATACACGGAACTGCGTACCGCTCAACAGATAAATCATATTCGTAGCACCATCCAGCCCACCCACAGCATAAGCCGGATAATTGTTACAATGGTGGAAACAGGCACCGTCTCTCTTGAAAGAACCCATCAGTCCCTCGGACGGACGACAGCCGTAGTCGAGCCAACGGGAGAAGGAACGCAGGTACTGCACCTTCTCGGGTGAATCTTCCATGATAAGGATGCTGGCAATACGTCCCTGCGTCTGGGTATTGAAGGAATCGATGTCGATGCCGTTCACCGCAGGCATGGGATAGACTTCGTTGGTAATGGCATACCAGCGCAACGTACGTTCGGCTTCGGCCAGTTTACCGACCTCACGCAACACGTCCTTCATCAAGAAGTAGGCCACGTAGAGACCACGCATGCTATAACCGTAATGGTGGATATTACCCCAACAGCTTCCATAGGCCACTCCCTGGTCTGTAATATGATCGTACATGGCCAGGAACTTCTGCCGTAGTTCATCACGTTGTGTGTCGCTCTCGGCATTCAGATAAGCAATGGCAATACGCTTCATCAGGTTGAAATAATTATTCATCTCCATGCCCAGCTTGGTAAACATGTCCTTGTCCCAACCGGGTATCATGCGTTCGTAGGCTTCGGCCTGGCGCACCATAAAGATGGGCAAACCGCTCACCTTTCCATTCTTATAGGTAATCTGATAGAAGTCATACGCCTTACGGATGGCCT
>DXAV01000026.1 GCA_019116805.1 Candidatus Bacteroides merdavium | reverse complement strand
AGGACTATTTGATTAAATTTTTAACTCGTCCATTTTTATTGGACACTAATGAACCGGAATGTTAAAACAAAAATATTTTCTTGCGGACATTTTTATTTTATCGGCTGAAAAACAGCCGATAAAATTGTCGTGGCGGGAAATAGTATGGTTACGGGTGTGCCTGCATTAAAAGTTTATTGCGCCTAAAAGGCGTTTCCTTTTAATAGGAGCACACCCTTAATTCTTTCAATATCGGATCTTTTATTTTATCAGTAGTTTCTTGAAATCGGACGGATAAGGTGTTTCAAATTGCATCTTCTCTCCAGTGATAGGGTGGTAAAAACAGAGTTTGAAAGCATGTAGAGCCAAGCGTCCAATGGGATTTAAGTCCTCGAAACCATAACGTCCGTCGCCTACAACGGGATGTCCCAGGTCTTGCATGTGTACGCGTATTTGGTTCTTTCGACCGGTTTCTAGGTGGAGCTCAACGAGTGAGAAACCGTTGGCACGTTTGATAGTGTGGTAATGGGTGATGGCTTCCTTGCCACCATCGTCCGACTGACTGGAATGAACATATAGAGTGCGGTCTGTAAGCCAGGAGTGGACGATACCTTGGTTCTTTTCCATGTCACCAGCTACAACAGCCACGTAACGGCGGTCATAGACAATTTCGTGCCAGTTGTCACGTAACGTGTGCTGAGTCTTTTCGTCTTTGGCGAACATCATTAATCCGGACGTGTCGCGGTCGAGGCGATGGACGACATAAGCACGGTTGTTCCGCCCTGAACGCTTCAGATATTCATTCAGGATGGTGCAGGCCGTACGCTCCTTCTGTCGTTCGGTGCTGACTGATAGTAAGCCCTGCATCTTTTCGATGACGATGAGGTAGGCATCTTCGTACACAATCTTCAGTAACTTGTTGTGAAATTCCCGATTGTTTTTGTCGCGGCTGATCTGTACTTTCATGCCGGGTTGCAGAGGAAAGTTGTATTGGGTGGTGATGACGTTGTCAACGAATACGATGCGTTTGCTCAGCAGCGATTTCAATTTGGTGCGGCTGGCCTGGGGCATCTTGGTGGACAGAAACTTCATCAGTTCCATCGGCTCTTTTACCATATAATCCGTGTATTGGGCACGGGCTCTTGCGGTTATCTTTTCTTTTGTCACGGGAAGTGTGGTATTTACGAGGTTTATGAAGCGGATTATTCTTTCAGTTCAAGTAGTACGACATTCTCTACATGATGGGTGTGGGGGAACATGTCAACGGGTTGTACGGCTTTGACACGGTACTTTACGTCGAGCAGTTGCAGGTCTCGTGCCTGAGTGGCAGGGTTGCAACTCACGTAAACGATACGTTGAGGGTGCGCTCCCAGAATGACATTGATTACGTCAGGATGCATTCCTGCACGCGGAGGATCGGTGATAATGACATCGGGTTGTCCATATTGGCTGATGAAATCCTCTGTCAAGATGTCCTTCATGTCGCCGGCAAAGAAGAGTGTATTATCGATGCCGTTAATTTCAGAATTCACCTTGGCATCTTCAATGGCTTCGGGTACGTATTCGATGCCGATTACTCGACAAGCCTGCCGAGATACGAAATTGGCTATGGTCCCTGTTCCTGTATAGAGATCATATACCAATTCGTTACCAGTCAGTCCGGCAAATTCGCGCGTAACTTTGTAGAGCTTGTAAGCCTGCTCTGAATTTGTTTGATAGAACGACTTGGGGCCTACCTTGAATCGTAATCCTTCCATTTCTTCAAAGATGTGGTCTTTGCCCTTGAAAGTCATCACGTCAAGGTCAGTGATGGTGTCGTTCACTTTGTTGTTCACAATATATAACAAGGAGGTGATTTCGGGGAATGTGTCAGACACGTATTGGAGTAGTGTCTTGAATAAGTTCATTTCTTCGTCGTGCTCGATGCGGCACACCAGTATCACCATCAGTTCACCCGTTGATGACGTGCGCACGATTAGGTTGCGAAGCATGCCTTCGTGTGTGCGGATATTATTAAACGTATAGTTGTGTTCGTAGGCATAGTCGCGTATGGCGTTGCGGATACGGTTCGATATGTCATCCTGTAGCCAACATTTCTCAATAGCTAGCACTTTGTCAAAGGAGTTGGGAATGTGGAAGCCTACAGCATTCATCTGATCGTACACGATGTCCTTTTCCACCTCTTCTGAAGTGAGCCACCGTTTATTGGAGAAAGTATATTCCAATTTGTTGCGATAAAATTCTGTTTTGTCCGAACCCAAAATAGACGAAATTTCCGGAAGTTCCACTTTCCCGATGCGTATCAGGTTGTCCGTCACCTGCTTTTGCTTGTATTTGATTTGTTCAGGGTAGGGGAGTACTTGCCATTTGCAGCCACCACATACGCCGTAGTGCTGGCAGAAAGGGACTGCTCTGGTCGGTGAGTATTCGTGAAATTTTACCGCTTCTGCTTCCGCATAATGATTTTTTTTTCGTTTTATTTGTAAATCGACCACATCGCCAGGAACGACATATGGTACGAAGATGACTAGGTCATTGACCTTTGCAATGGCTTTTCCTTCAGCAGCCACGTCTGTAATTGTTACTTTCTCCAATAGGGGAAGCTCTTTTCTTTTTCTTGCCACTTTTACACCAATCTAATTAAATTTGGTGCAAAAATACGGAATTTTCCTTAAATATTGGAGATTTGCGGAAATATTAAAGATTTGTAATGTCGAAATTGCATTTTTCGCTAAAATTTCTTTCTAAAAAGTTTTATAGTCTGTGAAATATATTTAGCTTTGCGCACACTAAATGAAAATCACAATCAAAAACCTTTTTAATATTATGGATAAAAAAAGAGTTTATACCTTTGGAAATGGCCATGCAGAAGGCAAGGCCGACATGAGAAACCTATTGGGCGGAAAAGGCGCTAACTTGGCTGAAATGAATTTGATTGGAGTGCCGGTTCCTCCGGGCTTTACCATTACTACAGAAGTTTGTACTGAATATTATGAAATGGGGCAGGACAAGATTGTGGCTCTGCTAAAAGAAGAAGTGGAAAAAGCCGTTGCACATGTAGAAACATTGATGCGTTCCAAGTTCGGTGATGTTGAAAATCCGTTGTTGGTTTCTGTCCGTTCGGGAGCTCGCGCTTCTATGCCAGGTATGATGGATACTATTCTCAATTTAGGCTTGAATGATGAGGTTGTAGAAGGTTTGGCACGAAAGACGGGCAATCCCCGTTTTGCGTGGGATTCCTATCGTCGTTTTGTGCAGATGTATGGAGATGTAGTATTGGGTATGAAACCAACCAATAAGGAAGACATAGATCCTTTTGAAGCTATCATAGAAGACGTGAAGCACGCTAAGGGCGTGAGGCTGGATAATGAGTTGGAAGTGGATGATTTGAAGGAATTAGTGAAACGCTTTAAGATTGCCGTGAAAGAACGTACGGGCAAGGATTTTCCGACCAGTGCTTACGAACAATTGTGGGGTGCTATCTGCGCTGTATTCAATTCATGGATGAACGAACGTGCCATTCTATACCGTAAGATGGAAGGTATTCCTGATGAGTGGGGTACTGCTGTAAGTGTACAAGCTATGGTATTTGGTAACATGGGTGACACATCAGCAACAGGCGTATGTTTTAGCCGTGATGCCGCTACAGGTGAAGATTTGTTCAACGGTGAATATTTGATTAATGCACAGGGTGAGGATGTGGTAGCCGGTATTCGTACACCTCAGCAGATAACTAAAATAGGTTCACAACGTTGGGCTGAGTTGGCTGGTATCAGTGAAGAGGAGCGTGCTACCAAGTATCCATCTATGGAAGAAGCTATGCCTGAAATTTATAAGGAACTGGATGCTTTGCAGACTAAGTTGGAAAATCACTATCGTGATATGCAAGATATGGAGTTCACCGTACAGGAAGGTAAACTTTGGTTCCTTCAGACTCGTAACGGAAAACGTACGGGTGCTGCTATGGTGAAGATTGCTATGGATTTGCTCCGTCAGGGTATGATTGATGAGAAGACTGCTTTGAAACGTTGCGAGCCTAACAAATTGGATGAGTTGCTTCATCCAGTATTCGACAAGTCTGCTTTGAAACAAGCTAAGGTGTTAACGCGTGGTTTGCCTGCTTCTCCGGGTGCCGCTTGTGGACAGATCGTTTTCTTTGCCGACGATGCAGCTGAATGGCGTGCTGCTGGAAAGCGTGTCGTAATGGTCCGTATCGAAACGTCTCCCGAAGATTTGGCCGGTATGGCTGTGGCTGAAGGAATTTTGACAGCTCGTGGTGGTATGACTTCTCACGCAGCTGTAGTGGCTCGTGGTATGGGTAAATGCTGTGTGTCGGGTGCAGGTGCGTTGAATATCGACTATAAAGCACGTACTATTGAAGTGGACGGTGTTATACTGAAAGAAGGTGATTTCATCTCTCTGAATGGTAGTACGGGTGAAGTTTATAAAGGTAAAGTGGAAACAAAGGCTGCTGAACTTTCCGGTGACTTTGCTGAACTGATGACTTTGGCTGATAAGTATGCCCGCCTGAAAGTACGTACCAACGCTGATACGCCTCACGATGCTACTGTAGCTCGTAACTTTGGTGCTGTAGGTATTGGTCTTTGTCGCACAGAACATATGTTCTTCGAAGGCGAGAAGATTAAGGCTATGCGTGAGATGATTTTGGCTGAAGATGCTGAAGGGCGTCGTAAGGCCCTGCAGAAAATTCTGCCTTATCAGCAGGCCGACTTCAAGGGGATCTTTAAAGCAATGGCCGGTTATCCTGTCACTGTCCGCTTGCTCGACCCACCCTTGCACGAGTTCGTACCCCACGACCTGAAGGGACAGCAAGACATGGCTGATGCCATGGGGGTTAGCCTGCAATATATCCAACAGCGTGTAGAGGCTCTTTGCGAACACAATCCGATGCTGGGACACCGTGGTTGCCGTCTGGGTAATACGTATCCCGAGATCACTCAAATGCAGACCCGCGCTATCTTGGGCGCCGCTCTCGAGTTGAAGAAGGAAGGCGTGGAAACGCATCCTGAAATTATGGTGCCGTTGACGGGTATTCTCTATGAGTTCAAGGAACAAGAGAAGGTAATCCGTGCCGAGGCAGCTAAGCTGTTTGAGGAAATGGGTGACAGCATTGAGTTCAAGGTCGGTACGATGATTGAAGTGCCGCGTGCAGCCTTGACAGCTAACCGTATCGCTTCGTCTGCCGAGTTCTTCTCATTTGGAACGAACGACTTGACGCAGATGACGTTCGGTTATTCACGTGACGACATTGCTTCCTTCTTGCCGGTATATTTGGAGAAGAAGATTCTGAAGGTTGACCCGTTCCAGGTTCTTGATCAGAATGGTGTGGGTCAGTTGGTTCAGATGGCTACCGAAAAGGGCCGAGCTATCCGTCCGGACTTGAAATGTGGTATTTGTGGCGAGCACGGTGGTGAACCTTCGTCCGTGAAGTTCTGCCACAGGGTAGGTTTGAACTACGTGAGCTGCTCACCGTTCCGCGTGCCCATCGCACGTCTGGCTGCCGCACAAGCTGCGATAGAGGATTAATTTAGGAACTGATATAAATTGAAACGGGGATGCGCTATAGGCGCATCCCCGTTTTTTTGTTATCTGCTTATGCAATTCTTGTTCTCAATCTGCATGGCTTTTGCTGCCAGTCTGTATTGATTTTGCTATTCGCTCGTATAAGGCTTTATTGTTAGCCTGTCTTGATAATGGCTTTACTAAGATTATGATCTTATCGAATGGATTATGATTTAGGCGGATAGAAGAGGTTATTTCAGTCGTTTTTCTA
Source organism: Candidatus Bacteroides merdavium (assembly GCA_019116805.1). Taxonomy (GTDB): domain Bacteria; phylum Bacteroidota; class Bacteroidia; order Bacteroidales; family Bacteroidaceae; genus Bacteroides; species Bacteroides merdavium. The sequence continues at coordinate 6,092 of DXAV01000026.1, read as the reverse complement.
TCGTGGACCAGTCGATGATGTTCCACAATGCCTGCAGATGGTCGGCACGGCGGTTCTGATAGTCCAGATAATAGGCATGCTCCCATACGTCGAAGGTGAGCAGGGGCGTGAGGCCCGCACGGAGCGGATTGCTGCCGTTGGCTTCCTTTGTGATGTGCAGTTTACCTTCCTTGTCGGCCGAGAGCCAGGCCCATCCGGAGCCGAAGAGGCCGGTGGCGGCTGCCGTGAACTCTTTCTTGAAGTTGTCGAAGCTGCCGAAGTCGCGGCGGATGGCGTCGGCCAGAGGGCCTTCGGGTTCGTGGCGGGCTGGGACGGGGGCGAACTGGAGGAAGTAGAACGTGTGGTTCAGTACCTGTCCGGCGTTGTTGAACATGGGACCTTCGGGGGCGGTGGCCACGATTTCTTCGAGCGTCTTTCCTTCGAAAGCCGTGCCCGACACGAGGTTGTTCAGGTTGTTTACATAGGTTTGTAGATGCTTCCCGTAGTGGAAGTCAATGGTAGCCTGACTGATTACAGGTTCCAATGCGTTGTGGGCATACGGAAGTGTGGGCATGTTGAACATCATAATGCTTGTTATTAGTGTAATGAGTGTCATATCTGTTTATGATTAAAAAGTTGCCTTTTTCCTCTCTGTAGTACAAATATAGGAAGAATGCTTTGTAATAACAACACTTTGGCGGGGGAAATGTTCGTGTGTGATGTCTGCTGAGTCAAGTATTCAGACATTCGAACTGAATTCTGTGAGATTCTCCCCAATCATCCATAAAGTCGATGACGGGCAGAAGGCTTTTCTCCAATTCAGTGAGCTTATATTCGCTGCGCGGGGGTAATTCGGGATAGATTGTTTTTTTACGATCCCGTGTTCTTCAAGTTCCCTTAGGTTCTGGTCGAGGACACGGGAAACGGCTTCGGGTATTTCGCGATGAATCTGGCTAGGCCTTTTGGGGGACTCACGTAGCGAATCTATGATGCAAGGTTTCCATTTCGAACCGATGACACTCATGGTTATTCGGATGCCGCATGACAGGTCTAAAGGTAGTTTTCTTTTGTACATAAACAGTCTTTTTTGAAATTGGATTGGCAAAGATAATTTATAATCCGTTTTGAATCAAGATATGAATAAATTTATCAGTATATGTGTAATTTATCATGTATTTTATAATTACGTACAGTATGTTACCTTTGGGCAAATTTTTAAAGATTTTATTTATGAAGAAATTAGTAGTTGTTACAGGTGCAAGTTCCGGTATAGGTATGGAACTTGCCAAACGTTTTTCGGAGCAGGGGCATCCGGTACTTATGTTGGCGAGAAGAAATGGTATAATGGAAGAGTTGGGACTGCCAAATACGATGTGCCGTTCGGTTGATGTTACAGATGTCAAAGGAATGGAGGCTGCAATCAGAGAAGCAGAAGCTGTCTATGGTAAAGTGGACCTTTTGATAAACTGTGCAGGACTGATGCTGCTGGGATATCCTGACAAACAAGACTTCGAAGAGTGGGAAAGAATGATTGATGTCAATGTAAAAGGGATACTGACGGGAACAAAAGCCGTATTGGCGGACATGCTTGCACGCAATGGAGGAACGATTTTGAACATCAGTTCGATAGCCGGACGAAAGACTTTTGACCAGCATTCTGTCTATTGTGGTACCCAATATGCCGTTCATGCCATTACGGAAAGCATGCGTAAGGAAGTGGCCAACAGTAACGTCCGTTTCATTGTCATTGCACCTGGGGTTGTTGAGACTCCGTTGTTGAGCCATACTTCTGATCAAGGTATAAAGGATAATTACAACGACTGGAAAGATACGATTGACGGCGGACTTGATGTAGGAAAAATTGCGGATTGTGTTCTGTTTGCCTATAATATGCCGCAGGATATTTGCGTGAGAGAAATTGTTGTTGCGAAGACAAAACAACAGGATTGAACCGGGTAGGCATCGCACTTTTGAGGGCAGAACAAGACGTGACATAGTAAAACGAAAACTATCTTTCCGATTTGTCTCTGCCCTTACCTTTTTATATCTTTGCATCGCATTATATAATAAGGAAAAAACAGACTGATGATGTCCGACTATATCAACGAACTGAACGAGAGCCAGCGGGCCGCTGTGCTCTACAACGACGGCCCCTCGCTGGTGATAGCGGGGGCGGGCTCGGGAAAGACCCGCGTGCTGACCTACAAGATAGCCTGGCTGCTGGAGAACGGTTACCAGCCGTGGAACATCCTGGCCCTGACCTTTACGAACAAGGCGGCACGCGAGATGAAGACGCGCATCGGACGGCAGGTGGGTTCCGAACGGGCGCGCTGGTTGTGGATGGGAACTTTCCACAGCCTCTTCCTGCGCATCCTACATGCCGAGGCTGATGTGCTGGGCTTTACGCATCAGTTCACCATCTATGACACGGCCGACAGCAAGAGCCTGATACGCTCCATCGTCAAGGAGATGCAGCTCGACGAAAAGGTGTACAAGCCGGGGCTGATCCAGTCGCGCATCTCCAACGCGAAGAACCACCTCGTGTCGCCTGCCGACTATGCCCGCAACAAGGAAGCCTATGAGTACGACTGCGCGGCCAAGGTGCCCGCCCTGCGCGACGTCTATCGCCGCTACTGGGAACGTTGCCGCCAGGCCGACGCGATGGACTTCGACGACCTGCTGTTCTATACCTTCCTGCTCTTCCGCGATCATCCCGACGTGCTGGCCCGCTACCAGGAGCAGTTCCGCTATATCCTGGTGGACGAGTATCAGGACACGAACGTGGCCCAGCACAGCATCGTGCTCCAGCTGGCCAAGAACCACCAGCACGTCTGCGTGGTGGGCGACGACGCGCAGAGCATCTACTCCTTCCGCGGGGCCGACATCGACAATATTCTTTACTTCACCAAGACCTATCCCGGCACACGCGTCTTCAAGCTGGAGCAGAACTACCGCTCCACACAGACCATCGTGTCCGCCGCTAACAGCCTGATCAGCAAGAACCAGCGGCAGATACACAAGGATGTGTTTTCCGAGAAAGACCTTGGCGAACCCATCGGCGTCCTCCAGGCCTACAGCGACGTGGAGGAGGGCGAGATGGTGGTGAACAAGATAGCCGCCCTGCGCCGTCAGTCGGGCTGTGGATATGCCGACTTTGCCGTGCTCTACCGTACCAATGCCCAGAGCCGCATCTTCGAGGAGGCCATGCGCAAGCGCAACATGCCCTACCGCATCTACGGTGGTTTGTCCTTCTACCAGCGCAAGGAAATCAAGGACGTGATAGCCTACTTCCGCCTTGTGGCCAATCCCAACGACGAGGAGGCCTTTAAGCGCATCATCAACTATCCGGCCCGCGGCATCGGCGACACGACGGTGGGCAAGATTGTGGCCGCGGCTACGGTGAACAACGTCAGCCTGTGGACCGTTCTCTGCGAGCCGCTGACCTACGGCCTGAACTTCAACAAGGGCACGGCGGGCAAGCTTCAGGGCTTCCGCGACCTGATAGCTTCCTTTATGGAAGACTTGGGGCGGAAGAATGCCAGCGAGCTGGGCGAGGACATCGTGCGGCAGGCAGGCATTATCAACGACGTCTGTCAGGACAATTCGCCTGAAAACCTCAGCCGAAAGGAGAACATCGAGGAACTGATGAACGGCCTGAAGGACTTCTGCGCCGAGCGGCTGGAGGAGGGCAACGAACGCATCGCACTAGGTGACTTCCTCTCCGAAGTGTCGCTGCTCACCGACCAGGACTCGGACAAAGACGATGACGGCGAGAAGATAACGCTGATGACCGTCCACTCGGCCAAGGGGTTGGAGTTCCGCAACGTCTTCGTGGTGGGGTTGGAGGAGAACCTTTTTCCCAGCTCCATGGCAGGTGACTCGCCCCGTGCCCTCGAGGAGGAGCGCCGCTTGTTCTACGTGGCCATCACTCGGGCCGAGGAGCATTGCTTCCTGTCGTATGCCAAGACGCGCATGCGCTACGGCAAGACCGAGTTCAGCAGTCCCAGCCGCTTCCTGCACGACATCGACGTCCGCTACCTGAGCCTGCCGCAGAACTCCCTGTTGGGCCGGCGGGTGGACGAGGGGGCCGAACGCTTCCGCCGTTCGTCGGACGACCTGTTCCATTCCGCCGAGCGTCCCCAGTATGGCACATCGGCTTCATCGCCCGCAGGCGAACGGAAATTCTCGCGCGAACCGCTCATCGCTCCCACCGTGCCCCGCAAGCTGAAGCGGGTGGAAACCGTGACGGGTGCTGCTCCGGCTCCGTCGGGTGGGGAAGGCCTGCAGGCAGGGCAACTGATCGAGCACGAACGCTTCGGCCGCGGCGAGGTGTTGCGGGTGGAAGGTGCGGGCGACAACGCCAAGGCCACCATCCGCTTTGAACATGCGGGCGAGAAACAGCTGCTCCTGCGCTTTGCTCGCTTCAAGGTCATCGGATGAGCCGTAGAAAAGCATTGCTTCTTTCGAGGGAAAACATTGCTTTCTTTGCCCCGAAACATTGCTTTCTTTGAGGCAGAACATTGCCTGATTCCGGGCAGCGGAAGTCCGCTTCCGAATGAGATGAACGAATGAGTTGAATATCAGTGATATAAACAATTTGTAAGAACAATAAATAAAGACAGATACATGATAGACTTTACCCTTTTTCCTTCTCCTTGCTACATCATGGAAGAAGAGTTGTTGCGCAAGAACCTGACGCTCATCAAGAGCGTGGCCGACCGTGCCGGTGTGGAAATCATCCTCGCTTTCAAGTCGTTTGCCATGTGGCGTTCGTTTCCCATCTTCCGTGAGTACATCGAACACTCCACGGCCAGCTCCGTCTATGAGGCGCGTCTGGCGCTCGAGGAGTTCGGAAGCCGGGCGCACACTTATTCGCCGGCCTATACAGAAGCCGACTTCCCCGAAATCATGCGTTGCAGCAGCCACATCACGTTCAACTCCCTGTCACAGTTCCACCGTTTCTATCCGATGGTGGAGGCAGAGGTGAGCGACATTTCCTGCGGCATCCGCGTGAACCCCGAGTATTCGGAGGTGGAGACCGAGCTCTACAATCCCTGCGCTCCCGGCACCCGCTTCGGCGTGATGGCCGAGCAGCTGCCCGACCGCTTGCCGCAAGGTATCGAAGGCTTTCACTGCCATTGCCATTGCGAGTCGTCGTCCTACGAGCTGGAGCGCACGCTGGTGCATCTGGAAGAGAAATTTGCCCGTTGGTTCCCCCAGCTGAAGTGGCTCAACTTGGGCGGCGGTCACTTGATGACCCGCAAGGACTACGACGTGGAGCACCTCATCGGCCTGCTGCAGGGTCTCAGAAAGCGTTATCCGCATCTGCGCATCATCCTTGAACCAGGCTCGGCCTTTACGTGGCAGACGGGTGTGCTGACGTCCGAGGTGGTGGACATCGTGGAGAACCGTGGCATCCGCACCGCTATTCTGAACGTAAGCTTCACCTGCCACATGCCCGACTGCCTGGAAATGCCTTATCAGCCTGTTGTACGCGGCGCACAAATGGGGCAGGAAGGAACGCATGTCTATCGCCTGGGCGGCAATTCCTGTCTGAGCGGAGATTATATGGGCTACTGGAGTTTCGACCACGAGCTACAGGTGGGAGAGCGGATTGTCTTCGAAGACATGATACACTACACCACTGTTAAGACCAACATGTTCAACGGTATCCACCATCCCGCCATCGGCATGTGGACGCAAAAGGGTGAAGCTAAGGTCTTCAAGCGTTTTTCTTACGAAGATTATCGTGACAGAATGAGCTGATAATCAAAAAACTGCCTGTCGGTCTGAAATTCTTTGGCAAAAAAAGTCGCTGGAATGTTTGCAGGTTTAAGGAAAATATCTACCTTTGCAACCGCAAACGCGGAAATAGCTCAGTTGGTAGAGCACAACCTTGCCAAGGTTGGGGTCGCGAGTTCGAGTCTCGTTTTCCGCTCCATTGAAATAATTGCAACAACCCCAATGCCCAGGTGGCGGAATTGGTAGACGCGCACGTTTCAGGTGCGTGTGTCGAGAGGCATGCAGGTTCGAGTCCTGTTCTGGGCACTAGGTTTTGTAATTGGTTCTTTGAAAGATTGAAAGGTCTGGAGAGATGGCGGAATTGGTAGACG